>NZ_ATVI01000007.1:0-300000 GCF_000420645.1 Nevskia ramosa DSM 11499 | reverse complement strand
GCGAGTACCTGGAGCCGAAGCAGCGTCTTGAAGCCGCCGGCGTCAAGCGGGCGATCATCCTGTTCGGCTCGGCACGCACGCGGCGTCTGCAACCGGCGGCAGGTGCGAGTTCGACGCCTGATTACTACGCCCTGGCCGCCGATCTCGCCGAGCGCTTCGCCCGCTGGACCACGGACAATCATCAGGGCGACGAGCGCTACTTCCTGTGTACCGGCGGTGGTCCCGGGATCATGGAGGCCGGCCACGAAGGCGGCGCGCGGGTCGATCGCAATCTGAACATCGGCTTCAACATCTCGCTGCCGTTCGAGCAGCACATCAATCCGTTCGTGAAGGATGACCACTCCTACGAATTCCACTACTTCTTCATGCGCAAGTTCTGGTTCATGAACGTCGCGGAAGCCTTCGTCGTGTTCCCGGGCGGTTTCGGCACGCTCGACGAGCTGTTCGAAGCCTTGACCCTGACCCAGACCGGCAAGGCGCGGCCAATGCCGGTGGTGCTGTTCGGCAAGGAGTTCTGGGACGGACTGGTGAACTTCGAGCGTCTGGTCGAGCGCGGTCTGGTGTCGCGCGCCGATGTCGATTCGCTGGTGATGGCAGAGACCGTGGACGAAGCTTTCGATGCGATCGTCAACGGCCTCGCGCAGCCGAAGCGGCCACGCCGGATCTAAACCGACAGTGTCACCGTCACGCGCGCACCGCCGAGCGTTTCGGCCTTTCCGAGCGCGATGCTGCCGTCGTAAAGCTTGACCAGCTCGGCCGCGGCACCGAGGCCGATGCCCTGGCCTGGCGTCAGGCTGTCGGCACGGACGCCGCGACTGAGCAGCTTGTCGGCATCGTCCGGGAAGCCGGGGCCATCGTCGTCGATCAGCAAGGTCAGCATCCGCTGCTGGATCGTCACCGTCAGGCGGACTTCGGTGCGGGCGAACTTCGAGGCGTTGTCGAGCAGGTTGCCGATCAGCTCGTAGAGATCGCCCTCGTCGGCGCGCACGCGCAAGGAATCGGGTACATCGATCGTGAAGCGCAGCGACTTCGCTGCGTAGACCTTGGCCAATGCGCCGGCAATCTTGTCGGCCAGCGGCTTGATCGCCACCGGTTCGGCGAGGGTCCGGCGCCCGGCGGCGGCAGCCTTGCGCAGCTGGTGATTGGTGATTTCCTGCATGCGATCGACCGGATCGCGCAGCTTGTCGCGGGCATCGGTCGCCAGGGTCCGGTCATCGACCAGACCACGCAAAACGGCCAGCGGCGTCTTCAGCGAATGGGCGAGATCGTCGAGCGCATTGCGGTAGCGCTGCTGCTGATTGCGCTCGGCGGCGATCATCGTGTTCAGGCCTTCGGCGAGCGGCGTCAGCTCGGTTGGATAGACCGCGTCGATGCGTGACTGCTGGCCGGATTCGACGCCGCGTAGTTCGCGCACCAGCTTGCGCAGCGGCGACAGGCCCCAGCCGAGCACCAGTACCTGAACGATGATCAGCGCGAAGCTGGCGCCGCCCAGCCAGATCCACAGCAGGTTGCGGAAGGCATGCAGCTGGACGTTGTAGTCGTTCTTGTCTTCCATCACCGCGACGGTGTAGCGCTGCGGTTTCGGCTTGGCCGAGAACAGGCGCAGGCCGCCGTTGTCGCTTACCCAGCGGATGCCGTAGGTGCTGGCGAAGCGGTCGTCGAGTTCGGTGAACAGGCTGGCGCCGACATCCGGGGCCAGCAGTTCCGGCACCTTGCCGGCGAAGCTCGGACTGCGCCAGATGACCTTGCCGGAAGCGTTGAAGATCAGCGCTTCAAGCCCGGATTGCACGCGCGTCAGGCGTGGATCGGGCAGGGCGCCGACGCTGATCGTCAGTTGATCGCGGTCATTGGAATCGGCGGCGCCGAGCAGCGCGAAGATCATGCCCTGCTGCTTGTCGCGCTGCGCCTGCAGCGCACTGCCGCGGAAGGCCTGATCGAGACCGGCGCCGCAGAGCAGCATGAAGCCCATCAGCACCAGGGTGGCAACGACCAGCAAGCGGGTGCGTAGCGACTTCATCGCCGGCAGACCGCCGTCACGCGCGCGGCAGGTTCCAGCGGTAACCGCTGCCGCGCTGGGTGGCGATCGGGTTCAGGGTGTTGTCCGGATCGAGCTTGGTGCGCAGGCGGCGGATGAACACCTCGATGACGTTGGAATCGCGTTCCTCGTCCTCGTTGTACAGGTGCTCGGTGAGGGTCGATTTCGACACCACTTCGCCGGCGTGCATCACCAGATACTCGAGCACCCGGTACTCGTAGGCGGTGACTTCCACCGCCGCGCCGCCGAGGCTCACCGTCTTCGAGGCGGTATTCAGAATGATCGGGCCGGATTCCAGTTGCGGCGAACTCCAGCCGCCGCTGCGGCGGACCAGTGCCCGAGCGCGGGCCAGCAGCTCTTCCTTGTGGAAAGGCTTGACCAGGTAATCGTCAGCGCCGGCTTCAAGGCCTTCGACCTTGCTCTGCCAGCCGTCGCGGGCGGTCAGGATCAGGATCGGATAGCTGCGGCCGGCCTTGCGCACCGCCTTGATGATGGCGATGCCCGGCGTCTTCGGCAGGCCGAGATCGATGATGGCGATATCGAGCGGATATTCGACGGCCATGTACTGGCCCTGCTCGCCATCGGCAGCCGAATCGACGGCATAGCCTTCGTCGCTCAGGTGGCGGCAAACCTGCTCGCGCAGGGCGGGATCATCCTCGACGACGAGCGCACGCATCGACAGCTCCGAACAGACTGAAAGAAAGTTGAGGGTGCTACTGAACGTAGACGACGCGGACTTCGCCATCGCGCAGCAGTTTCACACGATAGCCGTTGCCGCTCGGTTCCACCGAGAGCACGCGGCCGCCGCCATTCTGGTTCTGCGCCTGGCGCGCGGCCTCGTTCGGGCTCAGACCACCGCGCGGCTGTTCGTCCCGGTTATCGCGGCCCGGCGCCAGGAAGGGCGTATCGAGCCGCAAGCCATTGCGCCGATCCGCCGACGCGGGCGCGCTGCCGAGCATTCCGGCAGCGAGCACGATCATCAGGAGGGCGGCGCGCATCAATGGATTCCGGGCTGGAGTGGGACGGTCAGCGATCAGTACGACGCCGGGCGAACGTTGACCTCGACGGCGATACGGTCACCCGGGTCATATGGCAGACGGGTGTCGTAAATGCGACCGTGGTAACGATAACGCACGTCATAGCCATCAACACGCTGTTCGTAGCGCGAATCCTGCACCGTGGTGCAGCGTTCCTCGTAGCCATAGCTCGGCTCGCGATAGCCGCCACCATTGTTGCGGCCGATGCTGGCACCGGCGCTGGCGCCGACCACGGCACCGGCAGCGGTGGCGAGCGCACGGCCCGAGCCCTGGCCGAAACGGTTGCCGACCACGCCGCCGACCACCGCGCCGAGCACCGCACCAACGCCGCCGTTGTTGCGGCCGCCGCGATAGCCATCGTCATAGACGACTCGTTCGTCGCGGCATTCCTCACGCGGCACGGTCACGCGCACATCACGGTAGATCGGACGAGCATCGACCACCTCGGCGTACTCGACGCCATCGTCATGACGGCCAGCCTGCGCGGCAGTCGAAGTACCCAGTACGGCAATGGCAGTCAACAGCGCGGTCAGCTTGGTGTTCATGTCTGGTGTTCCTCGGATGGACGTGACGGATTCCGGCACGGTGCGAGGGTCAATCTACGCAGCGTTCCTGAATTGAGGCTGAACTGTTCCCGCCTCGCGCAGGGTCTCAGTCGGCATCGAGCCGCGAACGGTTGCGGGTTTCCGGCAGACGGAGATAGACGGCGAGCGAAACCGCGATCATCGCGCTGACATACCAGTAGAAGCCGGTCTCGCTGCCGATGCCCTTGAACCACAGCGCTACGTACTCCGCCGTGCCGCCGAACAGCGACACCGTCAATGCATAAGGCAGGCCAACGCCGAGGGCGCGGACGGCGACCGGAAACAGCTCCGCCTTGACGATGGCGTTGACCGCCGTATAGCCGCTGACGATCACCAGGCCGGTCAGCATCAGCGCGAATGCAGTGAAGGCGTCGCCGGCCGTGGCCAGCGCGCCGAGCAGCGGCACGGTACCGAGACTGCCGCCGATGCCGAAGAAGATCAGCAGCGGCCGGCGGCCGACCTTGTCTGACAGCGCGCCGAACACTGGCTGCAGCAGCATGTAGACGGTCAGCGCAGCCGCCGAGATCAGGGTTGCGTCGTCCTTGCTGAAGCCGCCGGTGTTGACCAGGAACTTCTGCATGTAGGTCGTGTAGGTGTAGAACGCCAAGGTGCCGCCAAGGGTCAGGCCGACCACGGTCAGTACTTCACGTGGATGCTCCCGCAACAGGCGACGCAGCGGCGCGCGTTCGGGCGCGGCCTGTTTCGCGAAGCTTTCGGTTTCATGCAGGCCGCGGCGCAGCCACAGCGCCGCCAGGGCCAGCAGGCCACCGATCACGAATGGAATGCGCCAGCCCCAGGCGTCCAGTTCGGCCGGCGTCAGCAGCCAGCGCTGCAGTGTGATCAGCAGCGCCAGCGCGGTCAGCTGGCCGAGGATCAGGGTCACGTACTGGAAGCTCGACCAGAAGCCGCGATGCTCCTTCGAGGCGACTTCGCTGAGGTAAGTCGCCGAGATGCCGTATTCGCCACCAAGGCTCAGTCCCTGCACCAGCCGGCAGATGACCAGGATGATCGGCGCGGCGACGCCGATCTGCGCATAGCCCGGCGTCAGCGCGATGGTCAGCGAGCCGGCGCACATCATCAGCACCGACAGCAGCATCGCCGCGCGGCGGCCCTTGCGGTCGGCGAGGCTGCCCATCAGCCAGCCACCGAGCGGCCGCATGAAGAAGCCGAGCGCGAAGATGCCAGCGGTATTCAGCAACTGGGCGGTCGGATCGCTGCCCGGGAAGAAGGCTTTCGAGAAGTACAGCGCGAACGCCGAATACGCGTACCAGTCGTAATACTCGACGAGGTTGCCGATCGAGCCGCTGAAGATCGCCCGGAAGCGGGCGCGTGGCGTCATCGGCACTGCGTTCATGGCTTGAGTCCTTCAGGGAAGTTTGTCGGATACTGGGGCGGCAGGTAATCCAGGGTCAGGCCCAGCGCCCATAGCAGCAACAGCACCACCGGCAGATGGATGATGAACTGCAGGAAGGTGTAGCCGACGATGTCGCGGACTTTCAGTTTGACGATGCCGAGCAACGGCAGCATGAACAGCGGATTGATCAGATTCGGCAGCGCTTCCGCCGCGTTGTAGATCATCACGCTCCAGCCCAGGTGCACCTTCAGCTCGTTGGCCGCCTGCATCACGTATGGCGCTTCGATCAGCCACTTGCCGCCGCCCGAAGGCACGAAGAAGCCGAGCGTCGCCGAGTACAGGCCGATCACCGCCGGAAAGCTTTCCCGGGTGGCGATACCAGCGAAGAAGGTCGACAGATGGCTGGCGATGGTCGCGCCGTCCGGCGCTTTGGCGGCAGTCAACACCATGGCGATGCCGGCGTACAGCGGGAACTGGATCATGATCCCGGCCGTCGACGGCACCGAGTGGGTCACCGCATCGAGGAAGCGGCGCGGCGTGCCCTGCAGCAGCAGGCCGATGACCAGGAACAGGAAGTTGTAGGTGTTCAGATTGGCGATGCCGGCGATGAAGCCACGCGCGGCGAACTCGCCCCACAGCCACGCAAGGCCGAGCAGCGCCAGCGCCCAGTTCAGCCAGGGACTGTGCTCCGGCCGCTCGCCGGGCCGCAGTTGGCGCGCCGCTGCTGGCTGCGGCAGCGAGACATCGATGCCGAGCTGCCTGGCGGTCTGTGCCAGGGCCGGCGCCGGTGCCGAGCGCACGGCGATCAGCCAGGACATCGCGACGATGACCACGGTCATCAGCAGCGACTGCCACAGGAAGATGGTCTGCGTGAACGGGATGACGCCGGTGATCGCCAGCAGTTCCTTGCTCATGCTCGCGGCATTGGCCTGGAACTGTGCGGCGGTGGACGACAGGCCCAAAGCCCAGACCGCGCCCAGGCCGAGATAGCCGGCCGCCGAGGCAGCGCGATAGTCCATCGGCAGCTCGCTGCGCCTGGCCAGCGCCCGGACCAGCAGGCCGGCGGCGACGAAACCCAAAGCCCAGTGCAGCAGCGACAGCGCCATGCAGGTCATCGCCACCAGGCCGACCGCGCCGGGGCCGGTCTTCGGTTGCGCGGCGAGCTTCTCGATCAGCCGGGAAACCGGTGGCGACAGCGCCACCACATGGCCGCCGATCAGCACGTAGCAGACCTGCATCGTGAACGGGATCAGCGACCAGGCACCGTCGCCGAAAGCCTTGACCGTTGTTGCCGGCGTGGCGCCGATCGCGAGTGCGGCGACGCAGACGATCAGCACCGCCGAGACCGAGAACACCCAGGCATCCGGGAACCAGCGTTCCGACCAGACGCAGAAACGCAGCGCCAGTCGCGACATCGGATTGCCTGGATTCACGCCATCTCCCTTTGGGAGCTTGTCCGCCAACGCGAACAAGCTCTTAGCCGGGCATCGTCGATCGCGACGCCTCGTTGATCGTCGCGATGATAGCGGCGCAAGCAGTGGCTCAACGAAAAACGCGCCGGGGTTAGCGGCGCGTCGTTCGCAGCCAGTAGCTATTTACTGAACTGCCTTGCCTGTGAAGTAAGCCTTGCGGATGTCACGGCCGCACTGGACGCTGGTCCAGTAGGAATTGGCCCGCAGCTGTTCGCGGGCGACGATGCCGTAGGTGGTCTTGTCCTTGGAAATCCAGGGATAGAAACCGAGCAGGCCGGGCGACGAGAAACTGCCGTCGCCGGTGCGCGGGTCATCTTCCACCCAGTGGTTCAGGCTGTAGTGCCAGGCTTCCTTGACCGGGCTGGTCAGCGCGCCTGGGCAGCTGCCAGGCAGGGTGCAGACGGCGTCCTTGCCGAGGAATTCCTTCATCCGCAGCTGGCCGTTGATGATCTTGCGCAGGAAGCCGGCATAACCCGCCGGAGTGCCTTCCAGGCCGCCGGCCGGCTGTGGCTTGTCGTAGACCAGGCCGAGATCGCCGCCGAGGTAGCGCTGCACTTCCTGGGTCATCTGCGCGGCGCTGTAACCGCCCAGGCCGAGATCGATCGCCAGCTTCTGATCGTGACCACCGCCGTACGAGAACTTGCCGACTGCCGACGAATCCTGTTCGCCATTGCTGCGCGAAGTCAGGCAGGACTCGGCCGTGCGGCTCAGCAGACAGGCAATCGGATTGAACTTGACCAGGCCGGAACGCATGGTCAGCGCCTGCACGGTGCGATCGTCCGGCTGCTTGTCCTTGCCGATCTTCTCGAGCACGTAGGCGCCCCAGACGAACTTCGACGCCGAGGCGATCTTGATCGACTTGTTCGGTGCGTATTCGTCACCGACCGAGCCCGAAACCACCGTGCCCTTGCCGTCACCCACTTCCCAATAGAAATCGCCGATCGCCTTGCAGTTGGCGCTGCCGTTGGCAGTGGCCGTTGCGGCGGCGTTCGGGCCGGAGCTGGCGGCTGCCGGTTCGGCCTGCACGGATGGCGAGGAGCAGCCGATCAGGCCGGACAGCGCCAGGCCGATGGCCAGAAACGGGCGGCTGGGAAGCAGCGGCACCAGCAGGTGCGAGCGAGGTGGATTCACGGTGACTCCAGGGGGACGGGGATCAGGATGGGACGGCGCTGCGCTTCAGACCGCGCGTTGCAGCTTGCGGTTCAGCTTACTCGTCACTGCCCAGCAAGCCACCGAGCAGACCGCCGCCGACCAGGCCACCCCCGACGCCGCCGAGCAGCGAACCCTCGTCGCGCGAGCGGCCGCCCATCGCCGGTGCAGCCATGACGATGCGGTTGGCCATCCGCGACAGCGGCAGCGACTGCAGCCAGATCCGTCCCGGGCCCTGCAGCAGGGCGTAGAACAGCCCTTCACCTGAGAACAGTGCCGACTTCAGCTTGCCGACGTACTGGATGTCGAAATTGACGCTCGGCTGCATGGCGACGATGCAGCCGGTATCGACTCGCAGGGTTTCGCCCGGCGCCAGGGTGCGCTCGTACAAGGTACCGCCGGCATGGATGAAGGCCAGGCCGTCACCGTCGAGCCGCTGCATGATGAAGCCCTCGCCGCCGAACAGGCCGACACCGAGCCGCTTCTGGAAGGCGATGCCGATCGAGACACCTTTCGCAGCGCAGAGGAAGGAATCCTTCTGGCAGATCAGCGTGCCGCCGACGTCCGGCAGATGCACCGGCACGATGGTGCCGGGGTAGGGCGCCGCGAAGGCAACCTTCTTCTTGCCCATGCCCTGATTGGCGAACACCGTGGTGAACAGACTTTCACCGGTCACCAGGCGCTTGCCGGCGCCGGCCAGCGAACCCCAGAAGCCTTTGTTGGCCTGCGAGCCGTCACCGAAGATGGTGTCCATGACGATGCCGTCTTCCATGAACATCATCGCGCCGGCCTCGCCGATCGCCGCTTCGTTCGGGTCCAGTTCGATCTCGACGAACTGCATGTCTTCGCCGTACAGCTTGTAATCGATCACATCCATGGCCATGGGTCTTGCTCCTCGGGGCTGGGTGGAAAAAGTGTGCTGGACAGATTGTGCCGCAAGCCCGCGGCGTGGCGATGACGCCCGCCCGGGATTGCTGCCTCAGAACTGCGGCAGCAGGCCGCGCTTGTCGTAGGCACGGAACAGCGTGCGGGCCAGCACCCCGAGCGTGCGGCGGACCTCTTCCGGCGTCGCATGGCGCAGCGGCAGCACCACGGCTTCGACGATCGAGATGATCGCCCGCGACATGTCGTCGAGATCGTCGCCGAAATCGAAATGGCCCAGTTCGACGCCGCGCGCCAGCACGCTGCGGATAACCTCTACCGACCGTGCCTCGAAAGCCCGCTGACCGGCAGCGAGTTCGGCGGTATCGGGGCTGTCAGGGATCAGCCAGTAGCCGGCGATGCCATTGCGCACCAGCGGGTCCTGAAGCAATCGGCTGATGCCGTTGAACAGCGCCAGCACGCCCGCCACCGGATCGGCCTCGGCGCGCATCACGTCGAAAATGTAGCTGTCGAACAGGGCGTGCAGCCGGCGCAGGCAGGCCAGATAAAGCGCTTCCTTGCTCGTGTAATGCCAGTACAACGCACCTTTCGAAAGCTTGGCCGCGGTCGAGATATCGCCGATCGACACACCGTCGTAGCCATAGCGGCCGAACAGGTCGAAAGCGCAATCCTGGATTGCTTTCAGCGTGTCGAACTGTTCGTGTGCAGGTTTGCGGGCCATGGGCTGAGCTGAGAAACGTCGGGCAATTATCAACAATGAATGACATTGCTGCAGCACGAGCCTGATTGGCCGCCGATCAGCCGCTGAATAGGATCGAGGCAGATCATTCGGCGGTAAACTTGCGTGCTGGCCAATCCGCCAGTTTCCTCGGCATCACCGCATCGGCATGAACGATTTCACCAAGTGGGGCCCTTCGACGCTCGGCATCCGCGCGGCCGAGCCGCGTACCGGGGAGATGGAGCACTCGGCGGCGCTTCATCTGACCTCTTCGTTCGTCTACACCAGCGCGGCCGAAGCGGCGGCGGTGTTTGCCGGCGAGAAGAAGGGCAACGTCTATTCGCGCTTCACCAATCCCACCGTGCATGCGTTCGAGGAACGGCTGGCGGCGATGGAGGGCGGCGACGCCTGCGTGGCGACGGCCAGCGGCATGTCGGCGATCCTGTCGATGTGCATGGCGCTGCTGAAAGCCGGTGATCACATCATCGCCTCGCGGACTCTGTTCGGCGCCACGATCAATCTGTTCAACAACGTGCTCGGCAAGTTCGGCATCGACACCACGTTCGTCGATCCCAGTGATCTGAACGCCTGGGGCGCGGCACTGCGTCCGTCGACCAAGCTGTTCTTCGTCGAGACGCCGAACAACCCGCTGACCGAGATCGCCGATATTCGTGCGCTGGCCGACATCGCCCACGGTGCCGGTGCGATTCTCTGCGTCGACAACTGCTTCCTGTCGCCGGTGCTGCAGCAGCCGCTGAAGCTCGGTGCCGATCTGGTCGTCCACTCGGCGACCAAGTATCTCGATGGCCAGGGCCGCTGCATGGGTGGCGCGGTGGTCGGCGATGCCCAGCGGGTCGGCAAGGAGGTGTTCGGCTTCATGCGCACCGCCGGGCCGAGCATGAGTCCGTTCAACGCCTGGGTATTCCTGAAAGGCCTGGAGACCCTGGGCCTGCGGATGCGCGCGCACTGCGAATCGGCACTGGCATTGGCGCAGTGGCTGGAAGCCCAGAAGGGCATCCGCCGGGTGTTCCATCCCGGCCTCGCCAGCCATCCGCATCACGAACTGGCCAAGCGTCAGCATCTGCGGTTAAGTCCGGGCGGCATCACCGGCTTCGGCGGCATCGTCTCGTTCGAGGTCGAGGGTGGCCGTGAAGCCGCCTGGAAGGTCATCGATTCGGTGCAGATGCTGTCGATCACCGCCAATCTCGGTGACACCCGGACCACGATCACCCATCCGGCGACCACCACCCACGGCCGCATCTCCGCGGAAGCCCGCAAGCTGGCGGGCATCACCGAAGGCCTGGTGCGGGTCGCGGTGGGGCTCGAGAATGTCGAGGACATCATCAACGATTTGTCCGGCGGCCTTTAGATGCAGGCGGCGGCCGTCGAAAAACTCCGGGCCCGGCTGGCCGGCAGCAACGAGGTGCAGCGGCCGGTCGCGCGTCTCGATCTGCCGCTGAAGCTCGATTACCTGCTCAGCGAAAGCGCCGTCGCGCTGCTCAAGCCGGCGGCGGTGCTGGTGCCGATCATCCGCCGCCCGCACGGCCACACCGTGCTGCTGACCAAGCGCGCCGATCATCTGCGCCAGCACAAGGGCCAGATCAGTTTCCCCGGCGGCCGTCGCGATGCCGGCGATGTCAGCCTTGCCGCGGCGGCGCTGCGCGAAGCGCATGAGGAAGTGGGCCTGCCGCCGTCATCGGTGCAGGTGATCGGCTACCTCGACGATTACCCGACGATCACCGGCTATCGGATCACCCCGGTGGTCGGCTACATCGAGGCCGATTTCGTCGCCGCGCCGGAACCGGGCGAGGTCGCTGAAGCCTTCGAGCTGCCGTTGGACTGGATCACCGGCGACAACCGCTTCGAGCGCAAGGAAATGACCCGCATCGGCGTGACCATGCCGTTCCTCGAACTGAAGTTCGGCGAGCACGCGATCTGGGGTGCGACCGCCGGCATCCTGTGGAACCTGCGCGAGCAGTTCGGCCACGGATGAGCGAGCCGAAAGCCGAGCCATTCGCCGACGCCCTGCAGCTGCAGGCTGATGCCGCCGCACAGGGTTTCGACTGGGACGATCCGCAAGGTCTCTGGGACAAGCTGGCCGAGGAAATCGCGGAACTGCGCGAGGCAGACAATGCGGCGCATCGTCAGGAAGAACTCGGCGATCTGCTGTTCATGATCGCCAACATCGCTCGTCATCTGCAGCTTGATCCGGTTGCCGCACTCACGGCTGCGAACGCCAAGTTCCGTCGCCGCTACGGCCACGTTGCCGCCCAGCTCGACAGCCTGCCGCCGCTCGGCGATCCGCAGCGCATCGTGCAGATGGAAGCGCGCTGGCAGGACGCCAAGCGGATCGAGAAAGCTAAGTCCGGGGCCTGATCTTCTCTCGCCACTCGGCCGCTTTCGCCAGCACCGCCGGTTCATCGAGCGTCAGCAGCCGGCGATCACGCATCAGCGCGCGGCCGGCGACGTAGACATCGGTGACCTGATCGCGGCCCACTGCGTAGGCAAGGATCGAGATCACGTCGTAGACCGGCGTCGTCGATGGATGATTGAGATCGATGGCGATGAAATCGGCGGACTTGCCGGCCACCAGGCTGCCGATGTCGGCATCCAGGCCCAGGGCCTTCGCGCCATTGAGCGTGGCCAGCTTCAGCGCCTGCGCCGCTGGCACCGCGCGGGGGTCGCCGGACGTGCCCTTGGCCAGCAGCGAGGCTGTGCGCATCTCGGCAAGAAGGTCGAGATCGTTGTTGCTGGACGGGCCATCAGTGCCGACCATCACGTTGGCTCCGGCGGCGATCAGCCTGGCGATCGGCGCGATGCCGCTGGCCAGCTTCAGGTTCGATTCCGGGCAATGGGCGATGTTGACGCCGAGCCGGCCGCAGTCGGCGATCTCGTCGTCGGTCAACTGGGTCATGTGCACGGCGATGAAATCCGGGCCAAGCAGGTCCAGCGACTTCAGCCGCTCCCAGGGCCGGCGACCATCGGCGGCGACCGCGCCGTTCACTTCATCGGCGGTCTCGTGGACGTGCATGTGGATCGGCAGACCCATCTCGGTGGCCAGTTCGCGGATCCGCAGCAGCGGCGCGTCGGACACCGTATATGGCGCATGCGGCGCGAACGCGGCGCTGAGCAGCGGCTGCAGGCGGATGTCGTTCTCGTAGACGTCGAGCCCCTTGCGGATGTACTCGTCGGCATTCGCGGCCCAGGTGGTCGGGAAGTCGATCAGCAGCAGGCCGATCACTGCCCGCATGCCGGTCTGCGCCGCGACTTCGGCGGTGGCGTCCGGGAAGAAATACATGTCGTTGAAACAGGTCGTGCCGCCGCGAATCATCTCGGCCGCGGCCAGCCGCACGCCGTCGACGCAGAACGCGCGCGACACATGCGCGCCTTCGGCCGGCCAGATGTGGTTGTTGAGCCAATCCATCAGCGGCAGATCGTCGGCGATGCCGCGCAGCAGGGTCATCGCCGAATGGGTGTGACCGTTGACCAGACCGGGCATCACCGCATGATCCGCGAGCACCAGGGTGTCGCGCGGCGCATAGGTCTGGCGCGCGAAATCGGCCGGCAGGATTTCCAGGATGCGGCCGCCGTCCACGGCCATCGCATGGTCCTCCAGCGCCTGGCCTTCGGGTTCGATGGTCACCAGCCACTTCGGGAATACCAGCAGATCGATCGGTTGCATGGAGTTGGGTGATGAATGGGATAGCCCAGTTTCGCAGGTCGGGCAGGGCGCGTGTCTGCTCGGACGATAGAATGCCGGTCCCGCAATTCCGATCGATCCGCATGAGCGATAAATCCAATACCGTCCAGGCCATCCAGTGGCAGGACGGCGTGTTGCGCCTGCTCGACCAGCGCCTGCTGCCGCTCGAAGAGCGCTACATCGACTGCCGCAACGCCGAGGACACTGCGACTGCGATCCACGAGATGGTGGTCCGCGGCGCACCGGCGATCGGTATCGCCGCAGCCTTCGGGCTGGTGCTCGCGGTCCGCGCCGACCCGACCCTGTTCGATGCCGCCGAAAAGGTGCTGGCCGAATCGCGGCCGACCGCCATCAACCTGCACTGGGCGCTGCGCCGCATGCGCGCGATCTGGGCGGCTTCATTCAATGCCGATGAGTTGGAAGCCGAAGCGGTCGCGATCTTCGAGGAAGACTTGGCCCAGAACCTGAAGATGGCCGAGTTCGGTGCGGCGCTGATCGCGCCCGGCTCGAAGGTGTTGACCCACTGCAACACCGGCGCGCTGGCCACCGGCGGCCACGGCACCGCGCTCGGCGTGATCCGTACGGCCTGGGCACAAGGCCGCATCACGCAGGTCTACAACACCGAAACCCGCCCTTGGCTGCAGGGCGCACGGCTGACCGCCTGGGAGCTGATGCGCGAAGGCATTCCTGGCAAGCTCATCGCCGATGGCGCCGTCGCCCATCTGATGTCGACGACCAAGATCGACTGGGTGATCGTCGGCGCCGATCGCATCGCCGCCAACGGCGACACCGCGAACAAGATCGGCACCCACATGCTCGCCGTCGTCGCCCGGCATTACGGCGCCAAGTTCATGGTGGTGGCGCCGAGCGGCACCTTCGACCTGAGCATGGCCGATGGCAGCGGCATCCCGATCGAGGAACGCACCGCCAGGGAGCTGACCGAGTTCAAGGGCTCGCAGATCGCACCGACCGGCATGCAGGCTTTCAACCCGGTGTTCGACGTGACGCCGGCCAGCCTGATCGACGCGGTCGTGTGCGAGCGTGGCGTGGTGACGCCGCCGACGACGGCGGCCATCGGAGCCATGCTCGGATGATCTACCAGCTCGAAAACCGCGTTCCGCAACTGGCGGAGAGCGCCTGGATCGCCGACAACGCCGTGGTCATCGGTTCGGTGGTGATGGAGGCCGGCAGCAGCGTCTGGTTCAACTGCGTGGTCCGCGGCGACAACGATCTGATCACCATCGGCGAGAACAGCAACGTGCAGGACGGCTCGGTGCTGCATACCGACACCGGCTTCAAGCTGACCATCGGCCGCGACTGCACGATCGGCCATCAGGTGATGCTGCACGGCTGCACGATCGGCGAAGGCACGCTGATCGGCATCCAGAGCATCGTGCTGAACGGTGCGGTGATCGGCAGGAACTCGATCGTCGGCGCCGGCAGCGTGGTGCCGGAAGGCAAGACTTACCCGGACAACGTGCTGATCCTCGGCAGCCCGGCGGTGGTCAAGCGCGAGCTGTCACCGGCCGAGTACGGCCGCATGCGTCACGGCGCCACGCACTACGTGCAGAACGCGCGCCGCTATCGCGATCACCTGAAGCCGTTCGTGCGCTGATGGCTGGGTTTCGATCAGTTCTGCAGGTTCTGGCGTTCGCTCTGAGCTTGATCAGCGGCGCAGCGTCGGCTGATGCGCCGCTGTCCAGTGCCGATCAGGCGAGCTTCGATGCAATCGTTGCCGACCTCGCGCCAACGGCTGGCAGCACACGCTGGACGGCGCTACTGCAAGCTACCGCGACCCATCCGAAGCTGGTTGGTGCGCGCTACGAATCGGCGCCGCTGGACCGTGATGCGAAAGGAACGAGTGAGCCGCTGCGCGCTGGCTTCGATGGCTTCGACTGCGTCACCTATGTCGAAACCGTGCTGGCTCTGGCAAGGACCATCGCGCAAGACAAGCCGACCGCTGCCGGCTATGCCGACGAGCTGAGCAGGCTGCGTTATCGCAATGGCGAGCCCGGCTTCTGCGCGCGCCAGCATTACTTCAGCGACTGGGCCGAGCTGCAGGCCAATGCCGGGGTGCTCGACGAAGTCACCACCAGCATCGCCGGCGATGCCGCCAATCTGGCGACCATCCGTCTGACCCACGGCTTCGACTACCTGAGCCGCAATGCCAACAAGACTGCCGCGCTGATCGGTGCGCCGGAGCGTCTGGCCTGCGTGCTCGCGCAGGAAAAGAGTTTGTCGGATCGCGATGACGGCACGCCGTACATCCGCGCCACCAGCCTGGCAAAGATCGCCGATGGCCTTCAGCCCGGCGACATCATTGCCTGGGTGGCCGATGTGCCGGGCCTCGACGTGATCCATGTCGGCCTGATAGTCGCCCGCCCGAATGGCCGTCTCGAACTGGCCCAGGCTTCGCAGCGCAACGGCGCGGTCGTGGTGTCGCCGGATCTGCTGCGCTACGCCAGCAGCCTTCGCCAGCAGCGCGGCGTGCGTGTGTTCCGGCCGCGCGATCCGCGTCGCTGAGCGTTTTGAAGGCTGGGCTCAGCGGCCCAGCGAATCGAACAGCGCGATGTATTCCTGGGTCACGCGATGCGTCGGGTCGAGATGGATCATCGGCTTGTGCAGCTCGTGCGATTCCTTGACGCGCACCGATGACGACAGGCTGGCATCGAGCAGCGGCTGGCCCTCGGCCCTCAGTTCGGCGACCACGCGCTGCGGCAGCTTGGCGCGACTCTGGAACTGATTGACGATGATGCCTTCGATGCTCAGATCTTCGTTGTGGTCGGCGCGCAGTTCGTGGATGTTGTCGATCAGCGTGTACAGCGCCTGGCGCGAGAACTCGTCGCAGTCGAACGGGATCAACACGCGGTCCGCCGCGATCAGCGCCGAGCGGCTGTAGAAGTTCAGCGCTGGCGGCGTGTCGATGAACACCGCGTCGTAGCCTTTCAGCTTGTCCAGCGCTTGGTTGAGCTTCTGCACCTTCTGCTTGGCTTCGAGCTTCACCTGCAGATCGTCGAGCCGGGTACTGGCGGCCACCACGTCGAGATTCTCGAACGGCGAGTTGGTCGCGTAAGTCACGAACGGCGGCGACTGGATCGAAAAGCTCAGCGTCGCTTCGAAGAAATCGGCGATCGAGCGATCGGCAGTCTGGGCCAGCGGGCCGAGCAGGTACTGCGTCGAATTGCCCTGGGTATCGAGATCGATCACCAGCGTGCGCAGGCCGCGCGAGGCGGCGATCGCGGCGAGATTGCAGACGATGGTCGTCTTGCCGACGCCGCCTTTCTGGTTGAACACGACACGACGGATCATCGAAGGCCTCGAAAGCGTGGAAGCAGCGCAAGTGCGTGGCCCGATTATCGCCAGATTCGCAAGTTTTTGCCGCGTTGCAGCAAGCGAGCGGCGAGGCTGCTTGCATGAGGCTGGCGACTGCCGTCAGGATGCGCGCCCACCGGCCGGCAATGCCCGGCATCGCTGGCCGGTGCGGAAATCATCGATCACATCAACCGAGCAGGGGATTGCAGCATGCTGAAGCACAACAGCTACTTCGAAGGCGCCGTGCAGAGCGTCGGTTACCAGCGCAACGGCCTGCGCGGCTCGGTTGGCGTCATCGCCCCGGGCGAATACCACTTCGGTACCGAAGCGGCCGAGCGGATGACCGTGGTCAGCGGCCTGCTGCAGGCCAAGCTGCCGGGTGCCGACTGGGCCAATTTTCCGGCCGGCACCTACTTCGAAGTCGGTGCCAATTCGGGCTTCGATGTCCGCGCCGTCGGCGGCCCGGCCGCTTATCTGTGCGAGTACTTCGCGGCCTGATCAGATCAGATCGCCGTAGCTCTGGATCACCACCATCACCAGCTGGCTGCGCGAGCGCACGTCCAGCTTGTTGAACAGCTGCTGGAAAGTGGCCTTGATGGCGCTTTCGGAGCTGGCCAGCTGACGGGCGATCTGCTTGTTGGAATGCCCCTGAAGCAGGCCGCGCAGCACGGCGCGCTCGCGCTCGGTGAAGCTGACCCGATCCGGTGCGGCGCTGGCGGCGACGATCGACTGCAGATAGCGCTGCTCGATCAGCACCTGGCCGAGGGCCACGGCGTGAATGCTGGCCTTCAGCTCGTCCGGTGACACCTCCTTGCGGCAGATGCCCGACAAGCCAAGCCGGATCAATTCCAGCGCGTCACGTTCGGGCAGGCCGGCGGTGACCAGCAGCGCGGCACCGGCGCCGGGCGGGCGGCGGCGCATGAAATCCAGCGCCGTGTGCTCGCCGAGATCGTAGTCGACGATCACCACGTCCGGCCGCTGCTGCGCGATCTCGGCCAGCGCCGGTTCGAGCAGGCCGGATTGACCGACCACGACAAAGCGCGGATCGGCATCCAGCAGGCGCAACAGGCCTTCGCGGAACAGCATGTGATCGTCGAGCAGGTAGAGCCGGATCGGTGCGGACGCCTCAACCATGAGCGGCCTCGTTGACTGGCGCCAGCGGCAACAGCAGTTCGAAGCAGCAACCGCTGTCGCCCGGTACATGGCGAAGCTGGCCATCCTGATGGGTCATCAGCGCGCGCGAGATGTAGAGCCCCAGTCCGGAGCCGTTGG
The DNA here is from genome assembly GCF_000420645.1 of Nevskia ramosa DSM 11499. Taxonomy (NCBI): domain Bacteria; kingdom Pseudomonadati; phylum Pseudomonadota; class Gammaproteobacteria; order Nevskiales; family Nevskiaceae; genus Nevskia; species Nevskia ramosa. The sequence continues at coordinate 282,485 of NZ_ATVI01000007.1, read as the reverse complement.
CGCCCGAGCGGAACGGCTGGAACAGATGCTCCGGCTGCGCGAGGCCGGGACCGGAATCGAGCACCCGAAGCACGGCGCGGCCGTCGTCGATATGGGCGCTGAGCTGCAGCAGGCGATGGCTCTGATCGGACACCGCGCGCAAGGCGTTCTGCGCCAGGTTCAGCAGCACCTGCAGCAGGGCGTGGCGGTCGGCGCGTACCGGCGGGAAATCCGGCGGCACCGCGATGTGCACTTCGCCCTCGATATCGGCCCAGTCCGGCGCGATGATCACTTCCAGCTCGGTCAGCAGGGCCTGCAGGCTGGTTTCGCTGACTGAAGGATGGGCCTGGCGGCGCAGATCGAATGACGCCAGTTCCAGCAACGCCTGGACCAGACTGCGCAGGGCAGCGAGGTCGGGATCGTCCTGCATCGCCGGATGGCGGGACAGGTTGGAGCTGACCACGCTGGCCGCCGAACACAGGTTGCGGATCTCGTGCGACACCGCGCCGGCCAGCAGCCGGTTGTACTTGTTCAGATCCTGGAAGTGGGCGTATTCGCGTTCGCGCACTTCATCGGAAACGTCGACCACGATCGCCGCCAGATGCCGCGTTTCACGCTGGCCGTAGACCGAGAACCAGATCGTCGTCGGAAACGAACTACCGTCGGCGCGCTGGCCCCAGGTCGAGGTCGAGGTGCGCATGCCATCGATGTTGGCACTGACCGACAACGCGTCATGCAGTACCGGCAGATAGCCGCGCACCGCTTCGCCGATCAGCGATTGGCCCGGCTCCAGATCGAGCATTTCGTGCGCGGCACGGTTGGCGGCGACGATGCGGCCGTCGCTGGCCACGGTGAGGATCGCCGCCGGGCTGCTCTCGGCCAGCAGCCGCAGCTGGCGTTCGGCACGGCGGCGCAGATGCTGCTCGGCACGCAGGCGCGCGTAATGGCCGAAGACCATGCGCCGCGTGCGACTGATCTCGGCCACCAGCAGGCCGCAGCCGGCGTAGGCGATGGTCGCCATGAAGAAGCGCAGTGATTGTTCGACCATCTGCTCGTTCATCACGAACAAGCCACGCAGCCCGGCGCAGGCGACCGCGGCCATGACGATATGGCGGCGGCTCAGCACCGTGGCCGCCAGCACCACCGGCAGGATGTAGAGCAAGCCCAGCGATACACCGAGGCGCGAATACCATTCGGCCATGACCAAGCCTGCAAGCATGGCCGCTGCTATCCAAAGGGTCGCGGCGTAGCCCAGTTTCACCACCTGGCCGCGTATTTCGAACGGCAATCTCAAACGCTCCATGCGATGACTCTTGGATAGGGTCTGTTGACATTACTTTGGTCGCTGCGTTGCCGGTCAAAAAGCCGCCGGGCGAGGCGCGAACCGCAGGCCATAGCCAACTATGGTCAAGGTTCGCAACGAAGTCCCGGCGGCTTTTTGGCCGCAACCCTTCTGGGCGGGATCGCCAATAAAGTTTACTGGGCCCATTGCTGCCTTACTCGTCGCGCCAATGGGTCGGCCATTGCCCGCTCCTTGTTCGTTGCACTGGGCAAAAACGACCTCCGCCGTAGAGACCAAAGCAATGGCAACAGACCCTAGTGGATTCAAGCTCAGATCGGCTTTGAATCACGAGGTTCCGAAACCTATCGAAAGATAGCTCCGCTGCATCTTCCGGCCGATTCAGAGCGGACAACGGATGCCGTTTCGATAGCAGACAGGCGAGCCGCCTCGGCCTGTAATGGCACCACGATTTCTTCGGGTGCACCCATGATTCTTCGAGACAGCATTCCTCTTCAGCGGCTCTGGCCGCGAACCTACAAGCGCCTGCTGGTGTTGGTGGCCTTCGACTGCGCAGTGGCGGCACTGTACGTGTTCGGCGACTGGCACTGGCTGTCGCTCGATGCGCTGCCGCTCGGCACGCTCGGTTCGGCGCTGACCATCTTCCTGGCCTTTCGCGCCAACGCGGCTTACGGCCGCTGGTGGGAAGCGCGCCAGCTCTGGGGCCAGCTGGTCAATACCTCGCGGGCGCTGTCCCGTCAGGTGCTGACCGCGCTCGATGTCGATGACTCCAACCCGCAGCAGGTTGACTTGCGCAACGACATCGTCGTGCATCAGATCGCCTTCGTTCATGCCTTGCGCTGCCATCTGCGCAAGCAGAATCCGTTTCCCGAACTGGCCGGCGTGCTCGGCCGTGCGCAGACCGATGCGTTGCGCGGCTACGGCAACGTTCCCAATGCGTTGACCCTGCGCATGGCCGAGCAGCTTCAGCAGGCGCGTGAGCTGGGCATGCTCGACAGCCTGCGCTGGAGCTCGCTCGACACCAGTCTGACCACGCTGGCCAACATCCAGGGCTCCTGCGAGCGGATCAAGAACACGCCGCTGCCGCGCCAGTTCAGTTCGCTGCCGCGGGTGCTGGTCGACGCTTATTGCTGGCTGGTGCCGCTGGCGCTGGTGTCCGGTCTGGGCATCTTCACGCCGGTCGCCTCGGCCCTGATCAGCTTCACCTTGATCGCCATCGATACCGCCAGCGGCGCGATCGAAGATCCGTTTGAAAACACCGTCAACGACACGCCGATGACCGCGCTGTCACGCGGTATCGAACTGACGCTCCGCGAAATGCTCGACCAGCGCAAGGCGCTGCCCGAAGTCCGCGCCATCGACGGCTTCGTCTACTGACGCCGCCTCTTTCCCATCCCCTCAATCCCCCCATCAAGTCTGCCCAGGAGCTGCCATGTCCCCCATGTCCCAGACCGCGAATCCGCATCTGATCTTCGCCACCAATTTTTCCGAGGCCTGCCACGCCGCCATTCCGATGGTGGCGCAATGGGTCGATTCGCTGCAGGCCAAGCTAACCTTGCTGCACGTCCATGGCCGCGGCGCGCAAGCGCAGGCATCACGCTCGCTGGATTCGTTCTTTGCCGAGTCCGCTCACTATCCGCACAGCGATCGGCAACTGCTCAGCGGCTCCACGGCAGCCGGCATCGCCGAGTTCTGCAGCCAGCATCCGGAGTCGATGCTGGTGATGCCGCCCAGCGTGCGCACCTATCTGCCGCGCCCGTTTCACAGTTCCTTGCGCACCGAGGTGCTGCGCCACGTCACCACACCGATGCTGACCATGCTGCCGGACACTTACGCGGTGCCCGAACTGCCGAAAACCGGCGGCCGCGTCGCCTGCTGGATCACCGGCGACGAAACGCGTCTGGACCACGTGCGTGAAGCCGCGTCCCTGGCACGTCAGCGCGACGCCGAACTGCATCTGCTGTTCGTGTTGCCCGAGGTCAGCGAAGGTCTGATGCTGGAAGCGCTGTACTCCGAGCGCCCGCTGGCCGAGCCTGCCGCGATCCAGCGTCTCGAAGATATCGCCGCTCGCGTGGGCGACGATGTGCGAGTTCGGGTCCAGATCGGCACCGGCCAGACCCAGCGCACCTTGGCGAAGCTGCTGCGGCAGAGCCGGGCCCAGACCCTGGTGGTCGATCGCGATACGGCAGTGCGCAAGCGCCTGCTGCTCTCCTCGTTCACCTCGGCACTGCGTGAGAGCCCCTGCCTGCTGATCTGCGTGCCGCCGCGCTTCAAGCAAGAGAACGATCTGCTGCCGCCGCCGAATGCTCGGTTGCCGCTGGAGAAGAAGCCGATTCAGCCAGGGCTCATCGTGGCGCGCCGCGAGATTGCTCAACCACGCCGCTCATGGCTGGCGGCTGACTGGTCGTCGGATTTCGTCCCTGCGTGAATTCGGTGCTATCGGCAAGACGCCCGCTGGGCGCTTGCCGGCGTTCTACTGCTGGCCTTCCTTGGCGTAGTGGAAGGCCAGCACCTGGGCGCTGCCGGGTACGATGTCCTGCCAGCGCTCCTCCTCGAAGCCGAGGATGACGACACCGCAAGTCGGCAGTTCGATGAACGGCAGCGGGCCGTCGACGAGCAGGCGGGCGACATCGGTGAAGCCCGGATTGTGGCCGAACATCAGCACCTGATCATCGGCCTCGTCCAGCGTGTTGATCAGGTGCAGCAAGGTGCCCGGTGTGGCGTCGTAGATGCGTTTCTCGATGCTGATCTGCGCTTCCGGCAGCTCGAAGGTTTCAGCGAACAACTGGGCCGTGGTCAGCGCCCGGACGGCAGGGCTGGCAATCATCCGGAACGGAGGTGTCAGCAGGCCTTGCAGCCGCAGCGCCATGATCGGCGCGTCACGTCGGCCGCGAGGATTCAGCGGGCGATCGAAATCGGCGAGCATCGGATAATCCCAGCTCGATTTGGCGTGGCGGATCAGGATCAGGCGTTTCATGGGCGCGGAGAGTACCGGAAGCGGATGACCGCTTTCGGAAACAGGAGTGAGGCTGCAGATGAATCGCAAATGGCTGCGTTACGGAGCGTATGCACTGGTGCCGGTGGCGCTGTACTTCGGCTATGTCGAAGTCCAGACCCGTCGCGGCATGGCAGCGATGGCGGCGACTGAACTGCAGTTTCGACCGCTGGCGGCAGCGCTGGTTCAAGCCAAGGCTGCGGGCAAACCGGTGCTGGCTGATTTCTCCGCGATCTGGTGCCCGACCTGCCGCCGCCTGCACACCGAGGTGTTCAGCGATCCCGCCGTCAAGGCTGCGATCAACGCCGGCTATGTGCTCAGCGGCATCGACTATGAATCCGCCGAAGCGCCGGCCTTCATGGCCAAATACGACGTCAGCAGCTTTCCGAGCCTGCTGGTGCTCGACGGCGATGGCGCCTTGCTGCGCAAGCTGCCGATCACTTTTGATCCCGCCGCGTTTGCCGCTGCCCTGAAGCATTAATTACGCAGATAGACATCGAAGCGGAGTTGCGTGCCTTCGAATCGCAACGAAGGTTCGACCCCGGCCAGTGGCGGCGCCTTCGACGGCCGCTTGACCACCACTCGATGACGCGCGGCCAGCAGTGCCGGCGCCAGCAGTTCGTCGGCATCGGCATCGCCACCGGTGAGATCACGCAGGATCTGCATTTCCTTCGACGGCAGCGCCGCCTTGCCATCGTCCGGGTACATCGGATCGAGATGGACGACGTCGAACGCCGCGCGATTCTCCGCCAGCGCCATGAACGCGCAAGCATCGGCTTCGATGATCGCGATGCGTTCGCCGATCGCCTGCGTCGCCGACGTGGCGAGCACGCGGGCGAGGGCGTCGCGGAGCAGCGCGCAGACTGTCGGATTGCGTTCGACCAGCGTCACGCGAGCGCCGAGTGCGGCCATCAGATAGGCATCGCGGCCCAGGCCGGCGGTGGCATCGAGCACATGCAGCAGGCCGTCTTCCGGCTTGCGCGGCTTGTGCAGGCCGATCGCCTTGCCAAGTGCCTGCTTGCGGCCGGCGCCGATGCGGCGGCTGACATCGGCGGTCAGCCAGTCGGCGTGGATCGCGCCGTATTGCGGGCGATGCAAGGCGCGCAGGCACAGATACTCGTTGCCGCGTTCGACTTGTGTTTCGAGCGCAAAAGCCCGCTCAAAAAAAGGACCCCGGGCCTCGCGGTCCGGGGTCTTCGTGCTCGGCGGCGGCCGATCAGCCAAGCTTCGAGGCGTCGAAGAAGCTTGTCATGCGCTGCGCCAGCATCATGTCGCCGTCGAGCTGCAGCTTGCCGGTCATGAACGCGGTCATGCCGTTCAGGTCGCCCTTCAGCAGCGAGACGAGATCGTCGTCGTCCATCGTCAGGGTGACATCGGCGTTGGCGGCCGTGCCCTGGTCGAGCGAGCAGCTGCCGCCCTTGATGGTCAGGTAGGCCGGCGACGAGATCGCGAACTGGACGACGGCATCGGTGCCGGCGGCGGCGCTGGCATCAAACGCGGCGGGGAGTTTCTTCAGGAAGTCGATGGCGCTCATGGGGGTGCTCCTTAAAGGGAGCCGCATCCTACTCGGGCCGCTGCCGTGATGTAAACAACTGTAAACATAATTACCGAACGTCCGGGCCGGGCGGCGTCATCATCATCGACTGGACCCGCGCGGCCGTCGTTGCCGACAGCAGCACCGGTGCGATCGAGCTGCGATACAGCCGTCCCTGCACGGTCATGCTTGCCGCAAGGCCTTCTGTCGTACGGTGATCGAGCACCACGTAGTCGATCCCCTCAGCCAGATCGCCGGCCAGCGCCTTGAATGCGCGGAACGCCGAACCCTTCGGCAGGCCAGCCGCTTCGTCGAGTTCACGCATCGAAAGCCAGCCGGAGTAATCACTCGTTCCGGTCATCGCGGGTTTGGCTCGGCGTTCGCGGGCTCGCGAGGCGACAGCAGGAGGAGGGCTTCGGTCATTCGGTTCGGGCTCGGAATGGCGGGATTCTACGAGCGATGCCGTCGCCGCGAGCGACCCCCGGAATCCTGAAAGCAAACGGCTAGCTGGCGCGCCATTTGCAGCCAAATGTGCCGCAGCGCTCAGGCCTTCACCGGCACCCGGTGTACGGCGAGGGGCCTAAGTCTTTATCCTTGTGCTTGATTAGTCCCGGTTTTTACCTGTTTTTCCGGAACTTTCACGGCGAATCTGGCCTCACAGCCAAGCTAGCGGTTCAAACGATCCGAGACACTGCAGCACCCGGAACGCTCCACCAGGCGTCCGGCTTCCAATCCGGCAAGCCAAGGCTGCGCCGCGACCTACAAGGAATCAGGATGGACCTGTCCAGCGCCGCCGCCCCGACGACGGAATCCGCAAGCCCCGCCGGCTCGCACAACCCATGGCGTTTCTGCGTGGCGCCGATGATGGATTGGACGGATCGGCACTGCCGGTTCTTCCATCGCCAGTTGACCCGTCACACCCGGATGTACACCGAGATGGTCACCACTGGCGCGCTGCGCCACGGCGACGTGCCGCGCCATCTGCGCTTCGACAAGGCCGAGCATCCGGTTGCTCTGCAGATCGGCGGCAGCGATGTGCCTTTGCTCGCCAATGCCGCCGAACTGGGCGCGGAATACGGTTACGACGAACTGAATCTGAACTGCGGCTGCCCGTCCGATCGTGTGCAGGACGGCGGTTTCGGCGCCTGCCTGATGATGGGCCCGAAGCAGGTCGCCGCCGGTGTGCTGGCGATGAAGAAGGCCAGCGGCCTTCCGGTGACGGTGAAGTGCCGCATCGGTGTCGACTACAGCGAGGACTACACCTTCCTGCGCGATTTCATCGAGCCGATCGCCGAAATCGGCTGTACGACCTTCATCGTACACGCCCGCAAGGCTTGGCTGAGCGGCCTGAGCCCGAAGGAAAACCGCGAGATTCCGCCGCTGCGTTACGACACGGTCTACCGTCTGAAGCAGGAATTCCCATCGCTGACCATCGTCATCAATGGCGGCATCCACACGATGGATGAATGCCTCGCCCATCTGAAGCAGGTGGATGGCGTGATGCTCGGCCGCGAGGTTTACGAAAATCCGTACCGGCTTGCCGAAGTCGATTCGAAGCTGTTTGGCGACACTCGGCCGGCGCCGACCCGAGTCGAAGTGGTCGATGCGATGTACGACTACATCCACGCCGAACTGGAAGCCGGCAACAGCCTGCCGCATATCACCCGGCACATGCTCGGCCTTTATCGCAACCAGCCGGGTGGCAAGCAGTTCCGGCGCGTGCTCAGCGAGCATGACGCCAGCCGCGAACCGGATTGGGACACCATCGAAGCGGCGCTTGCCGAAGTGGAACGGGCCGCAGCCAACGTCGGAAATCGCGCGGCCGCGTGAGTCGTTCGACTTTGCTGTTGTCGGACCTGCACCTGCCGAACACGCCGTCGCCACTCCGCGAACGCTTTCTAAGCTTTCTTGCCGGTCCGGCTCGCAAGGCAGAAGCGGTCTACATCCTCGGTGATCTGTTCGAGGTCTGGATCGGCGATGCCGAAGGTCTGGCCGATTACCGTCCGGAAGCCCAGGCACTGCGCGCGCTGCGCGATAGCGGCGTCCGGGTTTGCTACCAGCATGGCAATCGCGATTTCATGCTCGGCGCCGCGTTCGCGAAAGCGGCCGGGCTCGAACTGCTGGCCGATCCGATCATCGTCAAGCTGGCCGGCGAGCCGACCCTGCTGAGCCATGGCGACATCTGGTGCACAGACGATCTCCCGTATCAGCGCTGGCGCCGTTTCTCGCGCAACCCGGTGGCCCAGTTCGTCTACCGCCGTCTGCCGCGCGCCTGGCGTCAGAAAGTCGCGGGCCAGGCGCGGGGTGATGGCACGCGCAACAAGCCGGCGGCGATTCTCGACGTCAATGCTGATGCGATCCGCAACGCCTTCGCCGAGCATGGCGTGGCCCGGATCATCCACGGCCACACCCATCGGCCCACCGTGCATGTGCTGGATATCGACGGTCGCCAAGTCGAACGCCTGGTGCTGGCGGACTGGCGGCCGGAGCTTTGCGAGTACCTGCAGATTGACGACGCCGGCCTGATTCGCAAGACCGTGCCCGGCTGATTGCGGCGGCCCGGACGGCGGTCGATGTAAGCTCGAATCGAGCCCGAAACCGACACCCCGCCGATGCGCCACGCCCTGCTGCTTGCTCCTCTGTTCACCTTGCTGCTCGGTCTGTTCGGCGCGCCCGCGGCGACAGCCGCCGATCAGGCGCTCTGGGAGAAATCGACCCTCAACCAGATCATCAAGCGCGGCGAACTGAGAGTCGGCCTGGAAGCCGGCTACCTGCCGTTCGAGATGCGCGACAAGCGCGGCGAGATCATCGGCTTCGATGTCGATCTGGCCAAGCTGATGGCGCGCTACATGGGCGTCAAGGTCAGCTTCGTCAACACTCAGTGGGACGGCATCATCCCGGCGCTGCTCACCGACAAATTCGACATCCTGATGTCCGGCATGACCATCACGCCGGAGCGAAACCTGCAGGTGAACTTCGCGCGGCCCTACATCACCATCGGCCAGACCATCCTGCTGGCAAAGAAGCACGCGGACACGGTGAAGTCGGTCAAGGATCTCAACGATCCGAAATACGTGATCGCCACCAAGCTCGGCACCACTGGCGACATTGCGGCCAAGCGCTTCCTCGGCAAGGCCAAGCTGAAGACCTTCGAGACCGAAGCCGATGCCGCGCTGGAAGTACGCAATGGCCGCGCCGATGCCTTCGTTTATGACCTGCCGTTCAATGTCGTCTACATCGCGCAGTTCAAGGACTCACTGGTCCATCTGAAGGAGCCGTTCACCAAGGAGCCGCTGGGCTGGGCGGTGCGCAAGGGCGATCCGGATTTTCTGAACTGGCTGGATCATTTCCAGGATCAGATTCGGAATGATGGGAGTTATGACGCGCTTTATGGCAAGTGGTTTGAGGGGGTGGCTTGGTTGGCGAATGTGCAGGGAGGGTGAGGGCGCCTTGCTGTGCTAAGCGAAAAAACTGATTGAGCCTCCAAGCTGTTTTGCCTTTCCAGCGTTAATTTTGCTCGGGATATATATGGATAAATGCTTCGTTATGCAGCCGTTTGATGGTGGAGTCTTCGACAAAAGATACGAGGATGTATTCGCTATTGCCATCGCAGAAGCGGGCCTCGAAGCATACCGAGTAGATCAGGATCCTCAGGTTGCTATACCTATTGAGGATATCGAAAACGGAATTCGAGACGCGCGAATTTGCTTGGCTGATATCACTTTGGATAATCCAAATGTGTGGTTCGAACTGGGTTTCGCTTATTCCGCAGGTAAGAATGTCGTACTTGTCTGTTCCAATGAAAGAACAACGAAGTTTCCATTCGATGTTCAACACCGATCGATCATCAAGTACACGTCGGAGGCCCCGCGCGATTTTGAAGAACTAAAAAAATCAATTACTAATAAGCTGAAAGCGTTTTTACACCGTGAAGAATCGTTGCCAAAAGTGTCTGAAATGGCCCGCCTTGTCCAGATCGATGGGCTGAGTCAGCACGAAATAGTTGCTATCGCGTCGGTAGCAGAGAACCTAGAACATCCTCATGATTACGCCACGACTTACCAAATTAAGCGAGATATGGATCGAAGTGGATTTACTAAGATAGCCACTACAATTGCCCTTCGTGCACTAATTGACAAGGAATTTCTGGTGTACGAAAAATTCACGGATGAAAATGGCGACCCCTATTCGGCGTATTACTTCACCCCAAAGGGCTGGGCATGGGTAGTTAATAATCAGGACCGATTCCTGATGCGGAAGCCATAAGTCAGAGAAGAAGCAAAGTAATTGGCCTACGAGTAACAAGTAGCCCGAGTATGTGGGGAAAAGCAGCTTCATCGCGCATCTCGACGGATTTGATGCGGTTCATTTGATGTGCTTTCGGACTTGCTCGATCTGTTGTATTTGCTTGCTGATTTCACCGAACTATTCCGCGCTTTCGCGCGGGTAACTTTCCCTGACGCCCGAGGAGAGTGGCGCCCCGGCGCTGCGTCGGATCGCAAGTCCTTCTGATCGACCCCCGGCCCGGCCCAACATCGCGGCCGGGCGTTCAGATTCGCAGCGAGCAGTGCTCGCAAAGCGCGAATCTTCACCCTGCGCTTCTCGGCCACGTCGGGGCTTTTTGACGCGCTATCCTTGGCGCGGCAAAAAGGCTTCGGCTCCTGCCTCGCCCCCTGCGGGGCCTGTTCCGCCATGTCCTGCGATGCTCGGCGCTGCGTAAGGGGAAGACCGTCAAAAGCTCAAGCGGAAGCCGCGTCAACGGCCGAAATGTCAGTCCGGCGAAAGCCGGAATCCAGAGTCGGGGAGTTCGCGCGTGGTGCTCTGGATACCGGCTTTCGCCGGTATGACAACGGACTTAGTGATGGCAGTTTAAGAAATCACCGCTTTCCACTGAGTGGAAAACTTGCCATCAAGCCGATCCCTTTGGACTGCCCGAACTTCCAGTGGCCGAGCTTGAGTTTGCCGGGGGTGGGGTAGTCGACGTTCCAGACGATCGGTTGGGCTTTGGGGGAGACGGTGAGTTCGTCGGTGTTGGACGGTGATTCTGCGGTCAGCGTTCGATGCAGGGAGCGTTGCTCGGTGGCCGGGGTGGCAATGACGCTGTTTGCGGATTTTCCCCAGGGTTTCAGAGATTTGATTCCTTCCAGCATCGAGCTTGCGTGAACTGTGATGTTGTTCCCGGCTTTCGGCGCATGCGGCTTCGGCAGTTCGCGTGCTTCGGCGGGAGCGATGGCCAGAACGAGCAGGGCAGCGAGGATCTGGTGTTGGATGTTCAGCTTCGAGACTGCGATCTGGTAGGTCATTTCTGCGAGCTCCGGGTCCGGGAGAGCTGTGGAAGGGCTGGTCGACTAAACGCGAGAGCAAGCCTCGATCCCGGCCCGCTTTCAGCGCCTTGTCGATGCCGAATTCCGGTGTATTCCGTGCTCGTGCGGACAGTAGCGATGGATGCTGAATCCCGTCGCGAGGACATGCCCGGACGGTATTGCTGTCCGTCTCACTCGCAGACACTGTCCGGTGTCTGTCCGCGGACACTTTCGTCGAGTGCTCGACAATGCACTTTAATCAATGAAAACAGGGCAATAGGCCCGTTATCCAGGCCGGCACGGCGTTTGCGCTAACTAGCCTGCAATCGGAACGGGAGAGTCGCGATGCACAAGCGGATCGGGGTGATGGTGCTGGGTCTGGGTTTGAGCTTGCCGGCGCTGACGGCGGTGGGTAGCCGGATGATTCTCAGCGGCAAGATCGACGCGGTTGCTGCGTCGGCCACGGCGGTGAGGCGGTCGGATGCCAGACCGGAAATTCGCGTCGGCGGTGCAGAAGTTCCACATCCCGGCGTGCCTTGCCGGCGCAGTGCCGGTGACGCCTTGCCTGAGGCCGCGCCGAAGTACGGCATGGCGCCGAAGTCCGGTTGCAATCTGCGGCTGGTCAAGCGCCGGCCGGGCGACGCGATGATCTGGGTTTAACGCCCTTCACCAACGGGGCGTCAGCGCCCCTCGCTATCGAATTCCTTTCAACGATCACCGTCCTTGCACGGTGATGGAGACCGCATGTTTCGTGAAACCACAGGCCAGGATCGCGTGATCGCCGCAGCACCGGTCTGGCGGCGGCGTGCGCCGTGGCTGGCGGGCGCTGCGCTGTTGCTGATCGTGCTGGCGTTGGCGCTGCCGGCGGCGCGTCGTCTGCTGACCGCGGAAGCCACGGCCAGCCTGGCGCGGCTGAATGTGGCGACGGTCGAGCGCGGCGATTTCGTTCGCGATATCGCTGCCGAAGGCCGCATCGTCGCAGCGGTCAGTCCGACCTTGTACGCGCCGGCCGCTGGCATCGTGCAATTGCGGGCGCAGGCCGGTGATCGCGTCGAGCAGGATGCGGTGATCGCGGTCATCGACAGCCCGGAGCTCAGTAACCGGCTGGCGCAGGAGCAGTCGCAGCTGGCGGCGCTCGATATCGATTTCCAGCGCGCCCGGTTGCAGGCGCGGCGCCAGCAGATGACCGTGCAGGAATCGGTGGACCGTGCCGAAGTCGATCGAAAGACGGCGATGCGCGAAGTCGAGCGCAGCCGCAAGGCTTACGAACAGGGCGCGTATTCGGAGCTGCAGGTGCTGCGCAACGAGGACGCCTTGGAGAAGGCGGAGTTCGCGCTGAGCCGTGCCAAGGAAGATCTGCTGATGGAGCCGGAGCAGATTCGCTTCGATGTCGAATCGAAGAAGCTGGCCCGTGATCGTCAGCAATTGCTGGTCGGCGATCTGGCGCGCCAGGTCGGGCAGTTGAGTCTGAAGGCGCCGGTGGCGGGGCAGATCGGCCAGTTGCTGATCGCCGAGCGGGCCAGCGTGGCACGCGATACGCCGCTGCTGACGGTGGTCGATCTCAGCCGCCTGGAACTGGAAATCAAGGTGCCGGAAAGCTTCGCCCGCGATCTGGCGACGGGCATGCCGGCGCAGATCAGCGGTGGTGGCAAGCAGTGGCCGGGCGAGTTGAGCGCGGTATCGCCGGAAGTGGTCGCCGGCCAGGTTTCGGCCCGGGTGCGCTTCAGCGGCGCGCCGCCGGAAGGTTTGCGCCAGAACCAGCGGTTGTCGGCGCGCGTGCTGCTCGATGAGCGCAAGGACGTGCTGACCGTGCAGCGCGGCCCGTTCCTCGATTCCGGCGCCGGCCGAGTTGCCTATGTCATTCGCGGCGACATCGCCGAGCGCACGCCGATCGAGGTCGGCGCCACCAGTCTCAATCGCGTCGAAATCCTGTCCGGCCTCGTCGCTGGCGACCGGATCGTGATTTCCGGGACGGACGATTTCAAGAGTGCTGCGCAGGTCGTCCTGCACTGACACCCGAACTGAACAACGGAGCAAAGCCATGCTGAAGATGAACCACCTGTCCAAGGTCTACCGCACGCATCTGATCGAAACGCATGCGCTGCGCGATTTCTCGATCCACGTTCGTGAAAGCGAGTTCGTTGCGGTCACCGGGCCGAGCGGCTCGGGCAAGACCACGTTCCTCAACATCGCCGGCCTGCTCGAGGAATTCACTGGCGGCGAGTACTTCCTCGATGGCGTCGACGTGCGCGGCATGAACGACGCAGCGCGCTCGAAGCTGCGCAACGAAAAGATCGGCTTCATCTTCCAGGGCTTCAACCTGATTCCCGATCTCAACCTGTTCGACAACGTCGACGTGCCGCTGCGCTATCGCGGTTTCAATGCGGCGGAGCGCAAGCGGCGCATCGAGGACGCGCTGGCGCGGGTCGGGCTGTCGGCGCGCATCCGTCATTACCCGTCGGAGCTGTCCGGTGGCCAGCAGCAGCGGGTGGCGATTGCCCGGGCGCTGGCCGGTTCGCCGAAAATCCTGCTGGCCGATGAACCGACCGGCAATCTCGACACCCAGATGGCGCGCGGCGTGATGCAGCTGCTGGAGGAACTCCATTCCGAAGGCGCGACGATCCTGATGGTCACCCACGATCCGGAACTGGCGGCACGCGCGCAGCGCAACGTTCACGTGATCGATGGCCAGGTGGTCGACATCCATGCCGAACCGCGGATGCGCGGGCTCGGTGTAGTCGCCGCACAAGCTGCGCACGGCTGAAGACGAGACCACGATCATGTTCGGCTACTACCTGAAACTCGGGCTGAAAAGCCTGCGCCGCAACCCGGTGCTGACTGCGCTGATGGTGTTCGGCATCGCCCTCGGCATCGCCGCGAGCATGACCAGCTTCACCGTGTTCTATCTGATGGGCGGCGATCCCATTCCCTGGAAGAGCGATCGCCTGCACGCCGTGCAGGTCGACAACTGGGACGCCAACGAAGCTTTCGATGACAAGGGTCGTTTGCCCGATCAGATGACCTACATCGATGCCAAGGCGCTGATGACTGCGGCCAAGGCTGATCGTCAGGCGGCGATGTTCAAGGTGGCGTTGCCGATTCAGCCCGAGAATCGCGAGGTCAAGCCTTATCTGGAGATCGGCCGCGCGACCTACGCCGATTTCTTCGCGATGTTCGAGCCGCCGTTCCAGTACGGCGGGCCGTGGAATGCCGAGCAGGACGCCAACAGCGCGCGGGTCACGGTGATCACCCAGGAAACCAACGAAAAGCTGTTCGGTGGCGCTGATTCTGTCGGCCGCACGGTGCGCTTCAACAACGTCGAATACACGGTGGTCGGCGTGCTGGCGCACTGGCAGCCGCGGGTCAAGTTCTACGACGTGACCAACGGGCCGCTGACCGATGCCGAAGCCGCCTATCTGCCGTTCACGACGGCGATCGATCTGCGCCTGGATTCCACCGGCAACAACAACTGCTGGAAGAACTCCGATCCGGGTTGGGAAGGCTTCCTGGCCTCGGAATGCATCTGGACCCAGTTCTGGGTGCAGCTCGACAGCCGCGAGAAGCTGGACGCCTACAAGTCCTTCCTCGATGCCTATGTCACCGAGCAGAAGAAGCAGGGCCGCTTCCCGCGGCCGGTCGCCACCTTGCTGCCGGACGTCAACCAGTGGCTGAGCTTGCAGGAAGTGGTGTCGCGCGATGTCGAGATCCAGGTCGGCCTGGCCTTCGCATTTCTCGCCGTCTGCCTGGTCAACACCGTGGGCCTGTTGCTGGCGAAGTTCATGCGCAAGAGCGGCGAGATCGGTCTGCGTCGTGCGCTCGGTGCCAGCCGCCAGCAATTGTTCATGCAGCATCTGGTGGAAGCGGGTGTCGTCGGCATCAGCGGCGGGCTGGTCGGGCTCGCGCTCACCGCGGCTGGATTGATGGGCGTGAGAGTGCTGTACACGCAGTTCAAGAACATCGCCCAACTCGACTGGACGATGATCGCCATCACGCTACTGCTGTCGGTGGCGTCGGCGATGCTCGCGGGCCTGTTCCCGACCTGGCGCGCCTGCAAGGTGCAGCCGGCCACCCAGCTCAAGACGCAATAGCCCGGAGACGCTGCCATGCTCGAACTACGTCCCATCCTGTCGGCGCTGATGCGCAGCAAGGTATCGCTGGTGCTGATCGGCCTGCAGATCGCGCTGACCCTGGCGATCGTCTGCAACAGCCTCTTCATCATCAGCGAGCGCGCCACGCTGATGGAGCGGCCGAGCGGCATCAACGAAGCCGATACCTTCACCATCGGCAGCATCGGTTTCGGTGCCGATTTCGATCTGCGTGCCTCGATGGCCGAAGACCTCGCGATGCTGCGCGGCTTGCCGGGCATCGTCGACGCCGCGCCGATCAATTCCCTGCCGCTGAGCGACGGCGGCTGGAGCCAGGGCGCTTCGCTGAACAAGGAACAGAAGACACCGACCGCACCGACCGCGATGTACTTCATCGACGAGCACGGCCTGAACACGCTCGGTGCGCGGCTGGTCGCCGGCCGCAACTTCCGGCCCGATGAAATCGGCAGCCGCACCCGCCAGTCGCAAGGCTGGCCGCCGGGCGTGATCCTCAGCAAGCCGCTGGCCGAAAAGCTGTGGCCGGGCGTCGATCCGATCGGCAAATCGTTCTATCTGGATACCGAGGCGGCACCGAGCACGGTGATCGGCATCGTCGATCCGCTGCAATCGCCCTGGATTCACAACAAACGGATCATCGATTACTCGACCGTGGTTCCCGAGATGATTGGCGATGGCCGCTTCACCCGCTATGTGCTGCGTGCCGAGCCTGGCCGGCGCGACGCGATGATGAAGCTGGCTGAAGCGAAGATGGCCGAGCTGAATCCCAATCGCATCGTCCGCGACGCGAAGAGCGTCGAAAAGATCCGCGCCGACGGCTACGCCGAAGACCGGGCGATGATGATCATCCTTGGCGTGGTCATTGCTTCGCTGCTGATCATCACTGCACTCGGTATCGTCGGCATGGCCAGCTTCTGGGTGACTCAGCGGACCAAGCAGATCGGCACGCGACGGGCGCTGGGCGCCACGCGCGGCGCGATCCTGCGTCATTTCCTGGCCGAGAATTTCGTCATCACCAGCTTCGGGCTAGTGGCCGGAACGGTGCTCGCCTACGGCTTCAACGCCTGGCTGATCCAGCACTACGAAACCGCGCGGATGCCCTGGTACTACGTGCCGGCCGGCTGCGTGACCCTGTGGCTGCTCGGCCAGATTGCCGTGCTCGGCCCGGCGCGTCGGGCTTCGCGGGTGACGCCAGCGATGGCGACACGATCGGTGTGAAGCGCTTGCCCATGCCGAACGTCCTGGTCCATCTTGGCCGTATCCTGTTCGTGATGCTGTGCTTGTCCATCGGCAGCAGTTTCGCCGCCGACGATGATTCGCTGGCGGCCCGGCGCAAGGCGCTGACGGCGCTGCTCGACGAGCAATGGCAGGACCAGCTCGAGCAGAGCCCCGAGCTGGCAACCACCATCGGCGACTACCGCTACAACGATCGCTGGACCGACAACTCGCTGGCGGCGACGGCCAGGCGTCAGCAGCGGGCCGCCGATTTTCTCGAGCGTTTTGTAGCGATCGACAGCAGCGGCTTCCCGGAACCCGAGCGCCTGAACCGCGAACTGATGATCGATCAGCTCAAGGACGGCCTCGAGTTCAACCGCCTGCGCCTGCATCTGATGCCGCTCGATCAGACTGCCGGCGCGCATCTGCAGTACCCGCAATTCATGAGCGTGCTGCCGACCGACACGGTGCGGCAGTTCGAGGACTACATCGCGCGCCTGAACGCGATGCCGGAGCAGATCGACGCTCTGATCGCCGTCGCCCGCAGCGGCCTCAAGGCCGGGTTGATGCCGCCGAAGTTCCTGCTCGAAAAGGTCGTGACCCAATGCCGCAGCCTTGCCGAGCCGGCCGGTATCGCCAGCGCATTCGCGGCGCCGCTGCAGAAATTTCCGGACAGCATTCCGGCCGCCGAGAAAGCCCGATTGAAAGCAGCGGCTATTGCCGCGATCGATGGCAAGGTGCGGCCGGCCTATCAGCGTCTGGCGACTTTCGTGGCCAGGGATTACGCACCCCAAGGCCGCCGCGAGCCGGGCATCTGGGCGCTGCCCGATGGCGATGCGCTCTATCGTTTCGAGGTTCGCTCGCAAACCACGACGACGATGACGCCGCAGGCGATCCACGAGCTCGGGCTGGCCGAAGTGGCTCGCATCGAAGCGGAGCAGACGCAGATTGCCAAGCGCCTCGGGCATCAGGATCTGGCCAGCTTTCGTGCAGCGCTGAAGAAGGATCGCAGCACCTTCGCGAGCTCGCCTCAGCAGATCGTCGATGCCTACAGGCGCTACAACGCGCAGATGGAACCGATGCTGCCCAAGCTGTTCGGCCTGCGGCCGAAGACGGCGGTGATCGTCAAACAGGTCGAGGCCTATCGCGAGAACGAGGCGCCGGGCGCGTCGTACATGCAGGGCACGCCGGACGGCAAGCGGCCGGGGCAGATCGAAGTCAACACCGGCGACTTCGCGCACCGCTCCTTGCTGACCATCGAGTCGACGGCCTACCACGAAGGCTCGCCCGGCCATCACATGCAGATCTCGATCGCCCAGACGCTGCCGGAGTTGCCGCCGTTCCGGCAGCAGGCCGGTTACACGGCGTATGTCGAGGGCTGGGCGCTGTATGCCGAGCGGCTCGGCAAGGATGTCGGCTTCTACACCGAGCCGCTCAGCGACTACGGCCGCTTATCCGATGAGCTGCTGCGCGCCAACCGCCTGGTGCTCGATACCGGCGTGCACTACAAGCACTGGACGCGGCAGCAGATGGTCGACTGGTTCCACACCCATTCGTCGGACGACGAGCCGGACCTGCAGTCGGAGACCGATCGCTACATCGCCTGGCCAGCTCAGGCGCTGGCCTACAAGCTTGGTCAGCTACGCATTCTGGCCTTGCGCGAAGAAGCCAAGGCGGCCCTCGGTGATCGCTTCGACATCCGCGCCTTCCACGACACCGTGCTCAGCGGCGGCGCGCTGCCGCTGGACAATCTCAGCGAACGGGTACGCGCCTGGATAGCAACTAGCGCTTCAGCGTCGCCATGATCTTGGCGGCCAGCAGCGGTGCCGAGCGGTTGCTGGCATCGGCACCGATGTCTGCACCGATCTGTTCGTGCTCGTAGAACACGCGGCCACCGACCACGACGACCAGCTGCGGATTGCGCGAGGCATCGCGGACATGCTGGATGGTCTGCGCCATGCGGGGCAGCCAGTGCTCGCGGCGGAACGAGTTGCTCAGCGACAGGTCGAGCGCATCGAACCAGGTATCGGCAACCAGCTGTTCCAGCGCTTCATCGGTGGCTGGCGCTTCGTACTGGGTATTCCAGCCGGCCTGCCAGAGCACTTCGGCGTCAAGACTGGCGCCGAGCCGGTGCTGCTCGCCGGGCTGCGGTGTGACTAGCACGGCCGGCAGATGAACGCCCCGTGTTCGCGCAGCACCTGAAGTTGCGTTGCGCATCGAGCTCTGCACGCGGCACAGCGCGACGGTCAATTCCAGTTCAGTGCAGTCATCGGCCTGCCAGAGATCGCCGAGGCTGCGCGCCAGCGGTTCGTAAAGATCCGTGCACAGCGCACCGATCGAGCGGGATAGCGACTGCAGTTCTCCGAACTGCTGGTCTCCGGCGTGAGGATCGGTGGCGATCAGCAGCTTCGCCAGTTCGGCGATGCGCGGATCGACCGGTACCTGCACCTTATCACCAGTGTGCAGGGCCGCCAGCTGCGGGATCAGCACCTTTTCGACCACATTCCGCAGCGCTGCGTACTGGGGCTTCTCGGCGATGCGCTTCGCGGCAGCCTTGGCCGACAGCGGCTCGCGAGCGATGACCACCGGTGACTTGATCGCCATCGAGGCCAGCAGTTCGGTAGCGGCATGCGGACGACGGCTCAGCGAGTCGATCAGCATCGGCGGCAGCTGGAGGGCGCCAGATTGCGCTTTGCCGGTTCTGAGGCTGCGCGTCGACAGCTTCATGTCCCAGTCGCCGAAGCAGCGCAACGGCGCCGGATTGCGACCGAGCACGTCGATCGCGCCATGTCGTGGATCGCGCTGGATCGACGGCCAGACCTTCTCGATGCTGGCTTCTGGTCCTTCCAGCCATTGGAAGAAGCGGCCTTCGTCGTAGATCATCAGGCCGGTCAGACCTTCGGCATGATTGCGTGCCGCAGCTGCCCGTTGCAGTTCGTCCAGATCGGATTCCGACATCGGCCTGGCGGCGCGGCTGTGATAGACCAGCGACCAGATCGGCGGCGCCGCGTCGTCGCGGACGGACTCGCGGGAGTAGGGCTTGCCTGGCTGAAACGAACGGGAAGTCTGCATGGTCGGCTCCTCAGCACGATGTCCCGAGCGGCCCGGCTGAACGCGATCTGAGCAAGCGCTGCGGCCGCAGCCATGCCCTGGAAAGCGTCCGATCGGTGCACCCCGCCGAAGGACTGTTTTTCTGACCTCTTTCTGGCGTCGGCAGGCTTCCTGGCTCATGGACCCGGATTCCCTCGTCGCATCCAGAAATAGCGGTCCCTGGATGACCGAAGCGATGGCAGGTTGGCCTTCGATCCGAGCCTTGTCAAGACAGATTGACTGCCGTTTGTCCGAGTATCCGAACACATGGATAGTCGCTTTGTGCAGCGCTGACGTCTGATCTGAAAAGCGCCTGCAAACCAAAGCCTGCCGTGCACGCATCAGACGTTACGATGGAGTGCCCATGCGAACGATCCTGATCATTGACGACAACCCCGGCGTGCTTGAAGCGTTGAGCCTGCTGTTTTCGCTGCACGACATCCAGGCGATCACGGCGCTGTCGCCCGAGGCCGGCCTGGAAGTGCTGACCCGCGAGCCGGTCAGCCTGGTGATCGCCGACATGAACTTCGCTGCGGATACCACCTCGGGCCAGGAAGGTGCGGCGCTGTTTCACGCCATTCGTGCCCGCAATCCCGATCTGCCGGTGATCCTGCTGACGGCTTGGACGCAGCTCGCGGTCGCCGTCGAACTGGTCAAGGCCGGTGCTGCCGACTATCTCGCCAAGCCCTGGGACGATGCCAAGCTGCTGGCGACGGTCGAGAATCTGCTGGAGCTGGCCGAAGCCGCACGCGAAGCGACGGCCAGACGCGCCGAGCGCAACCGCCGCCGGGAAGCGCTGGCGGCGCGCTTCGATCTTTGCGGCCTGGTCTACGCCGCCGATGCCACCGAGCGGGTGGTGACGATGGCCTGCCAGATCGCTCGCTCGAACGCGCCGGTGCTGATCACCGGCCCGAACGGCGCTGGCAAGGAACGCATCGCCCAGATCGTTCACGCGAATTCGGCAGTCAAGGCCGCGGCGTTCATCGCGGTGAATTGCGGAGCATTGCCCACCGAACTCGCCGAGGCCGAACTGTTCGGTGCCGAAGCCGGCGCCTACACGGGCTCGACGCGCCCCCGCGAAGGGCATTTCGAAACTGCCGAGGGTGGCACCTTGTTTCTCGACGAGATCGGCAATCTGCCGCTCTCGGTACAGGTGAAGCTGCTGCGGGTGCTGGAGTCCGGCGACTACCAGCGCCTGGGTTCCAGCCGGGTGCGCAAGGCGCGGGTGCGGGTGCTCAGCGCGACGAACAGCGAGCTGCCGCAGATGATTCGCGAAGGCCGCTTTCGCGAAGATCTGTACTACCGCCTGAACGTCATCGAACTGAACCTGCCGCCGCTGACCGAGCGCATGGACGATGTCGATCCGCTGGCCGAGCATTTCCTCCGCGACAGCGGCGCCGTGCTGTCCGACGAAGCCCGCGAGCTGCTGCACGCACACAGCTGGCCGGGCAATGTCCGCGAACTGAAGAACGTGCTCGAACGCGCGCGGCTGTTTTGCCAGCAAGGTACGATTGCGCCCGCCGATCTCGGCTTGCAGGTGCAGCCGCGCGCGGTCGCTCGTTCGCTGGATGATCCGAGCAAGGAAGCGATCGAAGCGGCGCTGGCAAAGGCCGGCGGCATGGTCAGCCGCGCGGCGCAGTCCCTGGGTCTGTCGCGCCAGGCGCTGTATCGACGCATGGAGCGTTTCGGGATCGCGCAGCCGGGCTGAGCAGAACTGGGCGCGGCAGTTGCGCGGGCCGGAGGTCCCCCGGACACTAGGCACCCCGCTCAAGAACGTCCGCCCGATGCAACAGAACCGCCGCCAAGTCTTGAGCCTGCTCGGTGCGCTCCTCGCCGGTTGCGCCGGCAAATCAATGGCTCTGGCGCCTGCTGCAGCGCCGCTGCGCATCGTCGTCGAACCTTTCGAAGTGCGCGGGCTTTATGCCGACCGTGGCTTCGTCAATCGCATTGCCGACCGGCAATCAGGCAGCAGCTTGATCGGCCCGCCAGCGCTGCTGTTCGGCGATGTTCTGGTCGATCACCTGCGGGCCGCCTACGGCCAGGATTCGGTGCTGGCGCAGCCGGCGCGGTTCGGTAGCGATATTCGCCTGCGGCCGGTCTTGCAGCGGCTGGAACGAGTGTCGGGCGACCGCGGCGATCAGGCGCTGCTGGCGATCGAGTTCGTCGTCGACGACAGCGACGGTGCGGTGCTCGGCAAGCAGCTGTTCAGTGATTCACTGCCAGCCGGCAGCACGCCGGCCGAATACCTTGCGGCGCAGGCACAGCTGCTGGCCTGTGCCTGTGAGCTGTCACGGCTATTGCTCGATCGCAGCTTGCCGGTACTCGGTTCGATGCGATTGGCGCAACGCTGAACTTGGCCCGTCGTGACCAGCCGGGCCTGTTCTCGGAATTGCCGGATGCGAGCCGTCGCGGCGGCCGGCGTGCCAGCTACTTCTTCGCGCTATGGCCAGACGCTGCCGTGCGTCGCCGGCTGGCCTCGGCTGCTGCGGCGCTGCCGCTGGGCGAGGGTGGCGTGGCCTACCGGATCAAGCCCGAGCGCCTGCATCTGACCCTGGCCTGGCTCGGCGACATCGGCCGAACCCAGGTCGATGCGGCGCTCCTGGCCGGAGATGACGTGCAGGCCAAGCCATTCCTGTTGCGGCTTGATCGCAGCGGTCATTTCCCGAACGCCAGCACCGCCTGGCTCGGGCCATCGGCCTTGCAGCCGACCTTGGCCCGGCTCAAGGCCGAGCTGGATCGCGAGCTGCTGCGATACGGCCTGCCGGTGGCCAGCGAAGCTTTCGTGCCGCACCTCAGCTGCCAGCGCAACGTCCGCACCCTGACCGAGATGCCGCCCTTCGAAGTGCTGTGGCCGGTCACCGAATTCGCGCTGCTGCGCAGTGCCCGCAGCAATGGCAAGGCGGACGGCTACCGCATCGTGCGGCGCTGGTCGCTGGGTTGATCACTGAAGGGATCACGGTTGTTGGAGAAAGCCCCTTCATTGCAGCCAGAAACAGGCGTTATGTGAGAAGAGTGTAAAAATCGTAGGAAACTGTCGCGATTCTGAAAAATCGCTGCAACACCGCGCTCCTAGGCTTCCGGCTCTGCCAGCTTTGAGGTGCGAATTCATCGCGCCTCATCCACTTATTCCGGAGCCAGCGATGAATGATTTGAGCAACAGCCCGCTACCCGCGCATCGTCACGTCGATGACGTCTGCACCAACGAAACCAATAATCCGACCCTGCAGAGCATGGTCGAGGCGCGGCTGTCGCGGCGCGAAGTGCTGGTCGGCGGCCTCGGCGCCGCAGCGGCGTTCACGGTCGGCAGCAGCGGCCTGCTGGCCAGCCCGGAAGCGCAGGCGCTGCCGTCCGGCTTCAGCTTGAGCTTCAACCCGGTCGCCAAGAGCCTGGCCGACGTGGTCACCGTACCGGAAGGCTATACGGTCACCGTGCTGTCGCCGCTCGGCGAAGCGCTGAATACCTCGACGCCGGCCTGGGCGGGCGACGGTAGCGAAACCGGTGATTCGTATGCCTTCCGCGCCGGCGATCATCACGACGGCATGTACTACTTCGGCCTGAGCTCGGACGGCGGCCGTCCGGATCCGTCGAACTCGCGTCGCGGCCTGCTGTGCCGCAACCACGAGAACATCACCCAGCCGTTTCTGCACGCCAATGGCGCCACCGTGGTCGGCGGCGTTCGTACGGTGGCCGATGAAGTGGTCAAGGAAATGAATGCACATGGCGTCAGCGTCGTCGAACTGGTTGCCGGCCCATCGCGCGCCGTGCCGGTGGCGACCAATGCCAGCTCGCGCTTCAACCGCCGCATCACCTCGCTGACCGATATCGAAATGAGCGGCCCGGTGCGCGGCGACGCCCAGCTGGTCACCCGTTACTCACCGGATGGCACCCGCACCCGCGGCACGATCAACAACTGCGCCAACGGCTTCACGCCTTGGGGCACCTATCTGACCTGCGAAGAGAACTGGGCCTTCTACTTCCGCCGCTCGGGCACCGACAACGCCAACCGCAGCGCCGCCGAAGTGACCGCGCTGAACCGCTACGGCATCACCCAGGGTTCGGCCGGCAACTATGGCTGGACCACCGTGGTGCCGTCGGATCCGAGCGACACCCGCTTCTCGCGCTGGGATGCGACCGTCACCGGCAGCACCGCCGCCGACGATTTCCGCAATGCGCCGAACACCTTCGGCTGGGTCGTCGAGATCGACCCGTACAACCCGCAGTCGACGCCGCGCAAGCGCACTGCAATGGCTCGCTTCTTCCACGAAGGCGCCTGGCCGGCCAACTTCGTCGTCGGCCGTCCGCTGGTCTATTACATGGGCTGCGACTCGCGCGGCGAATACATCTACAAGTTCGTGTCGAAGGCGCTGCTCGATCCGCGCGACCTCAACAACACCGATCGTCTCGCGGTCGGCGACAAGTATCTGGACAACGGCACGCTGTACGTCGCCCGCTTCGATGCCGATGGCAGCGGTAACTGGGTGCCGCTGCAGTTCGGCATCAATGGTCTGGATGCGAACAACGCGATCTATCCGTTCAGCTCGGAAGCTGACGTGCTGCTGCACGCTCGTCTGGCCGCCGATTCGGTCGGCGCCACCAAGATGGATCGCCCGGAATGGGGTGCGGTCAATCGTCTCAACGGCGAGGTCTACTTCACGCTGACCAACAACTCGGCGCGCGGTGTCGGCACCGGCCCGGCGGTCGACGCGGCAAACCCGCGTTCGTACGCGGACCAGAAGGGCGCGACCACTCAGCGTGGCAACGTCAATGGTCACATCATCCGTTTCCGCGAAGCCGGCAACCGCTCGGCGGCGACCACCTTCAAGTGGGACATCTTCGGCTTCGGCGCCCAGGCGGACGCCGATCCGGCGACCGTCAACGTCTCCGGCCTGACCGATGTCAACGACCTGTCCAGCCCTGACGGCCTGTGGTTCGGTCGCGACAGCAATGCCTCCAACGGCCTGCTGTGGATCCAGACCGACGACGGTGCCTACACCGACGTCACCAACTGCATGCTGCTGGCCGCGGTGCCGGGCAGCGTCGGCGACGGCGGCGTGACCACCATCAACGGCCAGACCACCTATGTCGGCGCCAAGGCCAGCGCCTCGCGCATGCGCCGCTTCCTGGTCGGCCCGAAGGGCTGCGAGCTGACCGGTCTGGACTCCACGCCGGATGGTCGCGTGCTGTTCGTGAACATCCAGCATCCGGGCGAGAACACGCCATCGGCGCTGCTCGGCAATCCGGCTGCGTACGAAAGCCACTGGCCGGCCAACGACGGCATCAGCCGTCCGCGTTCGGCGACGCTGGCGATCGTCAAGAACGATTTCGGCGTGATCGGGCTCTAAGCAAGCGTTGCCAGTATCGGGATTGCAAGCTCGTCGGCTTCGGCCGGCGGGCTTTTTTTTGCCTCGACGATCTGCTTCTCGACTTCGCCGGGCTTGATTGCGGCTTCGGCTACCCGTTGCTGTCGATTACCCGAGCCTGCCCGGCGCCGTTCGATCGACCTGCTGCAGGAAGGGTTGGGCCAGTGCGCGATAGAGCGGCTCCCTGCACAGCAATCGGGAGACGCCGAGTGCCACGAAGCAGGTTGCCAGCATCGGCAGGATGAGCGAGTGGTCGTCGACCATTTCCATCACGATGACGGCGCCGGTCAGCGGCGATTGGGTGACGCCGGTGAAGTAGGCGACCATGCCCAATACGATCATCGTCGCCAGCGAAGTCTGCGGAACCAGCGGTGCGAGCGCTGCACCGATACCGGCACCGGTGGACAACGAGGGCGAGAAAACGCCGCCCGGAAGTCCGGTGAGATACGAGGCGAGCGTCGCAAGCCATTTCAGTATCGGAAACAGCAGACCGGGCGTGACTTCGCCGGTGAGCAGGCCGCGCGCCTGCTCGTAGCCGGAGCCGTAGGTGGTGCCGCCCGACGCCAGCCCGAGGACCGCGACGACGATGCCGAGGCCGGCTGCCAGCAACACCGCCTGACGCATCGACAGCGGCGCCAGCATGCCGCTGCCCTTGATCAGGATTCGTGCGAACAGGCCGCCGATCAAGCCGCCGCTGATGCCGCACAAGGGTACGGCGATCCAGGCCCGCCAAGTCAGCAGATGGGCATCGGCGACGCCGAAATACGTGTAGTTGCCGAGCAGGCCGGTGGCGACCACACCGGCCAGCACCACGGCGGTGATCAAGGTGCCGGTCGTGCGCTCTTCGAAGGAGCGGGCCATTTCCTCAACGGCAAACACGATGCCGGCGATCGGCGTATTGAAAGCCGCCGCCAGTCCCGCCGCTCCGCCAGCGAGCACCAGGCCGCGGCGCAGCGACTCGGATGGAAAATGCGCAAAACGGCCGAGCGCATCCATGATGGAGGCGCCGATATGCACGGTTGGCCCTTCTCGCCCGATCGATGCACCGCTGAGCAGGCCGAGCAGGGTCAGGGCGATCTTGCTGACAGCGATGCGCAAGGACAGCAAACGTGAACGCAGGGCGTCGTCCGCGGTATCCAGGGCTGCGATCGCCTGCGGAATTCCGCTGCCCTTGGCGGCGGGTGAGCACCTTCGGGTCAGATAGACGCCGGCAGCGAATCCGAATGGCGTGATGAACGGAGCGGCGAGCGGCCACGCCGCGATGAGCTTCGCGTGCTGCTGGATTGCCCAATCACAGGCCTCGGCGAAGCCGACAGCGACCAGGCCGACGGCGATCGCCCCGCACCAGAAGACTGCTCGTGCCTGCCAGGCCTTGAGGAAAGCCATTCGGCTCGCGCGTGCATCTTCCTGAGCATTCATGACGGCATTCTATCGGGGGGTGCGAAGCATCCGAGGAGCCCGTCGCAAAGGAAAGCCCTTGATCCCGCTTTTAGGCCGGGCCCGATCAACGGGCTTGACCCTGAAGTAGAGTCCAGACTCCAAGCTGCAGCCTGAGTCTGGAGAACCCGCATGTCCCGAACCACGACGATCGGCGCCGCTGCCAAAGCGGCCGGCGTTGCCATCGACACCGTGCGCTATTACGAGCGCGAAGGTCTGCTGCCGTTGGCCAACCGCAGCGGCGGTGGTTATCGGCTGTACACGGCGGCCGATGTCGAACGTCTGCGCTTCATCCGTCAGGCCAAGGCGCTCGGTTTCACCCTGAGTGATATTGCCGGCCTGCTGCAGTTGCAGGACGGCGGCGGCCCGCGCCAGCAGGTGCGGGAAATGGCCAGGGCACGCGTTTCAGAACTCGACCGCAAGATCCGTGAGCTGACTGCGATCCGCGACACCCTCGTCGCGCTGGAACGGCAGTGTCACGGCAGCGGTACCGTCGCCGGCTGCCCGATCATCGAAGGCGTGCAGTCGGTCTCCCTGAGTCAAAGTCTGGAGTCCTGAAGCCATGTCCGCATCCACCTCGCATCCCGAACCCGCCGCGACCAAGTCCTGCTGCCACGGCGATGCCGCAGCCTCGTCTGCCAAGGTCCACGTTCACCCCCCGGTTTCCCGTTTCCGCCTGACCACGGCGGCGACCCTGCATTGCCTTACCGGCTGCGCGCTCGGCGAATTCATTGGCCTGGCGATCGGCGTGGCGCTCGGTCTTGATCAGTGGACGACGATGGCGCTGGCCACCGCTACCGGCTTTGCCAGCGGCTACACCCTGGGCCTGCTGCCGCTGGTTCGTCGCGGTTCGACCTGGGCCGCAGCCTTGCGCACGCTGTGGCTCGGCGAAACGATCTCGATCGCGGCGATGGAGCTGGCGATGAACGTCACCGATTACCACGTCGGCGGTTTGCGAGCGCCTTCCCTGGTCAGCCCGATGTTCTGGGCCGGCTATGCGGCGGCGCTGCCGGCCGGCTTTCTGATGGCCTGGCCGGTGAACTACTGGCTGCTGAAATCGAGCATCAAGCAGCCCTGCCATTGAGGCGATCGCTGCCCTGAAAGGCGCCATGGGTTTCGCCGTCCGAACCCATGGCGACATACTCGGTCCAAAGCCGCACTGCGACTCCTCGCAGCCAGCGGGAAGAGACCTAAAAACATGACGGCCCCACAAGAACCGGGCCTCGATCGCGCCCAGGAAGACCTGCTGGCGCGGCTCGATGCCATTTGCATTGCCAACCCCGATACCGTTGCTGCGAGCGACAGCGAAACCTTCCGCCGTTTTCTTCGCAGCTACTACGAAACCTCGACCCCCGAACTGCTGAGCCAGCGCAGTCCGGAAGCATTGCTGGCGATCGCCCGTCAGCACTGGCTGCTGGTGCAGCAGCGTCCGGCCGATGGCTATCGGCTGCAGCTGCTGCCGCCAGCGGCGGGGCAGACCCTCGCGACGCTCGACACCGTGGTCGCCGATCAGCCGTTCCTGGTCGATTCGCTGACCTTGGCAGTGCGCGCCTCGGGCAGCCCGATCGACTGGAGCGTGCATCCGGTGATGCGCCTGCAGCGCGATGCCGACGGCCAGTTGACCGGAGTCGGCGAGGGCACGGCCGAATCTCTGATCCATCTCGAATTCGAGACCTTGCCGAGCGCCGAGGCGCTGGCCGGGCTCGAAGCCGAATGCCGTGCAGTGCTCGATGACCTGAAGCGGGTCGTCGATGACTATCCGCTGGCGCTGGCCCGTGTGCGGCGTCTGATCGAGGAACTGGACAGCCTGCCGCCGGGTGCCGATGCCGAGGAGTTCGCCGAAGCGCGGGCCTTGCTCGACTACCTGCACAACCATCACTTCACTTTTCTCGGCGTCATCGAAAGCGTTGCCGAGAAGACCGCCGACGGCCGCGGCCGTTTCCGCATCGATGCCGCTTCAGGCCTCGGCCTGCTGCGCGCCGGCAGCCGCTGGGCCGCGCAGGACCTGATCGCGCCGACGACGGAACTGGACAAGTACGCCGATTCGCCGCGAGTGGTCGTGGTCACCAAGGCCAACCTGCACGCGACCATCCATCGCGCCGGCTTGATGGACGTGGTGTCGGTCAAGCATTACGACAGCAACGGCACCCTGGCCGGCACCGTGCGCCTGCTCGGCCTGTTCTCGTCCGAGGTCTACATCGACCGGCCGCGGCAGATTCCGCTGATCCGCCGCAAGGCCGATATGGTGCTGGCGCGGTCGCGGCTCTCCGAGCATTCGCACTCGGGCAAGAACCTGCGCGACATCCTGCATACCTTGCCGCGCGACGAGCTGTTCCAGTCCAGCGAGGACGAACTGTTCCGGCTGTGCATGGGCATTCGCAGCTTGCGCGAGCGCCATGGCCTGCGTCTGTTCATGCGCCGCGATCGTTACGGCCGCTTCTTCTCGTTCCTGATCTATCTGCCGCGCGAACGTTATTCGCGCGAGCTGCGCGACAAGGTCGGCAGCACCCTGATGACCTTGTGCAACGGCCTGTCGCTGGAGCGCACGGTCGAATTCCTGCGTGGTGATATCGCCCGTCTGCAGCTGATCGTGCGGACGCCGCCGGGCACCCAGTTGTCGCTGACGGTCACCGACGTCGAAAAGATCCTGAGCATCGCCACCCGCACCTGGCGTGATCAATTACGCGATCTGCTGCGCGATGACGCCAGCCTTGCGGCCCGCTACGCCGATGCCTTTCCGCCGTCCTACGCGGAGCTGGCTCAACCCACCGAAGCGGCCGACGATGTCCGGGTCCTGGCGAGCTTGAGCGAAGCGCAGCCGCTGGCCGCGCGGCTGGCGGTGCAGAGTCCGGACGATGGCAGTCTGCCGCGCGCCATCGGCCTGAAGCTGTACACGCTCGGTGATCCGCTGGCGCTGTCCGATGTCTTGCCGACCCTGGAAAACTTCGGCTTGAGAGTCGTCCGTCAGGATCCGACCGAAATCCTGCCCCGCGATGGCGGCAGCCAGTGGCTGCAGGCTTTCGAGGTCAGACATGCTGGTTGCAGCCTGCCGGCGGAAACCCAGCGCGCCTACTTCGAGGCCGCGTTCCTGGCTTCGTGGAACGGCCTGCTCGAGAACGATGGCCTGAACCGTCTGGTGCTCGGTGCCGGCCTCGACGCGCGGCAGGTGACCATCGTTCGCGCGCTGACCCGTTACCTGCTGCAGACCGGCCTGCCGTTCAGCCAGAACTACATCGAAACCATCCTCGACGAGCACGCGGCGATCGCACGGTTGCTGGTCTCGGCCTTCGAGGTGCGCTTCGATCCGGCGCTCGACGACGACGCACGCACGGCCAACGCATTGACCTTGGCGCAGGCGCTCGATCACGCGCTGGATCAGGTTGCCAGCCTCGATGCCGACCGCGTGCTGCGCGCCTTCGTCGCGGTGATCCGCGCCGCGTGGAGAACCAACGCCTATCAGCGCGATGGCGAAGGCCAGAACAAGCGCTGGCTCAGCATCAAGCTCGATCCCTCGAAGATTCCCGAGCTGCCGCTGCCAAGGCCCATGTTCGAGATCTGGGTCTACGCGCCGGAAGTTGAAGGCGTGCACCTGCGCGGCGGCAAGGTTGCCCGCGGCGGTCTGCGCTGGTCCGATCGCCGCCAGGATTTCCGTACCGAAGTGCTTGGCCTGATGAAGGCGCAGCAGGTGAAGAATACGGTGATCGTGCCGGTCGGCGCCAAGGGCGGTTTCGTGGTCAAGCAGCCGGTTGACCCGTCCAATCGCGAAGCCTGGATGGCGCAGGGCGTGGCTTGCTACAAGACCTTTCTGCGCGGCTTGCTCGATCTCACCGACAACCGCGTCGGAACCGTCGTCGTGCCGCCGGCCGACGCCGTGCGCCACGATCCGGACGACGCCTATCTGGTCGTGGCCGCCGACAAGGGCACGGCGACGTTTTCCGATTACGCGAACGGCGTGGCTGCCGAATACGGCTTCTGGCTCGGCGATGCTTTCGCCAGCGGCGGCAGCGCCGGCTACGACCACAAGCGCATGGGTATCACCGCGCGCGGCGCCTGGGAATCGGTGAAGCGTCACTTCCGGGAAGGTACCGGCTTCTCTGGCAGAGGCGTCGACATCCAGACCCAGCCATTCACCGTGGTTGGCGTCGGCGACATGAGCGGTGACGTGTTCGGCAACGGCATGCTGTTGTCGCCGACCTTGCAGCTGATCGCGGCCTTCGATCATCGCCACATCTTTCTCGATCCGAATCCGGACGCGGTGACCAGCATGGCCGAGCGCCAGCGGCTGTTCGCGCTGCCACGTTCATCCTGGGCCGATTACGACGCGAGCCTGATCTCGGCCGGTGGCGGTATCCATCCGCGTTCGGCCAAGGTGATTCCGATCAGCGCCCAGGTCCGCGCGGCGCTGTCGATCACCGCCGAAGCGATGGCGCCGGCCGAGCTGATGCGGGCGATCTTGACCGCGCCGGTCGATCTGCTCTGGAACGGCGGCATCGGCACCTACGTGAAGGCGGCGACGCAGAACAACGCCGAGGTCGGCGATCGCGCCAACGACGCCATACGAGTCAATGGCCGCGATCTGCGCTGCAAGGTGGTCGGCGAGGGCGGCAACCTCGGCTGCACGCAGGCGGGGCGCATCGAATTTGCCCAGGCCGGCGGGCGGATCAACACCGACGCGATCGACAACGCCGCTGGCGTCCATACTTCGGATCGCGAGGTCAACATCAAGATCGCACTCAGCGAACTGACCACGACTGGTCAGCTGCCCCGCGAGAAGCGTGACCCGCTGCTGGCCAGCATGACCGACGACATCGCCCGCTTTGTGTTGCGCGACAACTACGTGCAGTCGCAGGCGATCAGCCTGCTGCAACTGACTGCGCCGGCGCGGCTCGACGATCACGCCGAGCTGATGCGGATGCTGGAGCGCGAGGGCCTGCTGAATCGTGCGATCGAAGGTCTGCCGGATGAGGATCAGATCAAGGAGCGACGTACCCGCGGCGTCGGCCTGACCCGGCCGGAACTGGCGGTGCTGATCGCGTATTCGAAGATCTCGCTGTACGACGCGATTCTCGCCTCGACGGTGCCGGACG
Organism: Nevskia ramosa DSM 11499; assembly: GCF_000420645.1. Classification (NCBI taxonomy): domain Bacteria; kingdom Pseudomonadati; phylum Pseudomonadota; class Gammaproteobacteria; order Nevskiales; family Nevskiaceae; genus Nevskia; species Nevskia ramosa. Next base: position 251,082 of record NZ_ATVI01000007.1, on the reverse strand, counting down.
ATCCCTTCTTCGTCCGCGATCTGCTCGGCAACTTCCCGCCGCTGCTCGTCGAGCAGTATCGCGAACTGCTCAGCCGCCATCGTCTGCGCCGCGAGATCATCGCTACCATCCTGTCCAACGCCCTGGTCAATCGCATGGGCGCCGGCTTTGCGCAGCTCTGGGCCGACGATCACGGCCTGACGCGCGCCGAGGTCCTGAAGGCCTACGCGACGGCGCATCAGATTTACGGCGGCGACAGCTACTGGCAGGCGATCGAAGCGCTCGACAACCAGGTGCCGGCGGCGACCCAGTACCGGCTGATGAATCTGGCGATCGGCTTGCTCAAGCACGCCACCGGCTGGTTCGCCGGTTCGCGTTGGGCGGCCAAGCCGGTGCAGGAAGCAGTCGAACGCTTCACGGCGACGGTGGCCGAACTGGAAGCGAGCCTGCCGGACGCGCTGCCGGCCAGCTATCGCGAGGACTGGGATCGCAGCCATGCCGCAATGCTGGCGGACGAAGTGCCGACCGATCTCGCCCGCCGGCTCGCCAACACTCGCGCGCTGGGCGGCGCGCTGGATATCACCGAGCTGGCCGAAGCCTCGGGCCGGTCGCTGGCCGAGGTCGCGGCGGTCTACTTCCAGCTCGGCGAGCGGTTCCGCTTGCTGTGGCTGTTCGGGGCGATCAACGAGTTGCCGGTCAGCGGCAAATGGCAGTCGCTGGCCCGGGTCTACCTGCGCGACGACGCTTGGCGCATCCATCGCGCTTTGGCGGCTGCGGTTCTGGCGCTGGATGGCAAGGATGCCGATGCGCGCATCGCGGCCTGGACGGCGCTGCGTGAGCGCGTCGCCGGCCTGGTTCAGACCCGGCTCGCCGAACTGCAAGCTGCGGGTACTCGCGATTTCGCCGGGCTGTCGGTGGCGATTCGCGAGTTGGGCAACCTAGTCTGACTGGGGTTTGATTGGGGTCCGAGGCTAGCGCTTTCCGTTCGGGCGCCGCAGCAACGGCGCGTCGAGATCAAGCTCGGCGAGCGGAATCACGTCGATGCGCTGGCCGTCCTTCTGCAGCGCCTCGGCGAACTGCCGGGCATCGCCGACGATCACGAAGCGCAGTGCTTCCGGCTGGAAGTGCTGCGTCGCGTAGTTGCGCACCTGGGCGCTATCGACCGCCGAAACGCGGTTGATCACTCGAGTGATTTCGTCCGCCGGCAGGCCCTGGGCAAGGCGGCCGGCGATCAAGCCGGCGATGCCACTCGCAGTTTCCAGACGTCGCGCGTAGTTGCCGATGTAGCTGGCCTTGCGGGCGGTCAGTTCGTCGGCCGGCACTGCGTCCGCACCCAAGCCTGCGACTTCAGTGCGGATCAGGCCGACGACTTCGGCAGCGGACGCGTTCTTGGTCTGCACGCTGGCCATCCAGGCACCACCGTCGCGCAGCACGCCGTAGCTCGCGCTGGCGCCGTAGCTCAGTCCGCGCTTGATGCGGATCTCGCTGTTCAGCCGTGACGAATAGCCGCCGCCGAGCACGTTGCTCGCGACCAGTCCGGGGTAATAGTCCACGGCCGCGCGTTCTGGCAGCGGCAGCACGGCGATGACGGCGGCCTGGCCGGCGTCGGGTTGATCGATGACGGTGATCGTTGCTGGCGCTACCCGAGTTGCGTTTTTCGGCGGCGGGACTGCCAGCGCTTCGGCCGGCGCATTCCAGTCGCCGAACACCTGGGCGGCGAGCGCAAAACCGGTATCCGGTTCGAGTCCTCCGGTCAGCACCAGCACGGCCTTGTCCGGCCGGTAGTAGCGCTGATGGAGCGCGCGCAGCTCGCCGGCGGTGATGCGTTGCACGGAGGCCGGGGTACCGAGACGCGGATGACCGTAAGGCGCACTGCCGTGAACGATGCGCGCGGCCACCAGCGGCGCGACATCGGAGGGATCGCTGAAGCTCAGGCGCAGGCTGTCGATCGCCTGGGCGCGATAGCGTTCCACCTCATCCTCCGCGAACGCTGGATGACGGACGACATCGGCCAGCAGATCGAGCGCAGCGGCCAGCTTCGGTGTGGTCACGGTGATGCCGACCGTCGTCGCATCCCAGCCGGCCTGCGCCTGCAGCGGCCCGCCCAGCGCTTCGGCAGCGGCGGCAAGCTGACTGGCGCTGCGGCTGCCCGTTGTAGATTTCGTGCCCTGGGTGAGCAGGCTGGCGGTGAAATCGGCGAGGCCGGCGCGATCGGCTGGATCGACTTCACTGCCGGACAGCAGCAGGAATTCCGCAGCGACCAGCGCGCTGCCGGCGCGCGGCAACACGACCACTCTCAAGCCATTGGCCAGCTGCTTCTCGATCGGCGCGGCGATCTCGGCCGCAGGCGTCGGGCCGGGCGCCGGCAGCTGGCTGTTGTCGCCGGAGACAGCTGGTGCTTCGCTGCGTCCACAGGCAGCGAGCAGGCCGAAGCCAAGCAGAACGATCAGTCGCTGCACAGGATGGCGGCTCATGGCTTGCCTCCGGATGCGGCGGTCGTCTCGGGTAGGTATTCGAGACTCAGACGCTTGCCATCGATCAGCTGCGTCTTGGTCACCCGCTGCACATCGGCCGCGGTCACCGCGAGCAGGCTTTCAAGCTCGGTGTTCGCGGTCTTCGCGCTGCCGGTGCCGATCCAGGCATCACCGAGCGCGTAGGCGCGGCCTTCGTTGGTTTCGCGCTTGGCGAGCAATTCGGTCAGCAGCACGGTCTTCGCTTTGTCGAGTTCGGCAGGCGGGATCGGCTTGCTTGCCAGCTTGCCGATCTCGGCCATCAGCGCGGCTTCAAGCTTGGCAATACGCTGGCCGCTGGCCAGCAACACGGTGGCGTAGACCGCGCCACGATCGGCGGTTTCCTCGTAACTCAGATCAACGCCCTGGGCCGCCTGCAGCCGGTAGACCAGTGCCTGATGCAGCCGCGAGGATTCACCGCCAGCCAGCAGCGCGATGGCGATCTTCAGCGCCGGCGCATCGGCGCTGTCCGGCTTCGGTGCCAGCCAGGACAGGCCGAGCGCCGGCAGTGGCACGTTCGGCAGCCGCACCGTGACCCGGCGATCGGCTTCGCGTTCCGGTTCGATGGCGGTGACTCTCGGGATCGGTTGAGTCGGCCTGGCGATGCCGCCGAAATAGCGATCGATCCAGGCATCGAGCTGCGCGGCATCGAAATCGCCGACCACGATCAGCGCGGCGTTGTCGGGTCGGTAATAAGTGCTGTGGAAAGCCTGCACGTCAGCGAGCGTCGCGGCATCGAGTTCTTCGATGCTGCCGATCGTCGGTCGGTGGTAGGGATGGACGCGCCAGGTTTCCTGTTGCAGGTGATAGGACAGCCGGCCGTAAGGCGGCGTCAGCACCGCGCTGCGGAACTCTTCCTGGACCACGGCGCGCTCGGACTTGAAGCTGGCCTCGTCGACGGTCAGATGCTGCAGCCGCTCGGCCTCGGCCCAGAGCAGGCGTTCGAGATGGTTCGACGGCACCACGTCGAGATAGTTGGTGCAGTCATCACCGGTGCTGGCGTTGTTGGCGCCACCGACGTCCTCGGTCAGCCGGTCGAACTGCTCGGCGGCCAGGTACTTCGTGCGCTTGAACATCAGGTGTTCGAACAGATGCGCGAAGCCGCTGCGCCCCTGCGGATCGTCCTTGGCGCCGACCCGATACCAGACCTGGATCGCCGTGGTCGGGCTGCTGTGGTCTTCGAGGCTCAGCACGGTCAGGCCGTTGCCGAGCACGCGTTGCTGGTAAGCGAGCGGCGGCAGGGTCAGCGGCGCTTCGGCCAGAACCGGAAGTTGGGCCGATAGCGCGGCGAGTAGCAGAGGCAGGAACACGGTCAATCGGCGCATGGCGGGGCTCGAAATATCTGCTGGAACCATAGCAAGCCGGCAAGCAACCGGACGACAGCCGCTTCAGCGCTCTGCGAGTACCTGACGCACGAACGGCAAGGTCGGCTGACGGCGTGCGGCGAGGGCGGCGCGATCGATGCGGGCGAGGGCGGCGAGCAGGCTGGGGGTGTCGCGCGGCAAGTGGGTGAGCATCCAGTGCACGGCGTCGCTGGACAGGGCCAAGCCAAGGCGCTGGCCGCGCGCCTTGAGCATCTCGGCGTGCTCGTTGTCGTCGAGCTTGCGCAGTGCGAAGCAGGCCGAGGCACATAGGCGCGTACGCAGATCGGGCATGCGGGCGATCGCCAGGCGATCGGGCGGCATCGCCGCCGACAGCAGGCAGCGGCCGCCGTGGCTTTTCACCGCATCGAGCAGGCGCAGCAGGGCCTGCGCCCAGTGGCGATCCTGCAGCGGCGCGTCGACATCGTCGAGGCAGATCAGCTCGCAGGTCTCGAAGCCCTGCAGCACGGCGGGGTCTTCGGCGGCGAACGAGGCCAGCGGCAAGTAAGCAGCGTGAGACCGGCGGCTCAGTGCTTCGCGCGAAGCGGCCTGCAGCAGATGAGTCTTGCCGCAACCGACCGGGCCGTGGATCAGCGTGGTGCCGCCGTCACCGCCGGCGAGTTCGCGCAGAGCGGCGAGCGCCTGGCCGTTGGGGCCGGCATCGCTCGCGTAGAAGCTGTCGAAGCTGGCCGGGTCGGCCATCTGCACCGACAGCGGCAGTTGCTCGCCGATCACGGGATGCTTGCAGCATCCTGCTTGGTGCCGATCAGGATCTCGGTCGAGACTGGCGGCGGCACTTCATCGACATCCAGATACAGGGTGCTGCGCTCCCAGCGGCGCAGCGCATGGCGCACCAGCACCGCCAGCACGGCGGCGACTGGCAGCGCCACCAGCACGCCGACGAAGCCGAACAGCTGGCCGCCGGCCATGATCGCGAAGATCACCGCGACCGGATGCAGGCCGATGCGATCGCCGACCAGCATTGGCGTCAGCACGCCACCTTCGAGCATCTGGCCGACGGTGAACACGATGATCACGTAGATCAGCGGCATCAGCGCCTGCTCCTGCACCAGCATCGCGATGCTGGCGGCGAGCAGACCGAGGATGAAGCCGAGATAAGGCACGAAGCTGACAAGACCGGCCATGATGCCGACCAGCAGTGCCACGTTGAGGCCGATCGCCCACAGGCCCAGCGAGTAGATGATCGCCAGCGCCAGCATCACCAGCAGCTGGCCACGGATCAGCGCGCTGAGCACGTCATCGGTTTCGGCAGCAAAGGTGCTGGCCTGCGGCAGCAGGCGGCGCGGAATCAGCTTGCGGATCTTCAACACCATCGTATCCCAGTCGCGCAGCAGATAGAACGACACGATCGGGATCAGGAACAGATTGGCCAGGAAGCCGAGCAGTGCCGGCGTCGAGCGGCTGACGTAGTCGAAGGCAGTCGAGGCGATGCCGCTGGCACCATCCCAGTGGCTGGTCATGAACTTGCGCAGGCTTTCCACATCGAACTGGTAACCGCGCGGCATGGTGATGCCGAGCTTGGGCAGCGCCACGTCCTGCACCCATTGCGCCCAGGCCGGCGCGTTGTCGATCAACGACAGGATCTGCACCTGCAGCAGCGGCACTACCAGCACCAGCGCCAGCGCGGTCACGGCGGTGACCACGACGAACACCAGGCAGACGCCGACGGTGCGCGACATCCGATACGTTTCCAGGCGATCGACCAGCGGATCGCCCATGTAGGCGAAGGTGGCGGCGATCGCGAACGGCGCCAGGATCGGCCCAAGCAGGACCATCATCACCAGAATGCCGGTGATCAGCGCGAACCAGCCCCAGTGTTCGCGGAGCATCGACAGGGTGGATGACGACTTGGTGCGGGCGGGTGCGGAGTAAACAGAGGCCATGAGAACGCGGATGCCGGACGGGAACGGTTAAAATCATACGGCCCTCCGACCGACTGCGCCCATGACCGCCGCCAAAAAGAACAAGAAGCCCGTTTCTCGCGCCGCCGCTCCTTCCGTCATTCCATCGAAGCAGTCATTGAGCTACGCCGATGCCGGCGTCGATATCGATCGCGGCGACGCGCTGGTCGATGACATCAAGAAGATCGTCAAGTCGACCCATCGGCCGGAAGTGCTCGGCGGCGTCGGTGGTTTCGGCGCGCTGGTGACCCTGCCGAAGAAGTACAAGCAGCCAGTGCTGGTGTCCGGCACCGATGGCGTCGGCACCAAGCTGCGGTTGGGTATCGAATCCGGAAGGGTCGAAGGGCTGGGCCGGGATCTGGTCGCAATGTGCGTCAACGATGTGCTGGTCAACGGCGCCGAGCCGCTGTTCTTCCTCGACTACTATGCCACCGGCAAGCTCGATACCAGCATCGCTTCGGCGGTCATCAAGGGCATTGCCAAGGGCTGCAAGCAGGCGGGCTGCGCGCTGGTCGGCGGCGAGACCGCCGAGATGCCCGGCATGTACCAGCACGGTGATTTCGATCTGGCCGGCTTCTGTGTCGCCGTTGCCGAGAAGAAGAAGCTGATCGACGGCACCAAGATCAAGCCGGGCGATGTGCTGATCGCGCTGCCGTCCTCGGGCCCGCATTCGAACGGCTATTCGCTGATCCGCAAGATTCTCGAAGTCAGCCGCGCCACCTACGGCGAGAAGCTGAGCAAGAACACCCTGATCGAAGCGTTGATGGTGCCGACCACGATCTACGTCAAGCCGATCCTGTCGCTGCTCGACGCCGGCCTGCCGATTCGCGGCATGGCCCATATCACCGGCGGCGGCATCACCGGCAACCTGACCCGCATGTTCCCGAAGGGCACCTCGGCCGTCGTCGACATGGCCAGCTGGAAGCGGCCGGACGTGTTCAGCTGGTTGCAGCAGCAGGGCAACGTCGCGGAAGACGAGATGCGCCGGGTCTTCAACTGCGGCGTCGGCTTCGTCATCGTGGTGCCGAGGCTGAAGGCCGATGACGCGCTGGCCGCGCTGCGTGCTTCGAAGATCAAGGCCTGGATGCTGGGCGAGGTGGTCAAGGGCAATCCGGACGAGGTTCAGTACGCCTGAGGCTGCCGCCGTGAACGTTGCTGCGAAGGGGCGTGCGCGGCTGGTGGTGCTGATCTCCGGGCGCGGTCGCAATCTGGCAGCGCTGATCGCGGCGGTGAACGATGGCCGCATCGCCGCCGATCTGGTCGCCGTGATCAGCAACCGGGCCGATGCCGCCGGGCTGGCTCTGGCGCGTGAAGCCGGCGTGCCGGTGCAGGTGCTGCCGCATGTCGATTATCCGGATCGCGCCGCCTTCGATGCCGCGCTGGCGGCGGCACTGCGCGCGCTCGAGCCGGACATCGTTGCGCTCGCCGGTTTCATGCGCATCCTCACCGAAAACTTCGTGCGGGAGTTCGAGGGCCGGATGCTGAACATCCATCCTTCGCTGTTGCCGCGTCACAAGGGCTTGAACACCCATGCGGCCGTGCTGCGCGACGGCGACGCCGAGCACGGCGCGACGGTGCACTTCGTCACGCCGCAGCTCGATGGCGGGCCGCTGATAATTCAGGGAAGGTTCACGGTATCGGCGCAAGATGGCGCCCAGCAACTCGCCGAACGCGTGCTGGAGCAGATCGAATGCCGGATCTATCCGCAAGCCGTGGCCTGGATGGCACGAGGCGAATTGCGCTGCGAGCAGGGCGTGCCGCGGTTTCGCGATCGCCCGTTGTCCGCTGTTCTGAGCCTTGATGATCTGGAGCCTGGTTTCCGATGAACACCCCCAACGCGCTGCGCAAGCTGCTGTTCGCTGTCGCGATCGTCACGGCTGGCAATGTCCAGGCCGCTGCAGTGGTCGATGCACCGCTGCCGGTGCTGAACCTGGTCTACAGCGTCAACTACGGCGGCATCGGTGCCGGCGAGGCGGATGTCAGCCTCAAGCCCGATCCTGCTGTTGGGGCCAAGGCTGGCTGCTACATCTATGAAACGGTGACGCGACCGGTCGGCTTCATCAAGATGCTGTTCGGGTCGCCGAATCAGGTCAGCCGTTTCTGCGTGGAAGGCGGTGTGGTGCGCTCGCAGCGTTTCGAATCGGTGCTCCAGAAAGATGAGGAGCAGAGCTATGTGCTCGATTTCGACTACGCCAAGCATCAGGTCACCGACGAGAACGGCTTGGTCCGCGACATTCCCTCCGAGGCAGTCGACAGCTTCGCGCTGCAGCAGGCGGTGCGTCTCTGGGTGGCGAAGCATGCCACCGACTCTTCGCCGCCAATTGCCGAATTCACGATGGTCGATCGCAAGAATCTGACCCACTATCAGTTGAAGCTGGCGGGCCGCGAAACGATCAAGACGCCGGCCGGCGACTTCGACACCATTCGCCTGGAGCGCATCGACAATCCGGACAAGGTCGGCCGTTTCTGGCTCGCCGCCGAACGCGACTGGATGCCGGTAAAGATCCAGACCAAGAGCGGCAACAAGCCGACCGCGGTGCTGACCCTGAAGCGCTGATAGCGCCGGGCTCTCGAGCGATCGGAGATAGGCTCAGTATATATAGTTTATGAATATCTTTTTGAGTTGATTTGTTAGCTGGTGGCTATAGTCCTCGCGCTTCATTCATTCCAACGAGGGCTCAGCCATGCTCAAGAAAACACTTCATCTGGCGGCTGCTTTTGCAGTCACCATGTCTCCCTTCTCACTGATTGGGACCGCCAGCGCCGATGACGGAGCGGTGCGCACGACCCAGTTCTGGTGGCCGGAGCAACTGAATCTGGCGCCGCTGCGCCAGCACAGTGCCGAATCCGATCCGTACGGCAATGACTTCGACTATGCGAAGGCATTCGCCCGCGTCGATCTCGCCGCGCTCAAGGCCGACATCGCGGCCGTGCTGACCACTTCGCAGCCCTGGTGGCCGTCCGATTACGGCAACTACGGTCCGTTCTTCATCCGCATGGCCTGGCATAGCGCCGGCACCTACCGCCTCGGCGATGGTCGCGGCGGTGCGGGCAGCGGTCAGCAGCGCTTCGAGCCACTGAATTCCTGGCCGGACAACGTCAACCTCGACAAGGCCCGCCGCCTGCTGTGGCCGGTGAAGCAGAAGTACGGCCGCAGCGTCTCCTGGGCCGACCTGATGGTCCTCACCGGTAACGTCTCGCTGGAAACCATGGGCTTCAAGACCTTTGGCTTCGCCGGTGGCCGCCGCGACGACTGGGAGCCGGAACTGGTCAACTGGGGTCCGGAAACCGAGATGCTGGGCGACAAGCGCTACACCGGCAACCGCGAACTGGCCAAGCCGCTCGCCGCCGTGCAGATGGGCCTGATCTACGTCAATCCGGAAGGCCCGAGCGGCAATCCCGACCCGCTGGCCGCCGCCAAGGACATCCGCGAGGCCTTCGGCCGGATGGCGATGAACGACGAGGAAACCGTCGCCCTGATCGCCGGTGGTCATACCTTCGGCAAGGCGCACGGTGCGCACAAGCCGGATGAGTGCGTCGGCAAGGAACCCGCTGCCGCTGCCGTCGAAGCGCAGGGCATGGGCTGGAACAACAAGTGCGGCAAGGGCAATGCCGAAGACACCGTCAGCAGCGGTCTGGAAGGTGCCTGGACCTCGGCCCCGGCCCAGTTCACCCACCAGTACCTGAGCAATCTGTACGCCTTCGAATGGGTGCAGACCCGGAGCCCGGCTGGAGCCATCCAGTGGGAGCCGAAGAATGCTGCTCAGGTGCAGACGGTTCCGGACGCGCACATCAAGGGCAAGATGCATGCGCCGATCATGTTCACCACCGATCTCGCACTGCGTACCGACCCGAGCTACAAGAAGATCACTCAGCGCTGGCTGAAGAACCCGCAGGAATTCGACGCGGCGTTCTCGAAGGCCTGGTTCAAGCTGACCCACCGCGACATGGGGCCGCGCGCTCGCTACATCGGCAATGAAGTGCCGAAGGAAGAACTGGTCTGGCAGGACCCGATTCCAGCCGTTGATCATCCGCTGGTCGATGCGGCGGACATCGCGTCGTTGAAGGGCAAGATCATGACCACCGGCCTGAGCGTGCCGGAACTGGTGCGTACCGCCTGGGCCTCGGCTGCCAGCTTTCGCAATACCGACTACCGCGGTGGCGCCAACGGTGCACGCATCCGGCTTGCGCCGCAGAAGGACTGGGCGGTCAACAATCCCGCTGAACTGGCCAAGGTGCTGGCCAAGCTCGAAGGTGTGCAGAAGGACTTCAACAAGCGCGCATCGGGCGGCAAGAAAGTGTCGATGGCCGATCTGATCGTGCTTGGCGGTGCGGCGGCGATCGAAAGTGCAGCGCAGCAGGCGGGTCAGACCATCTCGGTGCCGTTCACGCCGGGCCGCATGGATGCGACACAGGACAAGACCGACGTCGCCGCGTTCGCTGCGCTGGAACCGGCGGCGGATGGCTTCCGCAACTACTACGGCAAGGCGGCGAGCCGTTCGCCGGCGGAGATGCTGGTCGACAAGGCCAGCACGCTGAGCTTGTCGGTGCCGGAAATGACCGTGCTGGTCGGCGGTCTGCGAGTGCTCGATGCCAATACCGGCGGCGCGAAGTACGGCGTGTTCACCGACAAGCCGGGCGTGCTCACCAATGACTTCTTCGTCAACCTGCTTGGCATGGAGACGAAGTGGGTGAAGTCGGAAAAGGTCGAGGGCCTCTACGAAGGTGTCGACCGCAGCAGCGGCAAGCTCAAGTGGATGGCAAGCCCGGCCGATCTCGCCTTTGGCTCCAGTGCCGAGTTGCGTTCGGTGGCCGAGGTCTACGGCGCGGCGGACGGAAAGGACAAGTTCGTCACCGACTTCGTCACCGCCTGGAACAAGGTGATGATGCTCGATCGTTTCGAGAAGATCTGATCGGCTGGTGAGGTAGTCGAGGACCCGGCGGGCTGGTCAATCGCGAATCGATGACCGCTTGGCATGCAGGAAATGGCGACGCTCACCCCGTCGCCATTTTTCGTTCCGGCAGCCATTCAGCCCCGTGCATGGTCGGCGAGGGCGAAATGCTCCGCCTCAGCCATCAGGTCTGCAAAGCACCTTCGGAACGCAGCTTGGCCAGATGACCCTCGATGTTGATCCGGGCCAGCGGCATCAGTCGCGGATCGGTGCCGACATACATCTCGGCGAGCATCTGGTCGACGCTGCGCCCGGCCTCGAACAGCGTCTTGACCTGCGCTTCGCGGGCGCGGCGATGCTTCAGCGTCAATTCCAGGTAATAGGTGCCGCCGAGCGCGGTGCCGTGCGAGGGCCAGATCACTTTCGGGCCCAGTGCAATGACCTTCTCGAGCGTCGCGAAGTACTTGGCCATGTCACCTTCCGGCGGCGAAATGACCACAGTGCCGACGCCCTGGATCAGATCGCCGACGATGCAGAACGCGCGGTTGTCCGGCATCAGCGCCAGTTGGCCCTCGTCATGACCGGGTACCGCGATCACCCGCAGCGGATGACCGAGCCAGCGCGTGGCGACGTCGCCATCGCGATAAGTCTTCACGGTGAGGCCATCGAAGAAAGTCGGTACCCGGCGGGAGATGCGCTCGAAGGTATCGGCGCTCGTCGCGATCGGCACGCCGAGATGGCGGGCGAGGTCGTTCGCGTACTGGCAGTGATCCGGGTGGTGATGGGTCAGGAACACTTCGCTGATGCCGCGCCCGGCGACATGGCGACAGAGCTTGTCGAACTCCGTGCGATTGGCCGGTGACGGGTCGATCAGCAGGATCGGCGAGCCCTGATCGCCAATCTGGAAGCAGTTGGTGCGATCGGCCGGCGGCAAGGTGTTCGAGAGCACTGGCATCTGCAACACGCCGCGCAGCGGCTCGATTTCCGGGATGCCGTCGACTTCGTTGTAGTCGCGCAGACGGCTGATTGTCGTCGCATCCGGACGCTCGGCAAGGTCTTGCAGCACATCGAGCGTTGGCGGAGCCAGCAGCAGATCGCCGCGCTCGAAATCGGCCAGCCAGTCAGCAGTCGATTTCCAGGCGCCGCCGGAAAGCTCGCCCAGCTCGATGGTGAAGTTCGGTTTGGAGCGCAGACGGATCGCGAAAAAACCGGTGTCGAAGCGTGTCTGCAGGAATAGCGGTGACAGCGCTGTACCAAGCTTGTCGATCGCCAGCACTTCGCCGGCGGCCAGTGCGGTATCGAGGTCGTAGTCCAGCTCTTCGCGCAGCTCGCGCGCCAGCGCATGAACGTGGCGTGGCGTCTGTTCGGCCAGCAGGGGATGCGCGTGCAGGTGCTCGGCTTCACCCTTGTCGACCTTGCCACCCGGAAAGGCCATGAAGCCAGGGAACGCGGTCAGATGCGGCTGGCGGTGGGTGAGATAGATCTCGCCCTCACAGATCAGCACCGCCGTGACGGCTTCGACGATCTTCACGGTCATGGCTTTAGGTGCTGGGTCAGTTCGGTGCGGCTTCGGCAGCGTCGAAAGACTTCAGCGCGACCTTGTCGTTGCCGTAAGTCACGGTCAGCAGTTTCTTGCCGGCCTTCCAGGTGTCCTTGCTCAGGCTGAGCACGCCGCCAACGTCGGTCGCCGAGGTGTCGTCCGGCTTGCCGAGCAGTTTGTGAACCTCATCGCGCGCCATGCCGGGTGCAATCTGATCGTAGTTCTCGACCGTCACTTTCGAGGAACAGGCGGTGACGACGATGACAGCAGCCAGCAGGACGCAGCGCAGGGATTTCATCGACGATCAGGGAGCGAGACGGGTTCGACCAAGAGGATGCCACAGGCCGCCTCGCGGACGCTGATGCCTAGCGGCGGTAATCGCGGTCATGGCCATGGCGATCATCGTAGTGATCGTGGTCATGGCCGCGGCCATCCCGGTAACCGTCGCGATAGCCGTTGCGGTAGTAGGGGCGGGCGTAATAGCTGCCGCCGTAGTAGCGCGGTTGGTAGTAGTCGTAGACCACTCTCGGGCCGCGATAGACCGGCGCTGGCGCGTAGTAGACCGGGGGGCCGTAGTAACGCGGACCATAGCTGTAGCCATAGCCGTAGTTGGGCACGCCGAGGTTGATGCCGACATCGACTCTGGCCATCGCGGCCGTGGGAACCAGCAGGGCCGACAGGCTCAAGCCAGCGATTGCGACGAGTTTCATCATGGTCCTTCTCCGGAGTGCCGATTGCTGGATCCGAAGTTAAGGCCGCGTCGCTGAATCGATCCTGAACGCTGCGACGAGTTAGCCGGCCAGAGCCTGACGCAGATCGTCGACCAGATCATCGACGTGTTCCAGGCCCACCGACATCCGCAGCAGGTCCTGCGGCGTGCTCGTATGCGGGCCTTCAACAGACGCGCGATGCTCGATCAGGCTTTCGATGCCGCCGAGGCTGGTGGCGCGGGTGTAGAGCTGCACTTTGCCGGCAACGGCCAGTGCGGCGTCTCGGCCGCCATGAACCTGGAACGACAGCATCGCGCCGTAGCCGGTCATCTGCCGGCTGGCCAGCGCATGGCCGGCGTGCGTGCTCAGCCCCGGGTAATGCACCGCGCTGACCTGCGGATGCGCAGCCAGGAATTCGGCGATCGCTTGAGCATTCGCGGTCTGGGCGCGGACTCTCAAGGGCAGGGTGCCGATCGAGCGCTGCAGCAGCCAGCAGTCGAACGGTGCGGGCACCGAGCCACCCTTGGTCTGCAGATCGCGGATGCGCGCGAACAGCGCGTCCGGCTCGCGGGCGATGACCGCGCCGCCGAGCACGTCGCTGTGGCCGCCGAGATATTTGGTCGTCGAATGCATGACCATATCGGCGCCGAGTGCCAGCGGCTGCTGCAGCACCGGTGTGGCAAAGGTGGAGTCGACCACCAGCTGCGCGCCGGATGCATGCGCCAGTTCTGCGAGGCCGGTGATGTCGCTGATCTTCAGCAGCGGGTTCGACGGCGTTTCGGCCCAGATCAGCTTTGTCGCCGGCGTGATTGCGGCGCGCACGGCATCGAGATCGGTCAGATCGACGAGGCTGTGGCTCAGGCCCCAGCGCGCCAGCAGCTCACGGAGCTGGGTGCGAGTGCCGTGATAGACATCATCGGGCGCGATGACGTGGTCGCCTGGCGCCAGCGCCTGGAAGACCGCCATCGACGCGGCCGATCCGGATGCGAAAGCGGCCGCCGCGGTTCCGCCATCAAGCGCCGCCAGCAAGCTCTCCAGCGCGGCGCGCGCCGGATTGCTGGATCGCGAATAGATATGACCGTGCGGATAGTCGCCCTGTGCGTCGCGGGCGAAGGTCGTCGACAGGATCGGAGACGGCGCCACGGCGCCGGTGGCGAGGTCCGGCGCGCGGCCGGCATGAATGGCGAGGGTTTCAAGTTTCACGGCAACGCAGCGAGTGGCTTTGGAGACGTCAAGGCTACCGCGCTGCGTGCAGCTTGGTCAGACAGAATTACTTGCAGTTGCACTCAGGCGCAGTGACACAGGAAGCGCTGGCCTGCGGGCCGACGGCGATGCCTGGCTTGCACTGCGCTGACTGGCCGGTGGTGCAGGAAACCGAGCAGGAGCCGCAATTGCCGATCACCGGCGTGGCGCAGGACGCGCCCTGACTTGACTGCAGATTCAGCGTCGACTCGCCGCGCTGATGATCGCCGTGCTGGATGACCACCGGGTTCGGCGCCGAATTCGGTCCATTCGGACCGGCCAGAGCGACGGCCCAGGCAGCCACGAAAAAGATGGACGTGAAACGTCTAAGGATGGTCATGGCGCGCGGCTCGTTCAGGGTGTTTTGACTGCGCGACTCTATGCAGCGGGCGCTGAACCGAAAATGAACACGGTCATACGCAGCCACATCGAAGTCACAAGGTACCGCAGGCAATTCCGACAGCGAGCATCGCGCCAAGTTCGTGGCATTTCGCCAACGCGGCGTCGTCCGGTTCGCCACGCACGATCAAAGGTTCGCAAACGCGCTTCCAGCGGTAGCCGGTGGCGATCCGTTCCAGCGCCCGAACCGCGCCGCTGCCATCGTTGCCGGCGCTGACCAGCATCGCGTAAGGCAGGCCGTCGACCTTGCCTTCGGCCGGGTAATAGGTGCGATCGAGGAAGTCCTTCATCGCGCCGGACAGATAGCCGAAGTTTTCCGGCGTGGCGACGATCAGGGCATCGGCCCAGAGCAGATCATCGAGCCCTGCAGCCAGGGCACCGATGCAGCGCAGTTCGACTTCATCGGCGAACTCGGCAGCGCCCGCGCAGGCCGCACGCATCAGCGCTTCCGTGCGGCCGCTCTGGCTGCTCCAGACCACCAGCAGGTGCTTCATCCTCTGCCGAGGCTGCGCTTGAACTTGTGGATCAGCCGCCGCTGAAGCTTGTTCGGGCGATCGCTGCTCATGTCGTCGGCTGCGGCACGCAGTTCGGCTTCACGCGCACGCCGGGCCTTGCTGGCCTCGGTTTCGGCATAGAGCAGGCGCGCGAATGGTGCGGCGAGGCGTTGGTCGGAGCGTTCCCTGACCGTGACCTGCAGCTCGTCCTGTCCCTTGCGCACGCTGATTTCCGCACCGATCGCCACATCCTTGGCGACCTTGGTGCGCTGACCGTCGTAGCGCACGTGGCCGGCGTCGATCGCTTCCTTGGCGATGCTGCGGGTCTTGTAGAAGCGCGCGGCCCACAGCCATTTGTCGAGCCGTACCGAGGCCACCGGTTTCGGATGGCGGGCCGCTGCCGGCGTGTCGCCGTCCTCTTCGTCATCGGTGTCGAACGGCTCGTCGTCGTCGATCAACTCAGTCTCCCGCGGGGCGACGGCAGACCGGGCCGGCGACCACCGGCAGTCCGAGCGCGAAGCGCAGACGGCGCAATGCCAGGCTGGTGGCTTGCGCGGTGCCGCCGTAGTCGCGAGTCCAGTTCAGCAGCCAGTCGATATCGACCGGCTGCTCGCGGGCCAGTCTGCCGGCGTGCTCCAGCGCGGCTGCATCGTTGTCATCGAACCAGGCGGCGAGGGCGCTCGTCAGTTCGGGATGCGTATTCGAAGCAGCCGTCATTCAGTGCTCAGGCCACCGCGTAGATCTGGTGGCTGTGGTGGGTCTTCGGTTCCCAGAGCAGGATGCCCTGCTGGATTTCCGGAGCGTGGATCAGGGTATCGCCGGCGCGCAAGGTGGCGGTATCGACGAAAGCCGATTCGAGCACGCGCACCAGGCCACGGATATTGCCGTGCCAGCGGCACTCACGGACCATCGTCCAGGCTTCATTGCTGAGGCCGGTCGGTGCGACCCAGTTCGAGCAGCGGGCCGACAGTCGGGTCAAGGTGGTGGCGATCACCGCGATCATGTCTTCCTCGCGGCGCGACAGTTCCGGCACCTGCAGGGTCGATGCGCCGAGGCGGGTGAACTGGTCGAGGTTCACCGAATTCTGCAGATGATTCCAGCTGCGGTTGGTCGCGTAGAGGATGGCGCATTCGAGCTGCTGCTTGGCCGAGGCGCCATAGGGCAGGTACTGGCCGCTGTCGAGCGCTTCCATCAGCACTTCCATGACCGCGCCGCTGATCTCGTGGCTTTCGTCGAGGAAGCAGACGCCATCACGGGCGTGCTGGAAAGTGCCGGTACGGGCGCCGGCACCAGGGAATGCACCGGAAACGTGACCGCAGAGCAGCGATTTGATCGCCGCCTTGTCGCCGACATTCTCGGCCGCCAGATTGACCGACACGAAGCGACCCTTGGCGCGCTGCAGGAAGTAGTAGTAAGCCAGCGTGGTCTTGCCGCTGCCGGGGCCGCCGAGCAGGCAGGCCCGGGAGATGCCGTTGGCCGCGAAGCCGCGGATGCGCGCGACCAGGGTCTGCAGTTCCGGGCTGAAGACGAAGAAGTTCTTGTAGATCGGCGTGTCGACTTCGGTGGTCACCGGCATGCGGATGACGTTCTCCTCGGTCACCGGGCCCATACGCTGGACCAGCTGACGGGCCACGCCATCGACATCCGCCGCCAGCAGCAGGCGGGTGCCGGCAAGCTTGCCGGCGACCGCGCGGCGCTCCAGCCACTGGCCGAGCGCCACCAGCTGGCTCGGATTGATCGCGATGATCAGCACGCTGTTGCCGCCGGCGTTGCGGGCCGCGATCACCTTGTCCGCCAGGAAGTCGATATCGAGCGGGTTGTTGAACAGGCTCAGCACATAGGGGCTGTCGACGCTGGCCAGCCGGGCGTCGTTCGGCAGCATCGCTTCGCAAAGCTGACCAGTGGGCAGTTGCAGCGCTTCGGCACTCAGGCGTTCGCGATCGCGGATCACCAGTTCGGAGGCGACGATCAGCAGATCCGGCGCAGGCGTCCGCGTCAGGCTGACTTCGGATTGCCGGCGGATATCGCTTTTCTTGCCTGTGCCAAACATGTCGTGACTCCATTGAACGTCGATAGGTCCGAACGCTACCGGTATCGACGCCGAAACCCGTCGCGGCCCGACATAACGCCGCCGATCGCCGACCGGCGGCACGCCACGTTTCCCTGACGCGGCGTCTTATGATTGCAGTCACGATGCCAGCCGACAAACCGATGAGCGAATCCGTCACCCCCACGCCGTCTGCGGAGCCTTCCGACAGCCTGTTCGAGCAGCTCGGCGGCGAGCCGGGCATCCGGGCGCTGGTCGACGATTTCTATTCGATCATGAACGCCGAACGCTATGCCGATGGCATCCGCGCGCTGCATCCGCCGACGCTGGATGGCTCCCGTGACAAGTTCTTCTGGTTCCTGTGCGGCTGGAGCGGTGGCCCGGATCACTACGTGTCCCGTTTCGGCCATCCGCGGCTGCGTGCCCGGCACCTGCCGTATGCGATTGCCATCGCCGAGCGCGATCAGTGGCTGGCCTGCATGCAGCAGGCGCTCGATCGCCAGCCCTGGCCCGTGCCGCTCAAGGAAAGGCTGCTCGCCTCGTTCTTCGATACCGCCGACTGGATGCGCAACCAGCCGGGCTAGGTATGAAAACCGGGGCCGATCGTCTGCGGCGGATTGCGTGAGCTGATCATGCGCAACGCGTCTTCGGCGAGCAGGCCGGCGCGGTCCTGCTTGAAGCGTTCGATCAGTTGCGGGAACGGCGTCGTCGGGGTGAAGCAGAACGCGGCCCAGCCATCGCGGCCGGTTTCCTTGACGTGGTACATGGCCCGGTCGGCAAGCTCGACCAGGTCCTGCCAGTCCAGCCCGGCCGGCGTGCCCTTCAGCGGGTATTCCGAGAGGCCCACCGAGCAGCTCAGCATCAGCGGCGCATCGCTTCCGGCGTTGAAGCTGTGCCCGGAGACCGCGCTGCAGATTCGCGTCGCGTAAGCCATCGAATGCTCGCGTGACAAGGGCCGCGACACGATCAGGAATTCCTCGCCGCCCCAGCGCGTCACGTAGTCGCCAACCCGCACCAGGTCACCGAGCAGCGCGCTGAACTGCTGCAGCACCTGATCGCCACCGCCGTGACCGTAGTGGTCGTTGACGGCCTTGAAGTGATCGATGTCGACCAGCAGGAACAGCAGGATGTGATCGGCGCTGTAACTGTCCGGCCCCTTGCGGCGATAGAACGCGAGATCCTGCGGCAACTGGTTCTGCAGATAGCGGCGGTTGCGCAGGCCGGTCAGGGCATCGGTGTAGCTGGCTTTCTCGAGCTGCTGATTGGCGACGGCCAGCGCATCGGTCCGCTGGGCGACGATGGTTTCGAGCACCGCACGGCGCTGGTTCAGCGCCCGCAGTTGCCAGTGGTGTCCGCCATAACCGACCAGCAGCAGACTGAAGGCCAGCAGCGCGTAGAAGCCCAGCGTCTCGTGGAACTTCGCCGTGATCGCGAAGTGCAGCGAAGCAGGCACCTGGCTCCAGATGCCTGCATTGTTGGCGCCGCGCACTTCGAAGGTGTAGTCGCCCGGGGGCAGATTGGTGTAATCGGCATCACGGCTCATCAGATCGGTCACCGAACGCCAGTCTTCGTCATAGCCGCGCAGCCGGTACTGCAACTGGACGGCATAAGGATTCTGGAAGCTCAATGCCGAAAACTTGAAGCTCAGGTCGCGAACCCGCGGCGGCAGTTTTTCGGCCGCGAACTGCGCGGGGCTGAGCCAGCCGTTGCCGGCGTTAACGGCTTCGATGCGCACCGTCGGCGGCACCGGATTGCGGGCCATGGTTTCGGTCGGCACCACCAGCACGCCATCGCGGGTGGGCAGCCAGATCGAGCCGCGATCGAGAAAGCCCTTGCTGTTGCCGGCGCCGTTGCAGCACTCGCCACGTGGTCCGGTACCGCGCGCGGCCAGTTCGTTGCCGTAGACCTCGGCATGCAGCAGTCGTTGTCCGCCGCCGGGGCGTGGCTTCAGATCACCGACCGGCAGGCGATACAGACCGCGCAGCCCGGCCACCCAGAGATAGCCGCGGCCGTCATCGGTGATGAAGAACGGCGAGTTCTGTGGCAGCCCCTGATCGTGAGTGAAGGCGGTCCAGCGATCACCGTCGGAAACGAATATCTGCTCGGTGGCAACGCCGACCACCAGGCTGCGATCCGGCAACTCGTGGATCGCGGTGACATCGATCTCGGCCGGCAGGCCGTTGTTGCCGCCGAGCATGTTCACGGCGCCAGACAGCCATTCGCCAAGGCCGTTCTGAGTGCCGAGCAGCAGCCGGCCATCGCGGGTCTGGTAGAGCAGGCGGACACTGGGATCGGTCAGGCCTTCGGCCTCGCCGTATCGGGTCAGCGCGCCGCCGGCGAAGCGGAACAGGCCGTTCGAAGTGGCGAACCAGAGACGCCGGGCGCGATCGCGCAGGATGCCGTTGATGCGCAGGCCGACCAGCGGCCGCAGCACCAGCGGCAGATCGTCGAGCGCGCCGTGACGAAGCAGGGCCGGGCCTTTCAGTGTGCCGAGCCAGACATCATCGCCCTCGACCATCAGGCTGTAGACATTGGGATCAGGCAGCAGGCCGCCGGCGACGACGCTGCGGAAGCGGCCGCGTTCGAGCAGGCTCAGGCCGTTGTCGGTCCCGACCCAGGTGCGCTCGGCACCGTCGTGCTCGACAGCCCAGACCAGCGGCGAATTCAGGCCTTCGGTGGTCGAGTAGCGGGTGGTCAGGCCGTTCCACAGCCGGGTCAGGCCGCGGGTGCGGCTGCCGAACCACAGATTGCCTTCGCGATCCTCGAAAGCGCTGAGATAGTCCCAGCGGGTGCCCATGCGTTCGTTGTCGACCTGTTCGGCGACCAGGCCATCGCGAATCCGGATCAGCCCCGCAGCGGTGCCGACCCACAGGTTGCCGGCACGGTCTTCGTGCAGCACGCCGATCGCCTTGCTGCCCAGCCCCTTGTCGTCGAAACGCCGCCAGGCACCGTTCTCGCGCAGATACAGGCCGCCGCTGGTGCCGGCCCACAGCCGTGACCCGGAACGCACCAGATGCTGCACGCTATCCTGAAGATTCAGGCCGGGCAGGGCCTCGAAAACCGGGTCGCCGCCATGCGTGCGATAGACCCCGCCCCAGCCGCCGATCCAGCGTTCGTTGTCGGCTTCGACGATCGAATACAGCGGCCCTGGCACGTTGCGGTCCTGCTGCAGCTTGCCATCGACCACCCGGTACAGGCCGGCGGAGGTGGCACAGAGCACTTCGCCGGTCGCGGTGATCAGCAGATCCTGGATATCGAGATGGGCGCTGGCCAGCGGGTTCTCGACCGGTACCGTTTCGAAGCGGCCGTCGCGATACCAGGCCAGGCCCTTGTTGGTGCCGATCCACAGGCGGCCGGCGCCGTCGAGACGCATCGTCTGCACCTGGTTGCCGGGCAGGCCGGGCGAGGTGGCCGGCGTGTAGTTGACGAAGTTGACGCCGTCGAAACGGGCCATGCCGCTCAAGGTACCGGCCCAGATGTAGCCCTCGGCATCCTGAGCCACGGACAGCACGCCGATCTGCGGCAAACCCTGCTCGATCGACCAGCTGTCGCGGACAAAGTTGTGGAAGCTCTTGTCGACCGCAACTGCCTGCGCGGTGCAGGGAAACAGCAGCCAAGCATGCGCGATCAGCCACAGGAACGCGGCCGCAGCTGCAGTTCGGCATCGCCGGTCAATCAGCAAGGGAGGCTTCCAGCGGCAAGCGGTCCGGGGTCAGGCATTCGTTCGGGAGGCACGTCGTCGTGCTCGGAGCATGGGGTGCATTAAAACGGCTTGAGTGTACATCCATGTTCTGTCGGGCAATCCAGGTTCCGGCCTCGCTCCGGCGTCCGGAAAGGACCGTTCGGCAGCAGCGCGGTGCATCATTCAGCGCGATCGCAAACGGGGAACACGGCGGCATGAGCGGACGGCAATTGCAGGATCAGGTGATCGTCATCACCGGCGCATCGAGCGGCATCGGCGAAGCGGCCGCCCGGCAACTGGCTGCGGGCGGCGCGAGGCTTTGTCTGATTGCCCGTCGCGAAGACGAATTGCGCCGCGTGCAGGCAGACATCCAGGCAGCCGGCGGCCGTGCCGAAATCCATGCCGCCGATCTTGCCGATGGTGCTTCGGTGGACGCGCTCTGCACCCGCCTGCTGGCCGATCATCCTCGCATCGACGTGCTGATCAACAACGCCGGACGCTCGATCCGGCGCAGCCTGCGCGAGTCGGTCGGCCGTCATCATGATTTCGAGCGGACCATGCAGATCAACTATTTCGCCGCCGTGCGGCTGACCATGAATCTGCTGCCGCGGCTGCTCGAACAGGGCGGGGCGCACATCGTCAACGTGTCGAGCGTCGCCACGCTGATGAGCTCGCCGCGCTTCGCCGCCTACCTGTCCAGCAAGGCGGCGCTCGACGCTTTCGCGCGGGTGCTGCGCATCGAGCACGAAGCCGATGGCATCACCGTGTCGACGATCAACTTCCCGCTGGTCAAGACGCCGATGACCGCACCGACCGTGGCCTACCAGCATGTCGACCAGATGATGCCGGACGAGGCCGCCGGCTGGATCGTCGACGCCGTGATCCATCGCCGGGCACGGCGCACCACTTGGCTGGCGCGCAGTTTCGGTATCGCCACCGCTGTGGCGCCCGGCCCGGCGCTGCGGCTGATCGCCGGCTATTTCCGGCGCCGTGCGCTGCGCATCGCGCGGCAGATGCAGACGCAGGTCTGATTCGGCGATCGGGCAGAATCGCTGACATTCTTCCGTCTGCGAGTTGTCCGGTGACCTTTCAAGAAGCGCTGCAAGCCCTCAAACCCGCCGGCCCCGGCGTCTGGACCGCCAACATCGGCGCCGACTGGGAACAGGGCCGCACCTTGTTCGGAGGTCTGCAGGCAGCGCTGGCGATGCGGGCGATCCGCGAACTGCTGCCGGAAGCGCCGCCGCTGCGGACTCTGCAGGTCACTTTCATCGCTCCGTTGCCTGCGGCCAATGTCCGCATCGAGGCGCGGCTGCTGCGTCAGGGCAAGTCGGCGATGCATGTCGAGGCGCGGCTGTATGACGGCGAGCAGCTGGCGGCGCTGATGATCGCGGTGCTCGGCGCCAGCCGGGAATCGACGATCGCCATCGCGCCGCCGCCGGTCATGGCCAAGCCGCCTGAGCAGTCGCTACTGATGCCGTTCATTGCCGGCATCGCGCCGGCGTTCCTGCAGCATCTGAAGCTGCAGTGGGCGAGCGGTGTGTTCCCGTTCTGTGGCGGCAAGGAAACGCGCACCCAGATCTGGGTGGAACTGCGCGATATCGCGACGATCGACGAATCGGCGGCGATCGCCATCGCCGATGCCATTCCGTCGCCGGCCATTTCGCTGTTCCGCAAGCCGACGCCGGCCAGTTCGCTGAGCTGGATGCTGGAATTCCTCGGGCCATCGCTGGACCAAGCGGCCGCGCCGTGGCTAATGGATGCCGTGGTCAGCTCGGCCGCGGACGGTTACGTCAGCCAGACCGCGACCTTGTTCAACGAGCGCGGTGTGGCCGTGGCGCTGAGCCGGCAGAGCGTGGTGATCTTCGGTTGACCAGACGGTCAGTCGCGCAGCGCGGCTGACCCCAACCGCGTCTGCTGGCATCATTGCGCCCCGCACAACCGCGGTCGAAGCTGGAATCCATGAAAAAGACCTCATTCCCGAAGCAGGACATCAAGGTTCTGCTGCTCGAAGGTGTTGCACAGACTGCCGTCGAGAATTTCCGCGCGGCGGGCTACACGAACATCGAGTTCCACGAGAAATCACTGCCTGAAGCGGCGCTGATCAAGGCGATTTCCGATGCTCATTTCGTCGGCATCCGCTCGCGCACGCAGCTGACCGCCGAAGTGATCGCCGAAGCGCGCCGTCTGGCGGCGATCGGCTGCTTCTGCATCGGCACCAATCAGGTCGATCTGGCGGCAGCGCAGGCGCGCGGCATTCCGGTGTTCAACGCACCGTATTCGAACACCCGCTCGGTGGCCGAACTGGTGATCGCCGAGGCGATCATGATGATGCGGCGCATTCCCGAGAAGAACGCCGAATGCCATCGCGGCGGCTGGTCGAAGACCGCCGTCGGCAGCTTCGAAGTGCGCGGCAAGACGCTCGGTCTGGTCGGCTATGGCCACATCGGCACCCAGGTCGGCGTGCTGGCCGAAAGCCTGGGCCTGCGGGTGATCTATCACGACATCGAAACCAAGCTCGCGCTTGGCAACGCGATGCCGGCGGCCAGCCTCAACGACCTGCTGCATCGTTCGGACATCGTTTCGCTGCACGTGCCGGAAACGCCGGCCACCAAGCTGATGTTCGGCCAGCCCGAAATCACCGCGATGAAGCGCGGCGCGCTGCTGATCAACGCTTCGCGCGGCACCGTCGTCGACATCGATGCGCTCGCTGAAGCACTGCGCAGCGGCCAGGTCGGTGGCGCGGCAGTCGACGTCTTCCCGGTCGAGCCGAAGGGCAATGACGACAAGTTCGTCTCGCCGCTGATCGGCATGGACAACGTCATTCTGACGCCGCACATCGGCGGCTCGACGCTCGAAGCGCAGGAAAACATCGGCATCGAAGTGGCGGCCAAGCTGGTCCGCTACAGCGACAACGGCTCGACCTTGTCGGCGGTCAACTTCCCGGAAGTGTCGCTGCCCGAGCATCCGAACAGCCATCGCCTGCTGCACATCCACGAGAACCGTCCGGGCATGCTGTCGCGGATCAACGAACTGTTCTCGGCCGGCGCCGTCAACATCGAAGGCCAGTACCTGCAGACCAGCGGCAACATCGGCTACGTGGTCATCGACATCGCCGCTGCCGACGAGCAGGCCGAAAAGCTGAAGGATCAGCTGGCGGCGATCTCCGGCACCCTGCGGACGCGACTGCTCTACTGAGGGCCGGCGACTGATGATTCGGGCGGAGACAGCGGTATGCGCAATGGATTGCTCCTGCTGCTGTCAGTGCTCGCGATGAGCAGCGCGTCGGCAGCGCCGAAGGCAGCGCCCTACGGCTCCTGGGCTTCGCCGATCACCTCGGATGCGATCGTCGCCGATGCCTTGAAGCTCGGCCAGGTCGCGCTCGATGGCGATTCGATCTACTGGGTCGAAGGCCGGCCAGCGGAAGGCGGACGCAACGTGCTGATGCTGCAGCGGCCGGATGGCCTCGTCGCTGAGATGACGCCGGCCGCGTTCAACGTCCGTACCCGCGCCCACGAGTACGGCGGCGGGAGTTTCGCGGTCGCTGGGCACATCGCCTACTTCGCGAATTTCAGCGATCAGGCGCTGTATCTGCAGCCGCCGGATGGTCCGCCGCAATATTTTGCCGGCGAGGCCGGCGCCCGCTTCGCAAACGGCCTGATCGATGGACCGCGCAGCCGGATGATCGCGGTGCGTGAAGCTCATCCCGCGGACGGCAGCGAAGCGGCCAACACTTTGGTGTCGATCGGCCTCGAAGGCGAGCACGTCATCCGCACCCTGGTGCGCGGTTCCGATTTCTATTCGTCGCCCGCATTGAGCCCGGATGGCCAGCAGCTCGCCTGGCTGAGCTGGTCACACCCGAACATGCCTTGGGACGGCACGATTCTGCAGGTCGGCCGCTTCGATGCCGACGGCTTCATCGTCGATATCCGCACCGTCGCTGGCGCTGCCGACGAATCGGTCTTCCAGCCGCAGTGGTCGCCGAGCGGCGAGCTGGTTTTCGCATCGGACCGCAGCGGCTGGTGGAACCTGTACGGCTGGAACGGCAGCAAGACCCGGCTGATCCACGAAGCTCAGGCCGAGTTCGGCGAGCCGCAATGGGAGTTCGGCATGAGCCGCTACGGCTTCCTGCCGGATGGCCAGATCGTCGCCAGCTACCTCGCCAACGGCATCGCCAAACTGGCGATCATCGACAGCAAGACCGGCAAGCTGAAGGACATCCCGACGCCGTTTCGCGAGATCAAGGAGCTGCGTGTCGGCAACGGCTTCGTCGCCTTTCTCGGCGGCTCGGACAGCGAAGCGCGTTCGCTGGTGCGGCTGGACCTGAAAACCGGCCGATTCGAGATTTTGCGTCGCGGCAGCACGCTGAAAGTGGAACCGGCCTATCTGTCGAAACCCCAGCCGATCGCCTTCCCGACTACCGGCGGCAAGATCGCCTACGCGTTCCACTACCCGGCGGCCAATCCGGCCTATGTCGGTCCGAAAGGCGAACGCCCGCCGCTGATCGTGCTCAGCCACGGCGGCCCGACCAGCCAGGCGACGCCGACCTTCAACCCGGCGATCCAGTTCTGGACCTCGCGCGGCATCAGCGTCGTCGACGTCAACTACGGCGGCTCCAGCGGCTATGGCCGCGATTACCGGCGCCGGCTCAACGGCAACTGGGGCATTGTCGACATCGACGACTGCGTCAACGCCGCCAAGTACCTGGTTGCCCAGGGCCTGGCAGACGGCGACCGGCTGGCGATCCGCGGCGGCAGCGCCGGCGGCTACACCACGCTCGGGGCACTGGCGTTCCGGCCCGGCGTGTTCAAGGCCGGCGCCAGCTACTACGGCGTCGGCGATCTCGAAGTGCTGGCCCGCGACACCCACAAGTTCGAATCGCGCTACCTCGACAGCCTGGTCGGCCCGTATCCGGCCGAAAAAGCGCTGTACGCCTCACGCTCGCCGATCAACAGCGTCGACAAGATCGCCAGTGCCCTGATCCTGTTCCAGGGCCTGGACGACAAGGTCGTCCCACCGAATCAGTCGCAGATGATGTTCGACGCGGTGAAAGCCAAAGGCCTGCCGGTCGCCTACCTGCCATTCCCCGGCGAAGGCCACGGCTTCCGTGCGGCGGCGGCGATCAAGCGCAGTCTGGAAGCGGAGCTGTACTTCTATGGTCAGGTGCTCGGCTTCAAGCCGGCGGATGCGCTGGAGGCGGTAGCGATCGAGAATCTGCCGGTGAATTGATCCAACGGCGTCTGGAAATCTATTCACCAAGAACGATAAGAATCCCATGAAATGATGTTGATCAAATACTTGAAAGTATTTTATCTATTCATTTTCTATTCAATATTCTATGCTTCCGGGCATGGAAGAAGATCTGCTCCTGTTTCTGACCTCAGGGCCGAAGACGGCGGCCGAGCTTGTCGAGCGCCTTGCTGTCAGCCAGCCGACCGTGTCGCGCCGGCTGGCCAGGCTTGCACCGCAAGTCATGAGGCTCGGGCTCGGACCCGGTACCCGCTACGGGCGGCGTCGAGCCATTCAGGCGCTGCACGGCGATCAGCCGGTCTATCGGATCGACGCCGAAGGCCGGGCCAGCGAAATCGGCGTGCTCGCGGTCCTGCATGGAGGTTGCTGGTATCAATCGCTGGATGGCGGCACTTCCGAGGTCTATCCGGACTTGCCGTGGTTTCTCGACGACATGCGGCCGCAGGGCTTCATCGGCCGCTGGTTGTCGACCAATGCCCAGGACCTGGGCTTGCCCGCGCGGCTGTCGGACTGGTCCACGGATCAGGCGCTGTACTGGCTGGCCCAGCGCGGCGAAGACGCAGTTGGCAACCTGATCATCGGCAGCGAATCGCTGCGCCGCTATCAGGCGCTGCCGCCGCCCGAAGCGCTGTCCCGCGACCACTATCCGGAGCTGGCAAACCGCGCACTGGCGGGCGAGATGGGCGGCTCGTCGCCTGGCGGCGAGCAGCCGAAGTTCACAACATTCGCCGTCGCTGATGATGGCGCGCTGCGTTCAGTGCTGGTGAAGTTTTCCGAGCCGCTGGATACGCCGTCGGGCCGTCGCTGGGGCGATCTGCTGATCGCTGAAAGCATCGCTGCCGCCTTCATCGCTGAGGCCGGCATTGCTGCTGCGCGCAGCGAAGCGTTCGAGCGCGGTGGACGGATATTCCTGGAAGTCGAGCGCTTCGATCGCGTCGGCAGCCACGGCCGACGCGGCGTGTTTTCGCTGGCGTCGGTTGACGATCAATTCGTCGGCGGGCGGCAGAACTGGCAGGCATCGGCGCTGGCACTGGTTGAGCAGCGGCTGCTGCCTGCCGAGGACGCCGATCGGGTCGCCTGGTTGTCGGCATTCGGTGCCTTCATCGCCAACAACGACATGCATTTCGGCAACTTGAGCCTGCGTTTCGACGGCCGCTGGCCGCTGCGTCTGGCACCCAGTTACGACATGCTGCCGATGCTCTATGCGCCGCAGCGCGGTGAAGTTCGCGATCCGCCGTTCGTGCCGCGTTTGCCGCTGACTCGGGCGCTGGAGCAAGGCCGGGCTGCGCAGGCAATGGCAGTGCGCTACTGGCAGCGGCTGGCGAACGAGGCGCGAATCACGCCGGCATTCCAGGCGATTGCGGCCGCCAGTGCTTCGGCCGTCGAAGCATTGCGCGGCTGACCATAGCCGTAGACTGCCGCTCATGAATCCTCCGAACCGCCTGAAGCAATCGCTGCTACCGGCCCTCAGCGGCCCGGTGAAAACCCGGCTGCGCAACTGGGTGATCGGCGTATTCCCGCGCAATGCTCAGCTGGCGATCGAGTACGACCAGCCGCTGGGTGATCCTGGCTTGTTTGGGCCGGATTCGGTGACCTGGCGCATCCACGGCGATTTCCCCGCAATGATGGCCGGCGGCATCGGCGCGCTGATGTTGCAGACCCTGCACCCGGCGGCACTCGCTGGCGTCTGGGATCACTCGAACTTTCGACACGATCTGATTGGCCGCCTGCGTCGTACCACGGCGTTTGTCGCCGGCACCAGCTATGCGCCGACCAGTGAAGCCCAGCGCCTGATCGCCCGCGTGCGCGGCATCCACGACCGGGTGCGCGGGGTCACCGAGGACGGCCAGCCTTACGAAGCGAACGATCCGGCGCTGCTGACCTGGGTACACGTCACCGAAGTGTCGAGCTTCCTGCGCGGTTACCTGCTCTATGCCGATCCGACGCTGCCGCTGGCCGTGCAGGATCGCTATTACGCCGAGAACGCCCAGGTGGCGATCGCGCTGGGCGCCGCCGAGGTGCCGACATCGGTGGCCGAAGTCGCGGCTTACTTCGAGTCCGTGCAGAAGGATCTGCGCTTCAGCGAACGCTCGCGCGAAGTGCTTACGGCGCTGGCCGACATGAAGCTGCCGATTCCGATGGCCGGCGTCTCCAAGCATCTGTTTCTCGGCGCCGGTGCGGCGCTGCTGCCGGATTGGGCGGCGGCGCGCATCGAGCGCTCGGTGTTCCAGCGCCTGCGTGACCAGGCCGGCGCGCGCAGCCTGAATGCGCTCGGCCCGCTGTTCCGTGCCGCGCTCACCGATGGCATCGCGCAGCGGGCTTGTCGGCGAGTCGGCATTGATCTGGCCGCGCTGCGCAGTTTCCCGGCGATGCTGCCCCCGAGTCCGGCTCGCCGCACACCGCGGCGCAAGCAGGCCTGAACCGATGAGCGCGGCGCCGCAGCGCAAGATCGTTCATGTCGACATGGACGCGTTCTATGCGTCGGTCGAACAGCGCGACGATCCGAGCCTGCGCGGCAAGCCGGTGGTGGTGGCCTGGAAAGGCCAGCGTTCGGTGGTCTGCGCGGCGTCCTACGAGGCGCGCACCTACGGCATCCGTTCGGCGATGCCGGCGATCCGCGCCGAGCGCCTGTGCCCGCAGGCGCTGTTCGTGCCACCGGATTTCGTTCGCTATCGGGCGGTATCGCGAGCGACGCGGGAGATCTTCGCGCGCCACACCGCACTGATCGAGCCACTGTCGCTCGACGAGGCTTATCTCGATGTCACCGAGAACCTGTCCGGCCTGAGCAGCGCCACGGCGGTCGCGGAGGCAATCCGCGATGCGATCCGCGACGAGCTGAACCTGACCGCCTCGGCCGGCATCGCGCCCAACAAGTTTCTGGCCAAGATCGCGTCGGACTGGCGCAAGCCGGATGGCCAGTACGTGATCCGGCCGCGCGAGGTCGAAGCCTTTCTGGCGCCGCTGCCGGTGGCCAAGATTCCCGGTGTCGGCAAGGTCATGAACGGCAAGCTGGCAGCGCTGGGCGTGAGCACCGTCGGCGATCTGCGCGGGCTGGAACTGGCGGCGCTTGAAGCACGCTTCGGCCGCTACGGCCGGCGTCTGTACGAGCTGGCGCGCGGGATCGACGAGCATCCGGTGATCGCCGATCGGCCGGTGATGTCGGTCTCCGCCGAAGACACTTTCGCCGAGGACGTGCCGCTGAGCGCGCTCGAACCGATGATCCGTCGGCTGGCCGAGAAAACCTGGGCGGCGGCGATGAAGACGCCGCGCATCGCACGCACCGTGGTGCTGAAGCTGAAGACGCGCGAGTTCCGCATTCTCACCCGCAGCCTGACACCGCCACAGCCGCCGGCGAGTTGCACCGAACTGACCGACATCGCGCTGGCGCTGTGCGGCCGCGTCGAGACCGATGCCGAGGCGCGCTATCGCCTGGTCGGCGTCGGCCTGAGCAACTTCGGCGAACCGGAGGCCGCGCGCCCGACCAGCCAGCCGGACCTGTTCGCCAGCGTTTGAGTGGGCGCCTTTGCCAGCGCATGGCGTGCAGCAGAAAGCCGGAAGCTGTGGTCATACTCGCCTCAAGCCTGTTCGCGACACCGGCGCATCCTGCCGGGCAACGCGGCTCACCGATCTTCGAACCGACATGAAATCCCGCCATCTGCTGCCCGTCGTCACTGGTCTGATGCTGTCTGCCTGCGCGTCTCCGGCCCATGCGGAAGCGACAGTGGACGCGGCCAATCCACTGATGCAGGCCAGTCCGCTGCCGCTGCAATACCCGCCGTTCGACCAGATCCGCAACGAGCATTTCCAGCCGGCGCTGGAAGCCGGCATGCGCGAGCAACTGGCGGAGATTGCGGCGATCGTCGCCAATCCGCAGGCGGCCAACTTCGATAACACCGTGGTCGCCATGGAGAAATCCGGCCAGTTGCTGGGCCGCGCGCTGACCGTGTTCTCGAACCTGAATGCGACCAACACCAACCCGGAGATGCAGAAGATCCAGCAGACGGTGGCGCCGCTGCTGGCGGCACATCGCGATGCGATCTTTCTGAACGCGGCGCTCTACCAGCGCGTGCTCGCCGCAGCGGCGACCGATGAAGCGAAGTCGCTGGACCCGGAATCCGCCCAGTTGCTGAACCGCACGCTGACCCAGTTCCGGCGCGCCGGCGCCGCGCTCGGCGAAGCGCAGAAGACGCGGCTGCGCGAGCTGAACACACAGCTGTCGACCTTGACCACGCAGTTCCAGCAGAACCTGCGGCAGGCGACCAAGGATGCTGCAGTCGTCGTCGACGATGCGGCTCGGCTCGATGGCTTTTCGGCCTCGCAGATCACTTCGGCCGCCGAAGCGGCAAAGGCACGCGGGCTCGATGGCAAATGGCTGATCACCCTGCAGAACACCACCTTGCAGCCCGGCCTGCAGCAGTTGAAGAATCGTGATTTGCGGGAAAAGCTTTATCGCGCTTCAGTCGGCCGCGCCGTGAGCGGCGCCACCGACAACCGCCCGGTAGTCGCCGAGATCGTCAAGCTGCGTGCCGAGCGGGCGCAGTTGCTCGGCTATCCGAACCACGCCGCCTGGGTGCTCGAAGACGAGACCGCGGGGAGCACCGCGGCGGTCAACAAGATGCTGGCCGAGCTGACGCCGCCGGCGGTCGCCAATGCCAAGCGCGAAGCCGCTGACATCCAGGCACTGATCGACGCTCGGGCGAAGGCAGCCGGCCGCAAGACCTTCAAGCTCGAAGCCTGGGATTGGCCGTATTACGCCGAGCAGGTCCGTGCCCAGCGCTATGCCTTCGACGATGACGCGGTGCGGCCGTATTTCGAGATCGGCAACGTGCTCGAAAAAGGCGTGTTCTTCGCCGCCGAGAAGCTTTACGGCCTGCATTTCAAGCCGCGTAGCGATCTGCCGCTGTATCACCCGGACACCAAGGTCTACGAGGTCACCGACCGCAACGGCAGCCTGCTCGGCCTGTTCATCGCCGATTACTACGCCCGCGACTCGAAGCAGGGCGGGGCGTGGATGAACAGCTATGTGACCCAGTCGCAGCTGTTCGGATTGAAGCCGGTGGTCGGCAATCATCTGAACGTGCCGAAGCCCTCTGAAGGCCAGCCGACCCTGCTGAGTTTCGATGAAGTGACGACCATGTTCCACGAGTTCGGCCACGCGCTGCATGGCCTGTTCGCGAGCGCGCAGTACCCGTCGCTGTCCGGCACGTCGGTGCCGCGCGATTTCGTCGAGTACCCGTCGCAGTTCAACGAGATGTGGGCCAGCGATCCGGCCGTGCTCGCCAACTACGCGCGTCACTGGCAGACCGGCGCACCGCTCGACCCGGCGCTGGTCGACAAGCTGCTCGCAGCCGGCCGATTCAATCAGGGTTATGAGACGACCGAATACCTGGCGTCGGCGGTGCTCGATCAGCACTGGCACCAGCTCGCAGCCGGCAGCACGCCGAATGCCGCCGGTGTTGTCGCCTTCGAGCAGGCGGCGCTGAAGGAAGCCGGCCTGGCGCTTGGCCCGGTGCCGCCGCGCTATCGCTCGCCGTACTTCGCACACGTCTTCAGCGGCGGTTACGCGGCCGGCTACTACGCCTACATCTGGAGCGATGTGCTGGCCCGCGACAGCGAAAGCTGGATGAAGGCGCACGGCGGCCTGGACCGCGCCAACGGCGATTTCTTCCGCGCCAAGGTCCTGAGCCGAGGTCGCAGCACCGAGGTGCTGAGCTTGTTCCGCGCGTTCTACGGCGCCGAACCCGATCCTGTTCCGCTGCTCGAAAGTCGCGGCCTGGTGCCGCCAGGCAAGACCAAATCGAAAGCGGCTGCAGCAGTCACGCCTTGATTCGCCGGAATTCCTATAACTAGAAGCTGGAGGAGACGACATGCGAAAGCTTTTGCCACGCAGGCTGCTGCCGCTGTTGGTGTTCGGGTTGTCGGTGTTCGCGGTGCAGGTCGTTCCGGCTGCTGCGGCTGACAAGCTGACGCCGCAGGCCGCCGAAGTGCTGGTCAGGGAATCCGGGCTGGCCGATCAGCTGCCGTCGATCGCACCATCGGTCGCCGCCGGCCTGACCCTGAATCCGGGCTTCGCCAGCAATCTCAGCGA
Organism: Nevskia ramosa DSM 11499; assembly: GCF_000420645.1. NCBI lineage: Bacteria > Pseudomonadati > Pseudomonadota > Gammaproteobacteria > Nevskiales > Nevskiaceae > Nevskia > Nevskia ramosa. The sequence goes on along the minus strand of NZ_ATVI01000007.1, from coordinate 218,969 downwards.
AGACCAGTTGCAGATCGTGCTGAAGGCGTTCGCGAACGCTTACGCGCCGCTGCGGCTTTCTGCCGATATCTCGACGGAACTCGCCGGCCAGCTGAAGCCCGCCGCCGCGCAGGAAGCCCTGACCTGGTTCCAGTCCGAACTCGGCCGCAAGATCACCGCGCTCGAAGACACGGCATCGAAATCGGCATCGGATTCGACGGCGATGGAGCAGGCGCAGGAGTTGTATCAGCGCCTGGCGCCGCGCCGGGCCGAGCGCTACGAAAAGCTGGCCAAGGCTTCGGACGTGGCCGAATCGTCCGCCCAGTTGCTGATCAATACCTCGGCTGGCACCGCCTACGGCGTGGCCTCGACGACTGGTGCCGCGAGCCCGCCGAACTTCGACGAGATTCGCGGTGAATACGCGCGCAACCGCGCCGAGATGACCGAAGCGCTGCGCATCCAGTTCATCGTGCTGTTCGCCAGTGCCTATCAGTCTCTGCCCGAAACCGAGCTTGATCAGTACATCGCGTTCGTCGAATCGCCGTCCGGCCAGGCCTTCCACAAGGCGATGGCGGTGGCGATCGATCGCGCGATGGTCAAGGCGACCAAGGAGGCCGGCAAGCAGGTCGGCGAGGCGGTTCGGGTAAAGAAGGCGCAGACGCCGGCATGATCAATCCGTCCCATGTGGTATCGGCCGATGGCACGCGCGTCGGCTGGGTGCAGCGCGGGCAGGGACCGATGCTGGTCCTGGTTCATGGCGCGACCGCCGACCACACACGCTGGGCGGGCGTCGAAACGCAATTGGCGGCGCGCTTCACCTTGCGGATGATCGATCGTCGCGGGCGTGGCCTGAGTCGCGAGGAGGCCGCAGGTCCATATCGCATCGCCGCCGAAGCGGACGATGTGCGGGCGGTGGTCGCGGCGGCAGCGGAAGCGCAGGCAGCGCCTGTGTTTCTGCTCGGCCATTCCTATGGCGGGCTTTGCGTGCTCGATGCGGCGCGCGACAATGACGCCGTTGCCAGGCTGATGGTCTACGAGCCCGCGTTCGCGACGCCGGGTCTCGACGTCATCGGTCCGGAGGCGCTGACCGAGCTGAGTGCCTTGATCGCGGCCGGGCAGCGCGATACCGCACTCGAGCAATTCTTCGTCCGAGTCATCGGCGTGCCGGCCGAACAGGTGGCGATGATGAAGACGCTGCCGATCTGGCAGCAGCGGCTCGATGCCGTGCATACGCTGGCCCGCGAAGGTGCTGCCGCCAATGCCTGGCAGCCGCGGCAACTTGCAGAACTGACGATGCCGCTGCGGATATTGCTTGGCTCGATCAGCCCGCCGTGGCTGCAGGCGGCGGCGCGTGCGGCGCATCGTGCGGCTCCGGCGAGCAGCCTGGTCGAACTGCCGGGCCAGGCCCATGGCGCGATGGACAGCGCGCCGCAGATGTTCGTTGATGAAGTGAGCCGTTTCTTTCTTTCGTAGTTTCCCTTTTGCCATAACCGGATCGAAGCTAGCCATGCTGCGTTACCTGCTGATCGTTGACCTGTCTCTCGCGGCATTCGGTGCGGCACTGACCATCGCCATCGGCTTCGTGGCCCTGGTATTCACCATTTATCAGAACGCCTCGGCGAAGATCGCCGCCGGCTTGCCGAACATCCTGACGTTGACCGCCTGCTTCATCGCCCTGATGCTGGTGGCGGGTGCCGCCGGCTGGATGCTGAAAGCGAAGAAACCCTCGCACTGGGTGGCGCAGATCGTCCTCGCGGTATCGCTGCCGGTGCTCTGGCAGATCGTCTTCAAGACCCTGAAGGGCTGAGTTTTCCGAGATCTGTTCGGTGACGACGCTCGCCATCAGCCAGAATGACGCAGTGCGGCATAAACTGCCGGCAATCCCTTTGACCCCCGCCTTTCCATGACCATCAAGATTCTTGCCCTGTCGGGCAGTCAGCGTGCTGCCTCGTTCAATGCCCTGCTGGTGCGTGCCGCCGCCAATGGCGCAGTCGGCGAGGGCGCTGAAATCAGCTTCCTCGATTGGCGCGATTACGCGATGCCGCTCTACGACCCTGATCTTGAGCGCACGGAAGGGCTGCCCGACGCGGTGCTGCGCTTCAAGGCGCTGCTGAAAGCACATCAGGGTTTCCTGATCGCTTCGCCCGAGTACAACGGTTCGCTGACGCCGCTGTTGAAGAATGCGATCGACTGGGCCACGCGCCCTGCCGCCGGCGATCCGCCGATGGTCTGTTTCAAGCACAAGGTGATCGGCCTGCTGTCGACCTCGCCGGGCGTGTTCGGCGGCCATACCGGCCTGGTTCATCTGCGCGCGATCCTGAGCCGTCTCGGCAGCTTCGTGCTGCCGGAGCAGTACCCGGTCGGCGAAGCCGGCAAGCTGTTCGACGAACAGGGCGAGCTGCGGGATCCGAAGCTCAAGGCGATTGCCGAATCGATCGGTGCCCGTGCCGCCACCGTGCTGCGCAGCTGGCCGGACGCCACTTCGTGAGCATCGCGCTGCCGAAGTCGCGCGACTGGGGCAGCCTGATTCCGATCGCTGCAGGTATTGCCTGGGTGACGATCGGCAACGGCTTCGGCGCCTGGTTGCTGGCCTGGCCGCAGGGTCTGCTGCTGATCGCCACCGGTGTCGCCGCGCTGCTGTGGCCGGGCGATACGCGCATCACTCATTACACGGCGCTTGGCGCGGTGCTCGCGCTGCTGCTGAGCGTGCCGGGGCTGTTCGTGCTGTCGTTCCTGCCCTTGCTGGTGGCGATCGCCTTGTCGGTCGCCGCGTTTCTGTACGCCGGCCGCATTGCCTTGCGACTGGCCGAGCGGGCGCCTGGTGCGCCGGAGCCGCCGGCCGATCTGAAGACCTGGGCCAAGGCGGCGCTCGATGAAGCGCTGCTCGGCTACTTCGTCATCTGCGCCAGGATTCCGTCCGGTACCGAAGCCGAAGAACTGGTTCGCGATGCCGCGCTGATGGAAGCGGTGCTGAGCCAGCGCGGCTGGCTCGATCATCCCGAGTACTACCACCAGATTCCAGGCGCGCCGACCGACGCCGAGCTGTCACCGGCCAGCTTCAAGGCGTTCAGCTACCAGCATCTCAAGTTCAGCAGCGAGTTCCGTCCGCACGCCGAAATCCCCGGCGCCGAGTTGTGGAACAGCTATCTGCCGAACCAGACCTGTCACGCCAGCTTGTTCCGTCAGCCGGAAGCGGGGCGGCCCTGGCTGCTGTGCATCCACGGTTACCGGATGGGCACCACTTTTCTCGACTTGCGCCTGTTCGCGCCGCACATCCTGTTTCAGCGTCTGAAACTGAACGTGGTGATGCCGACTCTGCCGCTGCATGGCTCGCGTCGCATCGGCGCGCAGAGTGGCGATCACTACCTGGATGGCGATCCGCTCGACCTGCTGTTCGCGCAGACCCAGGCGCTCTGGGACTTGCGTCGCACCATCGCCTGGATTCGTGCGCAGGAGCCGAATGCGCGGATCGGCGTGCTCGGCTACAGCCTCGGTGGGTACAACGCAGCACTGCTGGCGACGCATGAACCGGGGCTGGATTTCGTCGTCGCCGGCATTCCGGTCGCCGATTTCGCCTCGGTGCTCTGGCAACACGTACCGCCTCAGCTGCGGACCTACTTCGAGGCCGAAGGCCTGAGCCGCGAACGCTATCAGCGCCTGCTGCATCTGGTGTCGCCGCTGACCTTGCCGCCGAAGCTGCCGGCCGAGCGCCTGCATCTGTTCGCCGGCAGTGCCGATCGCATCGTGCCGCCGGGGCAGCCGCTGAAACTGGCCGCGCACTGGCAACGTGAAGTGCACTGGTATCACGGCGCGCATCTGACCTTCCGCGGTGAGCGCGCCGTGGTTCGCTGCATCGATGACGCGATGACCGGCGCTGGGTGGAAAGGCCCACGCTAAGGTCTTCAGACCAGAATCGAACAAGCGTTAAACTGCCCGTTCTGACGACACCCGAGCAATCCCCTGGAGGGGTAGCGATTCGATGAAGAAAGTCTGCATCAGCGGCAGCGGCCTGTTCACCCCGGCCGAGTCCGTATCGAACGACGAGCTGGTGATCGCGTTCAATGCCTATGTCGACCGCTACAACGCCGAGCACGCCGATGCGATTGCCGCCGGCACGGTTGCCGCGCTGGCACCGTCGTCGAGCGAATTCATCTTCAAGGCTTCCGGCATCAAGGCGCGCTACACGGTCGACAAGGCCGGCGTCATCGATCCTGAAATCATGCATCCGCAGATTCGCGTGCGTGGCAACGACGAGCCCTCGCTGATGGTCGAGATGGGCCTGGTAGCAGCGAAACAGGCGCTGGCCAATGCCGGGCGGACGGCGGCCGATATCGACGCGATCCTGGTTGCCTGCTCGAACATGCAGCGCCCGTATCCGGCGATGGCGGTGGAACTGCAGCACTTCCTCGGCGCCGGTGGTTACGGTTACGACATGAACGTCGCCTGCGCCTCGGCAGCGTTCGGCGTGCAGACGGCGGTCGACGCGGTCAGCCGCGGTTCGGCGCGCGCGGCGCTGGTGGTCAGCCCGGAAATCTGCACGGGCCATCTGAATTTCCGCAATCGTGACTGTCATTTCATCTTCGGTGACGCCGCCACGGCGCTGGTCGTCGAACCGCTGGAAACCGCGACCGGCGAACACCGCTTCGAAGTGCTCGGTACCCGATTGCAGACCCAGTTCTCGAACAACATCCGCAACAACTTCGGCTTTCTGAACCGTTCCGAGGAGCCGTCCCGGCCCTGGAACGATGTGCTGTTCAACCAGGAAGGCCGCAAGGTGTTCAAGGAAGTGGTGCCGATGGTCGCCGAGCTGCTGGTGTCGCATCTGACCGATCTCGGCATCGAGCCGAACTCGGTCAAGCGCTTCTGGCTGCATCAGGCCAACCTGAGCATGAATCAGCTGATCGCCAAGAAGGTGCTCGGCCGCGAGCCGAGCATCGAGGAAGCGCCGATCATTCTCGACGAGTACGCGAATACGTCCTCGGCCGGCTCGGTGATCGCCTTCCACAAGTATCACGCGGACTTGAAGCCGGGCGATGTCGGCGTGCTTTGCGCGTTCGGCGCCGGCTATTCGGCGGGCAGTGTGGTCGTTCGCAAGCTGTAAAACCTCGTCACGAGTCGTAAAATACGGTTCCTGATGCCTTTTTCTTCGACTGTCAAACGGCTGTCACATATTGCTTCCAGCATGTTGTGTGACGTTTAATCGAAGGATGGGGATGCAAAACAAGAAGATTCTGGTGATCGAGGATGAAGCCTCGATCCGAGACATGCTCCGCTTCGCGCTGGAGCGTGGTGATTTCCGGGTCAGCGTCGCTCAGGATGTGCCCAGTGCACGTCTTCGCATCGCCGAAGAACGCCCCGATCTGATTCTGCTCGACTGGATGATGCCGGGCGTTTCTGGCGTCGAGTACGCCCGCGAGTTGAAGTCGGCGGCGCAGACCAAGGACCTGCCGGTGATCATGGTCACCGCGCGCGCCGAAGAAGAAGACAAGATCCGCGGCCTGAACATCGGTTGCGACGATTACGTGTCGAAGCCGTTCTCGTTCCCGGAACTGATCGCCCGCATCAATGCGGTGATGCGCCGGACCATGCCCGGCGGTGAAGAAGAACGGCTGGCCATAGGCGGGCTGCAGGTTGACGCCGCCAGCCAGCGGGTCACTGCGAAGGGCGAGCCGGTGAAGCTGGGGCCGACCGAGTACCGCCTGCTGCATTTCTTCATCAGCCATCCGGAACGCGTCTACACCCGCGAACAGGTGCTGGATCGGGTCTGGGGCCAGAGCGTCTATGTCGAGGAACGCACGGTCGACGTGCATATCCGTCGTCTGCGCAAGGCGCTGGAACCGCATGGCTACGACGGCATGATCCAGACGGTGCGCGGCACCGGTTATCGGTTCTCCGAACAGGCATGAGTTTTCGGAACCGGTGTGAATGATGTCTAGGGCTTGGCTGCCTAGCCTGGAGTTGATGCGCGAGCTTTTCTACACCGCACTGAAGATCGGCGCTGTCGGCCTGCTCGGTTCGTTCGTCGGTCTCGGCTGGCAGGCGGTGGTGCTGGCACTGACGGTCAGCCTGCTGGCGCATCTGCGCTACTTGGTCCGGCTGCGAGTCTGGTTCGCCAGTCCGAAGCAGACCGAACTGCCGATTGCCGGAGGCACCTGGGGTGAGGTGTTCGATGGCTTGCTGAATCTGCAGAAGCGCAACCGCAAGCGCAAACGCCGCCTGGCGGCGATCCTGTCCGAGTTCCAGGCATCCACCGAAGCCTTGCCGGATGGCGCCGTCGTGCTCGGCTCGTCTGGCGAAATCGTCTGGTTCAATCCGGCGGCGCAGGCGCTGCTCGGCCTGCGTGTGCAGCAGGACGTGGGGCTGCGCATCGCCAATCTGGTTCGCAAGCCGGCGTTCACCGAATACTTTTCGCGCGACGATTACAGCGGCGAAGTCGAATGCGAATCACCGGTCAACAGCGGCACGATGCTGTCGTTCCGGATCATCCCCTATGGCAACGGCCAGCGCCTGATGATCGTCCGCGATGTTTCGGACGTGCGGCGTCTGGAAACCGCACGCCGTGATTTCGTCGCCAATGCCTCCCATGAATTGCGCACGCCGCTGACCGTGTTGCGTGGCTATCTCGATGTCATGGAGCCGGACTGCCATACCGGCGGCTCGCTGTTCGAATGGCGCACGCCGATCGCCGAGATGCGCGCCCAGGCCACGCGCATGGAAGCGTTGATCGGCGATCTGCTGAAGCTGGCGCGGCTGGAGTCGGATCTGATCAACACCCGGCAGGACGTGCTCGACGTGCCACGGATGCTGGCCCGGGTCGAACAGGAAGCACGCAGCCTGTCCCAGGGCAAGCATCGCATCGAGTTCGACATCCAGCCCGCTTTGCGGCTCTACGGCCGTGAGGCGGAGACGCAGAGCATCTTCACCAACTTGGTCTCGAATGCGGTTCACTACACGCCCGAGAAGGGAATCATCAGCGTGCGCTGGAGCGGTGACGACCAGGGTGCGCAGTTCCAGGTGGCCGATACCGGCATCGGTATCGAGGAGAAGGATCTGCCACGGATCACCGAGCGCTTCTATCGCGTCGACATCGGTCGCTCGCGGGCCAGCGGTGGCACCGGCCTCGGCCTGTCGATCGTCAAGCATGCGATCGAGCATCTCGAAGGGCGGATGACCATCGACAGCGAAGTGGGCGTTGGCAGCACCTTCACTTGTCATTTTCCCGTGCATCGCGTGCACGACGGTGTCAACCGTCAGGAACTGCGAAACAGCGTCGGCTGATCGCGTTCCCGGCCCGATCCGGGCCGTTGCTGTCATATCAAAATCATTGAAATGAAACAATAAGTTCGGCCTTCGGCTGGCTTGTCACGTGAATGTCACAATTCCGTCATCAAACCGAAATCGAAGGATTCAAGAATGCCGGCGTCGACAAAATCTGCACATCGTTATAACGACGATTTGCAGATTCCAGTTCGCGCCTCAGGACGATTCGAGGCGGGAGCTGGAGAACTTCCCGCCACCCTTCGAGAGTCCTTTAGTGAACAAACTGCTCCAGCATGCAGCCGCGATTTTCCTTATCGGCGCCACCGCCGCCAGCGTTGCCAGCGCGGACGACGCGACCACCAGCGGTGGTTTGAAGATCAAGACCGCGGACGGCAAGTTCGAATTCGGCATCGGTGGCCGCATTCAGCTTGACGGCGTGTTGTTCGACGAAGGCAAGATCGAGGAAATTCCCACCAACACCGCCAACGCCACGACCAGCGGCGTCTATGTCCGCCGTTCCTACCTGACCCTGACCGGCAAGCTGTATGACTGGCGGTTCAAGTTCGAGAACGACTTCACGGCCGGCCAGTCGCCGAATTCGATCCGCGAAATGTGGGTCAGCCACCAGGTGTTCGGCGGCGATCTGATCATCGGCCAACACAAGCCGTTCCGCTCGATCGAAGAACTGACCAGCTCGAACGAAATCCTGCTGATGGAGCGTCCGATGCTGACCAACTCCCTGCTCGCCGGCGGCAATCGTCAGTACCAGCCGGGCGTTTTCTACAAGCGCCCGATCAACACGGACTTCGGCTTCTTCCTGGCCCAGGCCTCGGTCTACGATGCGGCGCATCCGCTGGGCAACAATGCCGGCCAGGGCTTCGGTACTTCGGAGCGTCTGACCTGGCTCGCCTACGACGCCAACGACATGAAGCTCCATCTCGGTGCCTGGGGTGGTATCGATGACTTCGGCAAGGGTGGCAACGAAACCGTCGCGCCGGGCTCGGTGACCTATGCGGGTCGCAACAGCGCGACCCAGGTGCTCGGCCCGACCCAGGTCATCGGCGGCGCCAGTGGCTCGTCGGAAACCTTCTGGGGCGTCGAACTGGCCGGTACGTACGGCCCGGTGTTCCTGCAGTCGGAATATGCCGAGACCCGTTGGGAAGACACGGCGGTCCAGGCGGACGGCCGCACGATCGACCGCATCGAAGCAGTCACCGTCCAGGGCAGCGTGTTCCTGACCGGCGAGACGAAGACCTACAAGAAGGATCGCGGCACTTTCGGCTCGCCGAAGGTCAACAGCCCGATTGGCGCCGTCGAACTGGTCGCCCGGTACGACAAGATCCTCAACCAGGATCGTTCAGCGGGTGACGGCGTCTGCAACAGCGCCTACCCCACTGCCGCTCCGTCCCGGACTGGCGAAGGCTGCTATGTCCAGCAGTACACCGTCGGTGCCAACTACTACGTCAATCCGGCCGTGCGCTTCATGTTCAATTACATCCGCGGTGACAATAACGTGACTGGCGACAACACCAGCTCGTACAACGCGCGCGTCCAGCTGGCGTTCTGATCCGTCACTCCATTGACACCTCCGATGTTCAATCTGCACGACGGTGGTTGCCGCGAGGTCAGCGACGACCTCACGCACTCCAGTAACGTCCGCATGCAGATCGCGTTCTGAGATCGGTTGCAGCGAGAGATGACGGCCGCGCAAGTGATAAGGCTTGCGCGGCCGTTCTTGATCCTGCCGGCAAGCGATCGTCAGCGTCCGGTCCTCGTCCGGCGCAATGCCCGCTAGACTAAAGCAGGCAACACCTTTGAATCCGGACTCTCACAGCGCTCATGAACACGCCTTCCTACAAGTCGCACATCTCCAGCCAGTACAACTCCGAACTGGAGGATGTCCGTCAGCGCGTGCTGGCGATGGGCGGGCTCGTCGAACAGCAGATCGTCGATGCCACGCGGGCGCTGATCGAAGCCGACAGCGAACTCGCCGATGAAGTCAGGCGCAACGATATCCGCGTCAATCAGCTCGAAGTGCAGATCGACGAGGAATGCAGCGGCATTCTGGCTCGCCGCCAGCCAACGGCCGGAGATCTGCGTCTGGTCTACGCCGTGATCAAGACCATCACCGATCTCGAACGGATCGGCGATGAAGCCTCGAAGATCGCCCGCATGGCGATCGATCTGGGTCAGCACGAGCGCTCGCCGGCACCGCTGGTCGAGGTCGGCCACCTGTCGCGTCACGTCTCGCAGATGGTCCGTGATGCGCTGGATGCCTTCGCGCGCATGGATGTCGACGCCGCCCTCGCCGTGGCCCAGGAAGATGTTGCGGTGGACCGCGAATATGAGGCGCTGCTGCGCCAGTGCATCACCTTCATGATGGAAGACCCGCGCACCATCCGCCGGGTGCTCGACGTGATCTGGTCGGTGCGCGCGCTGGAGCGGATCGGCGATCACGCTCGCAACATCGCCGAATACGTCATCTACTTCGTCAAGGGCAAGGACGTCCGTCATCTTGGCCTCGAAGCGATGGAACGCGAGGCGCGTAGCTGATTCGGAAGGCTGACTGCAGACCTTGTCCGTCCGCAGTCGCCGGCGATCCTGAAGCGGCAGAGGCTGTGCGGGAACGGCGATCTGCCGGGAAAGCCGTTACCATTCGCGGTTCATGATTCGCATCAAATCTCCGCTCCTGCGCTGGCTGTTGATCGGCCTGGCGATCTCGTTCAGCGTCGGCCTGCTCGGACTTTCGTTCTGGCTGGTCAGGCTCGATCAGGACGTGCGCGCCCGCTACGCCGGCGTGCGCTGGGTGTTGCCTGCGCAGGTCTATGCCTCGCCGCTTGAGCTCTATCCCGGCGCACGAATCAGCATCACCGAACTCCGCCGCGAGCTTGAACGGCTCGGTTATCGGGCCAGCGACGAGCTGACCGGGCCGGGCACTTTTGCGGTAAGCGGCAGTGAGTTGCGTGTCGATACCCGGGCCTTCGCATTCTGGGATGGCGTGCAGCCGGAGATGCGCCTGGCCGTGAAAAGCGACGCCAGCAGCCTGACCAGCTTGCGGGCGATGGGCAGCGATGCGTCCATCGATCTGCTGCGGCTGGATCCGATGCTGATCGGCAGCATCTATCCGAGCCACAGCGGTGAGGATCGGGTGCTGGTCAAGCTGTCGGAAGTGCCGCCGCTGCTGCCGGCGACCTTGATTCGAGTCGAGGATCGCGCCTTCGCCGATCACTTCGGCGTCAGCCCGAAAGGCATCCTGCGCGCGGCGTTCAGCAATCTGTTCAGCAGTGGCAGCAGAAAGCAGGGCGGTTCGACCCTCACCCAGCAGTTGATCAAGAACCTGTTCCTGTCCAACGAACAGAGCTACGGCCGAAAGATCAACGAAGCGCTGATGGCGATCCTGCTCGAACGCCATGTTTCCAAGAACGACATTCTTGAGGCTTATCTGAACGAGGTCTGGCTCGGCCAGGACGGTTCGCGAGCGATCCACGGCTTCGGTCTGGCCAGCCAGTTCTACTTCAACAAGCCGCTGAACGAATTGCGCCCGGCCGAGATCGCGCTGCTGGTCGGCATCGCCAAGGGGCCGACGGTCTACAACCCGCGCAAGTCACCGGAGCGGGTCAAGGATCGCCGCGATCTGGTGCTGCAGTTGATGGAAGACGGCGGCCTGATCCGCGACGACGAGCGCGAAGCCGAAGCGCTGACGCCGCTCGGCGTGCTGAACAGCGTGGCCGGCGGCGTCGAGCGTTACCCGGCGTTCATCGACCTGGTGCGTCGCCAGATCAAAGGCCTGTACCGCGAGGAAGACCTGGGCAGCGAAGGCCTGCGCATCTTCACCACGCTCGATCCACGCGCCCAGGAACGGCTGGAGGCGCGGATCATTGCCGACCTGCCGGATCTCGAAAAGAACCGTCAGCTGAAGCCGGGCACTCTGCAGGCGGCTGGTGTGGTCACCAGCGTCGAAGGCGGCGAAGTGCTGGCGATGGTCGGCGATCGCAATGTCCGCTATCCCGGTTTCAATCGCGCGCTCGATTCCCAGCGCCCGATTGGCTCGCTGGCCAAGCCCTTCGTCTATCTGGCGGCGCTGGCCGATCCGGGCCGCTACAACCTGTACAGCACGATCGCCGACGAACCGATCGATCTGAAGATGCTGAATGGCAGCCACTGGGCGCCGAAGAATTACGACCGCCAGTTGCACGGCAATGTGCCGCTACATGTGGCGCTGGCCAAGAGCTACAACCTGCCAACGGTGCGCATCGGCCTGGATATCGGCGTCGACCGCGTCCATGACCTGATCGAAGCGGCTGGTCTGCAAGGCCCGCCGCGGCTGCCGTCGATGTTTCTCGGTGCAATCAACGCATCACCGCTCGACGTCGCGCAGATCTATTCGACGCTTGCCGCCAGCGGCTATCTGACGCCGCTGCTGGCGATCCGCGAGGTGATGACCAAGGAAGGCCAGCCGCTGTCGCGTTACAGCTTCCAGCTCAAGCAGACCTTGCCCGAAGGGCCGGTCTATCTCACCACCTGGGCGATGCAGAAAGTCATCGAATTCGGCACCGGGCGCTGGGCGGTGTCGGTACTGCCTGCCGGCCAGAAATTCGCTGGCAAGACCGGCACCACCGATGACGCGCGAGATTCCTGGTTCGCCGGTTTCGGCAGCGACCGGGTCGCCGTGGTCTGGGTCGGCCGCGACGACAACAAGCCGGTGGGCCTCGATGGCGCCGCCGGCGCGCTGCGCATCTGGGGCCGGCTGATGCGCGATCTCGATGCGCGCGGCATTGATCTGACACCGCCGGCCGGTGTCGAAGAAGCGCAGATCGATCCGGTCACCGGCTTGCTTGCCGACGCTGGCTGCGCCGCCCAGGTGACGGTGCCGTTCCTCAGCGGCGCGCTGCCGAAGGATTACGCGCCCTGCGCGAATGCGGGACAATCCTCGCCACTGGATTGGCTGAAAGACATCTTCCGATGACCCCGTTTTCGACTGTCACGGCGGCCCGCAAGCCCCGTGTGCTGACACCTGTTGCGCTGATGGCCGTCGCCTTGCTGGCCGCCTGCGTGGCGCAGCCAACGGTGCCGACGCGGCAGGAGTCCACTCAGCAGACCCAGCCACCAGCGTTGCCGCCGACGACGGCGCCAGCCGAAACCATTCCGCCGCTGCAACCGACCCAACCGCCGGTCCGCCAGCAGCCGTCGGCCGAGAGCTTCCCGAAGACGCTGGCTGCGGCCGGCACGGGTCCTGCAGTACTGGCGCTGGCCAAGCAGGCGCAGAACTTCCGTAGCGCCAGCCGTCCTCAGGACGCGCTCGGCCAGTACGAACGGGCGCTGCGTATCGAGCCGAAGAATGCTTTCGTCTGGCAGGCGATGGCCGAAACCCATCTGGCGCTGCACAACGTCGAGCAGGCTGAAAGTGCGGCCCGCAAGTCGAATAGCCTGGCGCGTGGCAATCCCTGGCTGGAACTCGGTAACTGGCGGGTGATCGCTTCGGCGCTCGCGGTCTACGGCAACACGCCGGCTGCACAGGCGGCGCGGACTCGCGCCGACGAAATCGGCAGCGCACTTGCTGCCAGCGGTGGCGGCGGCGCCATGCCGGCGGCAGCCTCCGCGGTACCGTGAACGCGGCCGAACTGCTCGGCGAGCAAGGTCCGTTTGCGCGCTCGCTGCCCGGATTCGCGCCGCGCATCCAGCAGCAGACGATGGCCGCGGCCGTCGAACAGGCGATCGCCGAACGCAGCCGGCTGGTCGTCGAAGCCGGCACCGGCACAGGCAAGACCTACGCTTATCTGGTGCCGGCGCTCGCCAGCGGCCGTCGAGTCGTGGTGTCCACCGGCACCAAGAACCTGCAGGATCAACTGTTCTTCCGCGATCTGCCGAAAGTCCGCGACGCGCTCGGCCTGCCGGTGAGAGTGAGCCTGCTGAAAGGGCGCTCGAACTATCTGTGCATCTACCGGATGCGCAAGGCGGTGATCGATCCGCGCAGCCGCGTGCGTCGTGACAAGTTGACCTACATCGACGATTGGGCGATCCGCACCGACAGCGGTGAAATCTCCGAGCTGCCGCCGGCCATCGCCGATGATCAGCTGCTGCCGCTGGTGACCTCGACGGCCGATAACTGCCTCGGCGGCAAATGCCCCGATTTCGCCGAATGCCACGTGGTCAAGGCGCGCCGCGCGGCCCAGGCGGCCGATCTGGTGGTCGTCAACCACCATCTGCTGTTCGCCGATTTCCGACTCAAGGAAGAAGGCTTCGGCGTGCTGCCCGGTGCCGACGCGATCGTCATCGACGAAGCGCATCAGCTGCCGGAACTGGCCACCCAGTTCTTCGGCGAACGGGTATCGACGCGGCAGCTGTCCGATCTGTCCCGCGACATCGCGGTCGAAATCCAAGCGTTCCGCGACATGCCGCGTCTCAACGAAGCGCTCGATCAACTGGCGCTGGCGACGATCGAACTGGAGCGGCCGTTCAGCGAACTCGGCGGACGTCTGTCGCTGGACGATTTCTCCACGCGTGCCGGCGCGGCTTCTGCCATTGGCGCGGTGCGGACGGCGCTCGACGAATGCCGCGACTGTCTGCAGGCGGTTGCCGATCGTTCCACCGGCCTCACCCATTGCGCCGGGCGCGCGACGACGATGGCCAACACGCTCGACAAGGTCGCCGGCAACGCCGCTCTCGGGCTGGTGCGCTGGGCGGAAGCGGTCGGCCGGGGTGGGGCGTTGCACGCCGCGCCGATCGAACCGATCGAAGGCTTCAAGCGTTTCATGGCGACCTATCCCGGCGCCTGGATCTTCACCTCGGCGACCATCGCCGCCAACCAGGATTTCTCGCATTTCACCGCGACCCTGGGCCTTGATGACGCTGAGACGCTGCGTCTCGACAGCCCCTTCGACTACGCCGAACAGGCGCGCCTGTACCTGCCGCCGGGCTTGCCGGACCCGAATGATCCCGACTACCCGGACCGCGTCGCCGAAGCGCTGGTGCCGCTGATCGAAGCCAGCGGCGGCGGCGCCTTCGTGCTGTGCACCAGCTATCGGGCGATGGATCGCATCGCCGAACGCCTGCGCGCGTCGCTGGCATTTCCGCTGCTGGTGCAGGGCGAGGAAGGCAAGGCGGCGCTGATCGATCGCTTCGCGAAAGCCGGCAATGCCGTGCTGGTGGCCACTGCGAGTTTCTGGGAAGGCGTCGACGTGAAAGGTGCGGCGCTGCGGCTGGTCGCGATCGACAAGCTGCCGTTCGGCCAGCAGGGCGATCCGGTGTTCGAGGCGCGCATCAAGCTGATCCGCGAACGCGGCGGCAATCCGTTCAACGAACTGCAGTTGCCGCGCGCGATCACCAGCTTGCGTCAGGGTGTCGGCCGGCTGATCCGCGATCCTTCCGATCGCGGCCTGATCGTGCTCTGCGATCCGCGCATTCGCGGCAAGAGCTACGGCAAGCGAGTGCTGGCGAGCCTGCCGCCGATGCCGGTGCTGACTGATCGCGCCAAGGTTTGCGACTGGTTGCGCGAGGAGCTCGCTGCATGAAGCTGCTCTCGATCGATACGGCGACCGAAGGACTTTCCGTTGCGCTGCTGTTGAACGGCGAGATTACCGAGCGCTTTGAAGTCGCTGGCCGCGAACACTCGACACGCCTGCCGCTGCTGGTGCCGCAACTGCTGGCCGAAGCCGGCTTGAGCCTGCGCCAGCTCGATGGCCTGGTCTGCGGCATCGGTCCCGGCAGCTTTGCCGGCGTGCGAATTGGCGTCAGCTATGTGAAGGGCCTGGCGCTGGGTCTGGATCGACCGGTGATCGGCGTGACTTCGCTGGCGATGCTGGCGCAGCGCGCCTTGATCGAACAACCTGAGGCGCGCGCGCTTGCGGCGATCGATGCCCGGATGGACGAGGTCTATTTCGGCGCCTATCGGCTGGTCGATGGCGTGGCGCAAGCGCTGGCTGACGAGACGGTGGGCCCGGCTTCCGCGATCGCGGCACCGGTGGCGGATTCGTATCTCGCCATCGGCACGGGTTGGGGCGCGCATCGCGATGCGCTGCTGGCGGCCTTGACGACGGCACCTCTGATGATCGTTCCGGATGCTCTGCCGCACGCCGCTGCGGCGTTTGCCATTGCCGCTCCGCAGTTGGCAGCCGGGCAGGGTACAGACGCCGCGCGGCTGGTTCCAGCCTATCTCCGCAATCGCGTAGCGCTGACCAAGATCGAACAGCAGGCATTACGCGACTCGCGCCGCTGAGCAACTGCTGTTCTCGGTTCCGATCCGGAATCGAATCGGCGTCGATCGCCCAAGTCTTCAATTCCAAAGGGAATTTCGTTCTCCTCACGGTTCACTCCCAGCGCAACCAAGCGCGGAACGCCTGCGTTCCGACGACCGTATCGCAACAGTCGTACACCATTCGTCGCCTCGTCCGACAAGCGGCTAGCCGATTCGATTTTGTCTTGCCATAATCCGCGCAGATTTTCCGTACTGCGCCGTATGGATGCAGTGCAACAACCTCTCAATCAGCTGGCATTCAATCTGGAGAAGCCTCATGGGTCAGTACAACGCCCCGTTGCGCGACATGCAGTTCGTCCTTCATGAGTTGCTCGGCGTCGAAGCCGAACTGAAGTCGATGCCGCAGCACGCCGAACTCGATGGCGACACGATCAACTCGATCGCCGAGGAAGCCGGCAAGTTCGCCAGCGAAGTGATCTTCCCGCTGAACCAGAGCGGTGACGAGGAAGGCTGCCAGCTCGACAAGGCCAGCGGCGTGGTCAAGGCCCCGAACGGTTTCAAGGAAGCCTATGCGTCGTATGTCGACGCGGGCTGGCCGGCACTGGCCTGTGATCCGGAATTCGGCGGCCAGGGCCTGCCGGAAGTGGTCAACAACGTGCTGTACGAAATGCTCAACTCGGCGAACCAGGCCTGGACGATGTATCCGGGCCTGACTCACGGCGCCTACGCCGCACTCCGCGTGCACGGCACGCCCGAGCTGAAAGCGCTGTATCTGCCGAAGATCGTCTCCGGCCACTGGACCGGCACCATGTGCCT
Source organism: Nevskia ramosa DSM 11499 (assembly GCF_000420645.1). Lineage (NCBI taxonomy): Bacteria > Pseudomonadati > Pseudomonadota > Gammaproteobacteria > Nevskiales > Nevskiaceae > Nevskia > Nevskia ramosa. Next base: position 202,720 of record NZ_ATVI01000007.1, on the reverse strand, counting down.
GACCGAAAGCCATTGCGGTACCGATCTCGGCATGCTGCGTTCGAAGGCCGAGCCGAACGGCGACGGCAGCTATGCGATCAGCGGCCAGAAGATCTTCATCTCGGCCGGTGAGCATGATCTCGCCGAAAACATCGTCCATCTCGTGCTCGCCCGTCTGCCCGACGCACCGGTCGGCACCAAGGGCATCTCGCTGTTCGTCGTGCCGAAGTTCATCCCGAACGCGGATGGCTCGCTCGGCGCCCGCAACGGCGTCAAGTGCGGCGCGCTGGAACACAAGATGGGCATTCACGGCAATGCCACTTGCGTGATCAACCTCGACGGCGCCACCGGCTGGCTGGTCGGCGAAGCGAACAAGGGCCTGAACGCCATGTTCGTGATGATGAACGGCGCCCGTCTCGGCGTCGGCATGCAGTCGCTGGGTCTGGCCGAAGTGGCGTACCAGAACTCGCTGGCCTATGCGAAGGATCGTATCCAGATGCGTTCGCTGACCGGCCCGAAGGCGCCGGACAAGGCGGCCGATCCGATCATCGTCCACCCGGACGTGCGGCGCATGCTGCTGACCCAGAAGGCCCACGTGGAAGGCGCGCGCGCGTTCACCTACTGGTCCGGCCTGCAGCTCGACAAGGAGCACTACCACCCGGATGAAAAGGTTCGCAAGGAATCCGCCGACCTGATGGCGCTGCTGACGCCGATCGTCAAGGGCTTCATCACCGAGCAGAGCTATGTCTCGACCACTCTCGGCATGCAGATCTTCGGCGGCCACGGCTACATCAAGGAATGGGGCATGGAGCAGTACGTCCGCGATGCCCGCATCAACATGATCTACGAGGGTACCAACGGCATCCAGGCGCTCGATCTGCTCGGCCGCAAGGTGCTCAGCGACATGGGCGCCAAGCTGATGAAGTTCGGCAAGATGGTGTCCGACCTGGTCAAGGCTGAAAGCGGCAATGAAGCGATGGCCGAATTCATCAAGCCGCTCGGCGAACTGGGCCAGGAAGTGCAGAAGGTGACGATGGAAATCGGCCAGAAGGCGATGAAGAACGCCGATGAAGTGGGCGCCGCTTCGGTGCCGTACATGCACCTCGTCGGCCATCTCGTTTACGCCTACTTCTGGACCCGCATGGCGAAGATCGCGCTGGACAAGCAGGATCAGGGTGACTTTTACAAGTCCAAGCTGATTACCGCGCGCTTCTACTTCCAGAAAATGCTGCCGGAAACGGCGATGAACCTGAAGCAGATCCGTTCGGGCGCTTCCTCGCTGATGGAAATGCCGGAAGCCTTGTTCTGAGGCAACGAAAAAGCCGCCCGGTGTCAGCCGGGCGGCTTCAGGATTGAAACCTTGCAGCGGCGTTCGAGCAATCGAACGCCGCTGTTTTCGTTGGGTCTGCTTACGCGATGACCACCGGAATGCCGGCGATCCCAGAAATTCGCTCCTTCCAGATCTTCGGCCCGGTCTCGTGCACCGAAGTACCGGCGGAATCGACCGCTACCGTCACCGGCATGTCCTTGACGGTGAACTCGTAGATCGCTTCCATGCCGAGGTCTTCGAAGGCCATGACTTTCGAGGCCTTGATCGCTTTCGAGACGAGATAGGCCGCGCCGCCGACCGCCATCAGATAGACGGCCTTGTTGTCCTTGATCGCGTCGATCGCGATCTGGCCGCGCTCGCTTTTGCCGACCATGCCGAGCAGACCGGTGGTTTCCAGCATCTGGCGGGTGAACTTGTCCATGCGCGTGGCGGTGGTCGGGCCAGCCGGGCCGACGACTTCATCACGGATCGGGTCGACCGGGCCGACGTAATAGATGAAGCGATTGGTGAAGTCGACCGGCAGCTTCTCGCCGCGGTTGAGCATGTCGATCATCCGCTTGTGGGCGGCGTCGCGGCCGGTCAGCAGCTTGCCGTTGAGCAGAACCACTTCGCCCGGCTTCCAGCTGGCTACTTCTTCGCGGGTGACGGTATCGAGATTGACGCGACGGGCGCCGGCCGGCGAATAGGTCAGTTTCGGCCAGTCTTCGAGGCTCGGCGGATCGAGCGAGACCGGGCCGGAACCGTCGAGCACGAAATGGGCGTGACGGGTCGCCGCGCAGTTCGGAATGATCGCTACCGGCAGGTTCGCGGCGTGGGTCGGGTAGTCGAAGATCTTGACGTCGAGCACTGTGGTCAGGCCGCCGAGACCTTGTGCGCCGATGCCGAGCGCGTTGACCTTGTCGAACAGCTCGATGCGCAGCTCTTCAAGCTTGGTCAATGGTTCTTTGGCTGCGCCGCGAGCCTTCAGCTCCGGCATGTCGATCGGCTCCATCAGCGATTCCTTGGCCAGCAGCATCGCCTTTTCGGCGGTGCCGCCGATGCCGATGCCGAGCATGCCCGGCGGGCACCAGCCGGCGCCCATCGTCGGCACCGTCTTCAGCACCCAGTCGACGATCGAATCCGATGGATTGAGCATCGCGAACTTCGATTTCGCTTCCGAGCCGCCGCCCTTGGCAGCGACCGTCACTTCCACTTCATGGCCCTGGACGATGCTGACGTTGACCACCGCCGGCGTGTTGTCCTTGGTGTTGCGGCGGCCGAACGCCGGATCGGCGAGCACCGAGGCGCGCAGCTTGTTGTCCGGGTGGTTGTAGGCGCGGCGCACGCCTTCGTTGACCATGTCCTCCACACCCATCGTCGCATCCGGCCAGCTGATGTTCATGCCGATCTTGAGAAAGACCGTGACGATGCCGGTGTCCTGGCAGATCGGCCGATGGCCTTCGGCGCAGAGCCGCGAATTGATCAGGATCTGGGCAATCGCGTCCTTGGCAGCCGGCGACTGCTCGCGCTCGTAGGCGGCGGCCAAGTTCTTGATGTAGTCGACTGGGTGGTAGTACGAGATGTACTGCAGCGCGTCGGCGACGCTCTGGATCAGGTCTTCCTGCCGGATGGCGGTGGTGCTGGCGTGGCTCGGGGCGGTCATGGCTGGCGCGGGGGCTGGATCGGGATGGCGATTTTAACCGTCCGCCGTCAGTGGCGGATTGCTTCAGACGTTGGAACGCTTGCGCTGAGCCTTTGGAGCCGTCGGCATCGGCGCGGCGAGGGCAGTGGGAAGCTGCTCCTCGTCGCTGGCCACCATCGCTTGCGAGGCCAGGTTGATCCGGCGCAGCAGCCCGATGCAGCGCGTCAGCTCGGCCTGCGAAACGTCTTTCAGCAGCTGCTGTCGTACGTCCATGACGATGGTCTGGATTTCCGTGCAGACAGCCTTGGCACGCGGCGTCAGATGAATGTGGCGAGCGCGGCGATCACCGGGACAGGCCTTGCGCTCGATCCAGCCATCGGCGGCCAGGCGATCGAGCAGGCGCACCAGAGTGGGCGATTCGATCTCCAGATGCTTGGCGATTTCGGTCTGGATCGGCGGGCCGTCGGCGCGCATCAGATACAACAGCGGCATCCATTTCGCCTGCGACAATCCCAGCGGTGCAAGGCGGCGATCGATCACTGCGCGCCAGTCGCGCGGCACCGTCCGCAGCAGTTGCACGAATTCCTGGATGTCGTTCATGACAGGAGTGTAATAGATAGTTAGCAAGCTAGCATATAGCCAGCTAGGCAAGATATGCTGCGCGCACTGGATCGGATGTCCGGCTGTTGATGGTGTCCGACGCCCCCGGTTTTCTGGAGCTGTCATGAACAAGTCTTTCCCGCTGAAGTCGGCCGCCATGCTGACGGTGTTGCTGAGCGCCGCCTGCTCAGGATCCAAAGCCCCACCGGCGCCTGCTGCGCCACAGGTCGTCGTGCAGACCATCGCGCCGCGCGCGATCGATGTCACCGCCGATTACGTTGCCCAGACCGAAGCGCTGAACGAGGTCGAGATTCGTCCCAGAGTCGGTGGCCTGCTGGAAACCCAGGGGGTTGTCGAAGGCTCGAAGGTGAAGAAGGGCCAGCTGCTGTTCGTCATCGATGCCCAGCCTTACGCGGCTGCCGTTTCGCAGGCGAAGGCGGCCCTGGCGCTGGCGCAGGCGGCGCTCGATCAGTCCGATCGCGATCTCGCCCGCGTGCGGCCGCTGTCGACGATCGACGCGGTCAGCCAGCAGGAACTCGATGCCGCAATCGCCCGCCATGATTCGGCGCGCGCTCAAGTCGAAGCGGCCGGGGCTTCGCTGCAGACCGCCGAGCTGAATCTCGGCTACACCCGCGTGGTCTCGCCGATCGATGGCGTCATCGGACGTGCGCAGCTCAAGGTGGGCGGCCTGGTCACGGCCTACACGACCTTGCTCAGTACGGTCTATTCCACCGATCCGATGTACGTGAACTTCGCGATCAGCGAAGCGCGGGTGCTGGAGATCCAGCGTGAACTGGGCGGTGCGCTGAATCAGAGCGCAAAGTCCGAGCGCGCTTTCCGGGTGCTGCTGGTCGACAACTCGATCTATCCGCACCCCGGCAAGATGAATTTCATCGATGCCGCGGTCGACAACACCACCGGCACCTTGAAAGTGCGGCTCGAAGTGCCGAACCCGGACCAGCTGTTGCGTGCCAATCAGTTCGCCCGGGTGCGCGTCACCACCCAGCACCTGACCGGTGCCATCGTCGTGCCGCAACGCGCGCTGCAGGAGTTCCAGGGCAAGAACTTCGTCTGGGTGATCGATGGCGAGAAAAAGGCGGCCCAGCGCGACGTCGTGCTCGGGCCGAGAGTCGAGCAGGACGTGATCATCCATGACGGTCTCAAGGCCGGCGACGCGGTGGTCATCGACGGCATGCAGAAACTGAAGCAGGGCGTCACCGTGGCGATCAAGGAGCCAGCCACTGCCGATGCGCCGGTGAATGGCACCGCGAACGGTTCGGGCAAGGAGCCGCCCGCTGCCGGTGGTGACAAGCCAGCCGCGGCCGATGCCAAGCCGGCAGCCGCGTCATGATCAATTTCTTCATCGATCGGCCGATCTTCGCGACGGTCATCGCGATCCTGATCACCCTGGCCGGCGGCGTGGCGATGACCGCGCTGCCGATCGCCCGCTATCCGCAGATCACGCCGCCGACCGTGGTCGTCACCGCGACCTTCCCGGGTGCCGATGCGGCAACCGTAGAGCAGTCCGTTGCCGCGCCGATCGAGGCACAGGTCAACGGCGTGCCGAACATGATCTACATGTCCTCGAAGGCATCGAACGACGGCGTGTACACGCTGACGGTGAGCTTCGAGATCGGCACCGATCAGGATATTGCCGCGGTCAACGTGCAGAACCAGGTGGCGATCGCCCAGCGCTCGCTGCCGCAGGAAGTGATCCGCCAGGGCGTGACGGTGCAGAAGCGCCAGCCGCAGCCGCTGCTGTTCATTTCCCTGCGGGCCAGCGATCCGCGCTACGACTATCTGTGGTTGTCGAACTACGCCACCTTGCAGATCTATGACGCGCTGGCACGTATTCCCGGCGTCGGCACGGTGACCGTGTTCGGCGCCCGCGACTACGGCATGCGCATCTGGATGGACCCGCAGAAGATGGCGCGCTTCGGCGTCACCACGCAGGACATCGCCCGCGTGCTGAACGAGCAGAACGTGGTCGCACCGGCCGGTACCGTTGGCGCGGAACCGGCGCCGAAAGGTCAGGAAATGCAGTTCCCGGTGACGGTCAAAGGCCGCCTCAGCAGCGTCGAGGAATACGAGAACATCATCGTCCGCGCGCGGACCGAAGGCCTGCTCGTCCGGCTCAAGGATGTCGCTCGCATCGAACTGGCGGCCACCGATTACGCCCGCTCCAGCCGTCTCGATGGTCAGCCGGCCGCGAACATCGGCATTTACCAGCTGCCGAACGCCAATGCGCTCGACGTCGCCCATCAGGTGCAGACGACGATGGCGACCCTGGCGAAAAGCTTTCCGCCCGGCATCACCTATTCGGTCCCGTTCGACACCACCTTGTTCGTGTCGGAATCGCTGCACGAAGTGATCTTGACCCTGGCGATCGCCGCGGCGCTGGTCTTGCTGGTGGTGTTCATCTTTCTGGAAAGCTGGCGCGCCACCCTGATCCCGATGCTGGCCGTGCCGGTGTCGCTGATCGGTACCTTCATCGCCTTCGCGGTACTCGGTTTTTCGATCAACACGCTGACCCTGCTGGCGATGGTGCTGGCGATCGGTCTGGTCGTCGATGACGCGATCGTGGTCGTCGAAGCGGTAACCGAAAAGATGGATCACCACGGCATGAACGCCCGTGATGCGACACGCGCGGCTCTGAAGGACGTGGCCGGGCCGGTGGTCGCCATCGCCCTGGTGTTGACGGCGGTGTTCGTGCCGGTGGCCTTCCTCGGCGGCCTGACCGGTCTGTTCTACCGGCAGTTCGCGTTGACCCTGTCGATCTCGGTGCTGATCTCGGCATTCGTCGCGTTGAGCTTCATTCCGGCGCTGTGTGCGCTGCTGCTGAAGCCGACGGCGGAATCGCGCTGGTCCGGTCTGCCCGGCCGCTTCTTCGGAGCCTTCAATCGCGGCTTCGGCAGTTTTGCCAAGGGTTACAGCCGCATCGTGCAGCGCTCGCTGCTGCATCGTGCGCTGCCGATCGCGGTGTTCGTCGTCCTGGTGGCGGGTGCCGTGGTGCTGGTCGAGCAACGGCCGGCTGGCTTCCTCCCGGACGAAGATCAGGGCTATCTGCTGATCAATGCCCAGCTGCCGCTCGGTGCTTCGCTGCAGCGCACCGAAGCGGTGATGGAGAAGTTCCGCAAGATCGTCGACGAGAAATTTCCGGAGGTCGAAAGCTTCATCGCCATCAACGGCTTCAGTCTGATCACGCGCGTCAATACGCCCTACAGCGGCACGGGCTTTCTGGTACTCAAGCCCTGGGCGGATCGCGGCGGCGCCAATTCCAATGCCTTCGCGATCGTCCGCAGGCTCAATCAGGAATTGGCGTCCCTGAGCGAGGCCAGCTTTCTGGTACTGAATCCGCCGTCGATTCCCGGCATCAGCGCCACCGGTGGTTTCGAGTTCCTGCTCGAAGATCGCCGCGGCGGCGATGTCGGCGAACTGGCGCAGATCTCTCAGGAACTGGTCGCCGAAGCCTCGAAGCGTCCGGAGATCAGCCGCATCTTCACGCTGTTCACCACCAAGGTGCCGCAGATCGAATACAAGATCGATCGCGATCGGGTGAAGACGCTGGGCGTGCCGATCTCCGATGTCTTCGGCGCCTTGCAGTCCTTCCTCGGCGGCGCCTACATCAACGACTTCAATCTGTACGGCCGCACCTTCCGCGTAACCGCGCAAGCGGAAGCCGGCGCGCGCAGTTCGCCGGATTCGGTCAACAACCTGTATGCACGCTCGGAGAACGGCGAGATGGTGCCGCTGTCGACCCTGCTCAGCATCATCAACCGTCAAGGTCCGGAGTCGATCGACCGCTACAACGTCTATCGCGCGGTGAGCATCACCGGCAATCCGGCGCCGGGTTATTCCTCCGGTGACGCCGTCAAGGCGATGGAAGAGATCGCCGCACAGGTGCTGCCGGAAGGCTACGGCTACGAGTGGACCGGCCAGACCTACCAGGAAAAGAAATCCGGTGGTCAGGCGCCGCTGATCTTTGCGATGGCGATGCTGTTCGTGTTCCTGGTGCTTGCTGCGTTGTACGAAAGCTGGGCGGTGCCGTTCGCGGTGCTGCTGAGCATCCCGTTCGCGGTGTTCGGTGCCTTCGGCGGGTTGGCCTTGCGCGGCATGTCCAATGACATCTACGCCCAGGTTGGCGTGATCATGCTGATTGGCCTGGCGGCCAAGAACGCGATCCTGATCGTCGAGTTCGCCAAGCTGGCCCGCGAGCGCGGCGCCAGCCTGGTCGATGCAGCGATGGAAGGTGCACGACTGCGTCTGCGGCCGATCCTGATGACCTCGTTCGCGTTCATCCTCGGTGCGGTACCGCTGGCGATCGCCAGTGGCGCCGGTGCTGCCGCGCGTTCGGTGCTCGGCACCGCCGTGGTGTTCGGCATGACTGCGGCAACGATGATCGGCATCTTCCTGATCCCGCTGCTGTACGTGCTGGTGCAGGGCACGGCCGATCGTCTGCGGCCGGCGAAGGCGCCTGCTGCCGCACCTGCGCCGCAGACGCATGGAGACGCGCCATGAGCGCGAGCAAACGCAATCTGATCTTGGCGACGGCCTTGCTGGTCGCGTTGACCGGCTGCGCGCTGGGCCCGGACTACGAGCGGCCTGAACTGACGCTGCCGGAGCGCTTCCGAGGCGATGCGCCGCCGGCGCTTGATCCGGCTGTCGACACGGCGCTGGCCGAAAGCGACTGGGCCGCGGTCTACACCGATCCGGCGTTGCGCGCGCTGATCCAGCAGGCGCTGTCCGGCAATCTCGACGTGCGCATCGCCGCCGCGCGTATCGAGCAGGCGCGTGCCACGGCGGGCGCGACAGGCCTGGCGCTGTTCCCGCAGATCAGCCTCACTGCCGATCACACGCGCAACAAGCAGTCGGAACTGGCGGTCGGCGCGCCGAACATTCCGCGCGATCTGACCACCAATCGCGTGTCGTTGACCGCGACCTGGGAGATCGATCTCTGGGGCCGTCTGCGCCGCTCGACCGAAGCTGCCCGCGCCGAATTGCTGGGCGCGGGCTACGCACGTCGCGGCGTCGTCGTGGGATTGATCGGCGATGTCGCCAGCGCCTACTACAGCCTGCAGGCGCTCGACGAACAGCTGGCGATCACCCGCCGCACCATCGGCACGCGCGAGAAATTCGTCGAGCTGACCCAGGCCCGCCACGAGCGCGGCGTGATCAGCGGCCTCGATGTCGCCACCGCCGAAGCGCAGGCCGCAGCGGCACGCGCCAATCTGCCGGAACTGCAGCGCCAGATCACCCTGGTCGAGGATCAGCTGAGCCTGTTGCTCGGTGGCTTCCCGGCTGCGATTGCCCGCGGCGAAGAGATTCATGAACTCGGCCCGGAACCGCCGGCGGGTCTGTCGTCGAGCCTGCTCGAACGGCGGCCTGATCTGCTGCTTGCCGAAAGTCGGCTGAAAGCCGCGAATGCGCGAGTCGGTGTCGCCAAGGCGGCCTTGTTCCCGCGGCTGGCCTTGACCGGCACCTTCGGCACCGCGACGCAGTCGCTTGGCGATCTGTTCACCCAGCCATCGAACGCGTTCTCGTTCGGCGGCAATCTGCTGCAGCCGCTGCTCGATGCCGAACGCAATCTCTACCAGGTCGATCTCGCCGATGCCCGCAAGCGCGAAGCGATCCTGAGCTACGAGCAGGCGGTGAAAGGCGCGTTCCGCGAAGTGGCGGATTCACTTGCCGAGCGCAGCCAGTACGAAGCCTTCGAGCATGAGCAGGAAGCGCGAGTGTCAGCGCTCAGGCGCGCCGATGGCATCGCCCTGGCGCGTTACCGGATTGGTTTTTCTTCGTACTTCGACGTCATCAACGCCGAACGCGATCTGTTCGATTCAGAGCTGGCGCTGACCGCCGCCCGCCGCAACACGCGGCTGGCGGCAGTGCGCCTGTATCGCGCGCTCGGCGGCGGTTGGGCCGCAGCGGAACCAGAGCCGGCGCCCGAGCCCGGCGGGGTGACCGTGCCGGGCTGAGCGCCGCAATCGGCCTCAATCGTCGTGCGCGTTGGCAAGCACGGCGAAGCTGGCGGCATCGAGCTTCAGTTCGCGGCGCTGGCCCTTGGCGTCGATCACTTCGACTTCGAAACCGTCGTGGTCGAAGCTGATCTCGCGCAGCCGGCGATAGCCGTCGGCTTCGAGCTTGCTCAGCAGGCGATCGAGGGTGTCGACATCGAAGCCGACATCGTCGTCATCGTCGAAATCGGGCCGGGCGAAGCGAGTCTTGCTGCCATCGGCTGACAGATAGACCTGCGCCGCATCGCCCTTGGCATCGCGGGCTTCAACTTTCCAGTTGCCGAACAGCACGGGTTCGATTTCTTCGATGTGCTGGAAGCCGCCGGCCCGAAGCTGGGCCGAGATGGCGCGCAGGCTGCCGATGTTGTCGGTATTGCTGTCGGCGGCGGTGGCCAGAGTCGGCACGCCGAACATCAGGCTGGCGGCGAGGGTGATCGGAATCAGTTTGCGCATGGGGTTTCTCCGGTTAGCGTCCCTGCAGGCTGCGCGCCGCCTTCTGGCGTGACCGTGAACGGCTCGTTCATGATCGGTTCACAGCATCCATGCGAAACCGCCGCGATGAAAACCTGTTTGCTGATGACTGCCGCTGCATTGCTGATCGTCATCGGCACCGCCAATGCCGACAAGGATGACCACGGCCAGCGCCTGCGCGCAGCCGTGGCCAGCGGCCAGATCGTGCCGCTGAAATCGCTGCTCGATCGCATCGAGGCCAGTTATTTCGGCCAGGTGTTGGAAGTCGAACTCGATGATGATGACGATCAATTGATCTACGAGATCGACTTCCTGACGCCGGCCGGCGCCAAGATCAAGTTCGAGTTCGATGCCACCAACGGCCTTCTGCTGAAGTCCAAGGGACGCGGCCTCGAAGAAGCGGCGCGCCCCCAATGATTTTTCCGGTGAGGGCGCGATGAGAGTGCTGATCGCCGAAGACGACCAGCCGCTCGCCGAGGGCCTCGCGCAGCTGCTGACTCGCCACGGCCTGATCGTTGACCACGCCAACGCCGGTGACCGCGCCGACTATCTGCTGCGTACCGAAAGCTACGACGCCGTGGTGCTCGATCTCGGCCTGCCGGTGCGCGATGGTCTGAGCCTGCTGCGCGAGTGGCGCGACGACGGCATCAAGACGCCGGTGCTGATCCTCACTGCGCGCGGCCGCTGGCCGGACAAGGCCGCCGGCTTCACCGCCGGCGCCGACGATTACGTGGTCAAGCCCTTTGAACCGATGGAAGTGGTTCTCAGATTGCAGGCGCTGATCCGCCGCTCGGCCGGCGAGGCGAGTGCCCGCATCGTCCACGACCGGCTGGTGCTCGATACCGGGCTGGCACAGGTCACGGTCGACGGCATGCCGGTTGATCTCACCGCCCAGGAATACAAACTGTTCGCGTACTTGATGCACGCCCGCGATCGCCTCGTTTCGCGTACCGAACTCGCCGAGCACGTCTATGCCCGCGACCGCGATCCGGACTCGAATTCGATCGATGTATTGATCGGCCGGCTGCGCCGCAAGCTGCCGGATGGCCTGGTCGAAACCGTACGCGGCTTGGGCTTCGTGATTCGCCGGCCGTGAAAGCACCGCTGAGTCGGCGGCTGGTCGTGGTCGCCGCGATCACGGTGGCGCTGCTGCTGCCGGTCGCGGGTGCGTTGCTGTCGGCGGCATTCCGGCAGTCGGTCGAAACCGGTTTCGATCAGCGGCTCGAAGCGCTGCTGACCACGCTGGCCGGACTGATCGAGAACGGCCCGACGGACGACACGACGCTGACTTTGTCGCGGCCGTTGGCTGATCCGCGCTTCGAGCGTCTGCATTCCGGCTGGTACTGGCAGATCGCCCGCGCCGATCAGGTGCTGGCGACTTCGCGCTCGCTGTGGGATGACCGGATAGCGGCGACTGCAATGCCTTTGCTCGGCCCGCGTGGCGAGCCGCTGCGTGCCAAGCAACTCGATCTGCTGTTGCCGACCGGAGGCTCGCCAGTGCATCTGCTGATCGTCGGGCCACAGCGCGAGATCGAGATTGAAGTCGCGGCCTTCAATCGCTTGCTGGTAATCGCGCTGGGTTCACTCGGCCTGCTGCTGATTGCAGCATTCGCAGTGCAGATCCGCTGGGGGCTGGCGCCACTGCGCCGGCTCGGCGATCAGCTGAAGCGGGTTCGCAGCGGCGATCAGCCAACGCTCGCCACGTCATTGCCGCGTGAGCTGCCCGGCGATCTGGCCGAGGTCGCGACCGCTATCAACGAGGTGCTGGCGCATCAGCAAGCGCTGATCGAACGCGCTCGCAGCGCCACCGGCAATCTCGCCCACGCGCTGAAGCAGCCGCTGGCGGCACTCCATCTGCAACTCGATGGCGAGAAGCTGGATCGTTCTGCCGTCCGCGAATCACTGGCCCGGATCGGCGAGACAGTCGACCATCACCTGTCCCGCGCCGCCGCCGCCGGCCGGGTCAGCGGCCTGTATGGACGCGCGTCGCTGCGCGACAGCCTGCTGCCGATCGTCGAGGCGGTTCGTTCGATCCACGTCGCGCGCGGTCTGACCATCGTCGCCGAGCTACCGGCTGGACGCAGCGTGCGGATCGACGTGCAGGATCTACAGGAACTGGCCGGCAACCTGCTCGACAACGCCGCACTCGCCGCGCGCAGTGAAGTGCGCCTAAGCGTGATCGACGAAGCCGACGGCCTGCTGATGCTGATCGATGACGACGGCCCGGGCATTCCCGATGCCGCCCATGCGCTGGTCATCGAACGTGGCGTGCGTCTCGACGAACAACGGCCCGGCTCGGGGCTGGGCCTGTCGATCGTCCGTGATCTCGCCGAGCTGCATGGGCTGGCGCTGAGCTTGTCAGCCAGCCCGCTTGGTGGGCTGCGGGTCGGCTTGCGCTTTTCTGCAGGCGCTCGTGCCACCCAAGGTTGAAGCGGCGTTGGGACGGACTTCAGTCTTCCGAGCCGATTTGCGCTGGAATCCCGAATGAAAGACGGCTTTCAAGGTTAACAAGCAGTCAATAGAAAGTGTGATTTCGCTCACGGATGGCCGCGAACGATCTCGTTATAAGAATTGGGAAATTTCGAGTTTCTAATCGACGTTGTCCCAGCGCGAGATCACCATGATTCGTCCGTGTTTCAGTTTTCTGGCTGCGTTTTCTGTACTGGGCATCGTCTCAGCGCTCACCGCGCCGCCTTTGTCGGCGTCGGGCGCAATACCGGATGCCTTCAATCTGGTTCCAAGGCGGGATGCTGCGCCGGGAAGTGAACAGGTCAGCGAACCAGTTACGGTTTATGGGCTCGATACATTGGCGACGGCGAACCTGGACTTCGGCAGCCTCAGTATCAACGGCGGACCGTTTTCTACGGCTCTCAGCGAAATCAGAAACGGAGACGTACTGCGCGTCAAACTGGCAGCCCCGAGTAATTACTCCGCAGCGGCAACGGCCACCCTGAGCATCGGCGGCGTCGCCAGCACTTTCGTGGTCAGCACCATTGCCCTCCGAACGACACCGGATTTGTTCCGCTTCGTTCCAGTGCTCGGTGCTGAGCCGGGACTTGAGTACGTCAGCGCTACGATCGTTGCATCGGGTATCAACGCGCCTGTCCCCGTTTCGATTGTTGGTGGTCGCTACAGTGTCAATGGTGGAGAGTGGACGGTGTCCCCCGGGCAAATAGTCAACGGCGATTCGATCCGGCTGTCAGTGGCCGCGATCAGTCAGCCTGCTGGTTTCGCTTCTGCAAGCCTGACGGTAGGCACTGTCAGGTCACAGTTTTCGGTGGTGAACAGCGGTGCCGATACCGTTCCCGATTTGTTCCGGTTCCCAGGGCCTGTTGCTGGTTTGTCTGCCTTGGCTCAGACCAGCAAGACAATCCTGGTCAGCGGCATTTCCGGACCGACCACGATCAGCAGCGCGGAGGGCACTCGCTTTCGCGTCAATGAAGGCTCGTATTCGTCTCTGCCTGGCGTTGTCTATCCTGGAGACAAGGTCTCTCTCTATGTGATTGCGGGTCCGATGCGCAACGATCTTCGTAGTGGTTCGGTCACTATCGGTGGCGTGAGCGCCAGCTTTCAGGTGCAGACCAATGCACCATCTGACGATGTATCGGAGCCCTTTGCGTTCTATCCGGCGACGGTGCTGCCGGGAACCGAAGTCTTCAGTTCCCCGGTGCTGGTTGAAAACATCAATGTGCCGACACCGATTTCGGTCAGCGGCGCACCGTTCAGTATCAACGGGGGTGCCTACTCATCGCAGGACGCCTTGGTGAAGGCCGGCGACATCGTGACGATGAAACTGCTCGCACCTGCGACGTCGGGCCAGACCAAGTCGGCGACGCTGACAATCGGTAGCGGCTTTCTCGGTTCGCGCCGAGCCACCTGGAAAGTAACCGCGAAGACGCCGAGCAAGCCGAATGCGTTCACCTTGGTCAATGCAAACCTCTATGCCGGTGGTACGGTCCCGCCCGGTAGCGTGGTCACGACGGCGCCGGTGATCCTCGGTAATGCCACCAAGCCTGTCGCGGTAAAGGTATCCGGAGGCTTTTACAGCATCAACGGTGGACGTTACGTATCGACGGACGGCGTGGCCGCCAACGGCGATTCGATCGCCGTTCAGATGAACGCGTCTTCGGCATACGAGACGGCGTCGTCGGTGACGCTGAGTCTGGGTTCGAAGTCCGCCAAGCTGTCGGTCACTACCTGCAAGGATCCAGTACCGTTGACTGCCAGTGCCTATGATGGCACCACTGCCTTCATCTACCGGAACCTGTCTCCGGTACCCTTGCGTGTTTTCGTGGCGTATCCGAAAGGTTGGAAGGCGCAGGATCGTCGGGCTGCGCGCGTGCAGTTCTTCGGTGGCGGTTACAACCACGGCGATGCGGGTGGGGCGGTCAGCGCAGCGAAGTACTGGGCCAAGCGCTCCGGCTATGTTGGCTTCGCTCCAGATTACCGGGTCAATGAACGTTTCGGCACCTCTCCAACGACCGTAGCGGACGATAACCGGGCCATCGTCCGATGGATCATGGAAAACGCTTCGACACTGGGCGTCGACCCATCTCGTGTCGTCGTGGCAGGGGGGTCCTCGGCGGGTGGCAGTGCTCTTTTTGCGGGCCTGCCCAGCCCGCCGGCGACTACCGATCCACTCAGTTCTCCACTGTTTCCGGTGGCGGCGATGTCGATCCGCAGCGGAGCCATTGACGTCGGCAATGGGGATGGAACCTACGCATCATCGAAGACCGATTATTTCTTCCCGGTCTCGAATCAGATTTCGCCAGCGCGCCATCTTGAAGCGCGGACGCCACCGGTGATCATGACCCACGGCGATGCCGATGAGCAGGTGCCTCAGTCCGATGCCATCGAGGCCTGCAATCAGCTGGTGGCCCTGGGGACGCGCTGCGAGTTTCACAACGTGCCTGGCGGCCGGCACAGCCTTCCGACGAGTGCATCGGATCAGGAAAAGCTCGATGACGAGGCGTTCATGACCTCGATCGGTGTGCTCCCTTCGCTGCGCTGAGCGCAGCGAAGGCCAGGGCTTACTTCTCGACGAAAGCGCGCTCGAACACGTAATCGCCCGGCTGGCCGATGCCGGGTGAAACGACGAAGCCGCGCTTGTCGAGCATCGCCCGGGTATCGGCGAGCATCGATGGGCTGCCGCAGATCATGCCGCGATCAGTTTCCGGGTTCAGCGGCGGCAGGCCGATGTCCTCGAACAGCTTGCCGCTCTCGATCAGATCGGTTAGGCGGCCGCGGTTCTTGTATGGCTCGCGGGTCACGGTGGGGTAGTAGATGAGCTTGTCGCGCACCAGTTCGCCGATGAATTCGTCGTTCGGCAGGTCCTTGGTCAGATAGTCCTGGTAGGCCAGTTCGCTGACCAGGCGCACGCCGTGGATCAGCACGACCTTGTCGAAATCTTCGTAGGTCGCCGGGTCGCGGATGATGCTCATGAACGGCGCCAGGCCGGTGCCGGTGCCGAACAGGTACAGATTCTTGCCCGGCTTCAGGTCGTGGATGATCAGGGTGCCGACCGGCTTGTCGCTGACGAGGATCGGATCGCCGACCTTCAGATGCTGCAGCCGCGAAGTCAGCGGGCCTTCTTCGACCTTGATCGAGAAGAACTCCAGATGTTCCTGGTAGTTGGCGCTGGCGATCGAATACGCGCGCATCAGCGGCTTGCCGTCGACGTGCAGGCCGATCATCACGAAATGGCCGTTCTCGAAGCGCAGGCCCGAGGTTCTCGTGGTGCGGAAGCTGAACAGGCTTTCGTTCCAGTGATGGACGTGGGTGACGGTTTCAGTGAGGAACTTGGCCATGACGGTCTGCGGGGCACCAGTGCAAAGGGGTCGCTAGTTTAATCGTTCAAGCGAGATCGGCAGGCGATCCTTCGGAATCGGCAAGCTGGTGAAGTCCTGCGCCATCACGTAATCGTTCGGCACGGTGAAGCGGAAGCGCAGCAGCAACTGATGGAGGATGGTCTTCACTTCCATCATTCCGAAGTGCATGCCGATGCACTTGTGCGCGCCGCCACCGAACGGTGTCCACAGGAAGGGATGACGCTTGTCTTCGGCGCGCGCGGCGCTGAAGCGTTCGGGATCGAAGCGCTCAGGTTCGCTCCACCATTCCGGCATGTGGTGGGTCATCCACGGCGTGACCGACACCATCGAGCCTTTCGGCAAGCGAACGCCCTTGAACACGCATTCCTCGGTGACGCCGCGCGGCAGGATCGGCACCGGGGCGGCAATGCGCAGCGTTTCCTTGATCGCGAGGCTGGTGTCCTCGAAGCGGTCGAGATCGGCGTAGCTCAGCGGACCAGAGCCTATTGCCCTGCATTCGTCGCGTAGGCGCTCCTGCCAGGCCGGCTGCCTGGCGAGCTGGTAGATCAGGTTTGAGAGCGTGATCGTCGAGGTGTCGTGCGCGGCCATCAGCACGAAGATCATGTGGTTGACGATGTCGGCATCGGAGAACAGCTCGCCATCCTCGGTGCGTGCTTCGCACAGCCGCGAGAACAGATCCGACCCCGGATTGGCGCGCTTCGCCGGAACCGCGCGCTCGAAATGCCGCTCTAGCAGCTTCCGTCCCTTGAGTCCGGCGTTCCAGCGCGTACCGGGCACTGCCGTACGGATCAGGCCGGTCGCGGCCTGTACGGTATCGAGGAAAGCGTCGTTGATGGCATCGGCGTCGTCGCCAGGGTTCTGGCCGACGAAGACCTCGCTGCCGATATTCAGGGTCATCGACTTCAGGCGCTTGAACAGCAGGCAAGGCCCGGCTTCCCAGCCTGCGAGTTCGCTATCGATGCTTGTCTGCATGCGGTCGAAATAGCCGAGCAGGGCTTCGTGCGAGAACGCTGCGTTCATGATCCTGCGGTGCAGGCGATGCTCGTCGAAGTCGAGCAGCATCAGCCCGCGATTGAAGAACGGCCCGATGAAGTAGGACCAGCGCGCGTTCTCGAACAGGTTGCCGCGGTTCTGCAGCACGAACTGGTTGGCATCCGGCCCGAACAGGAAATGAATCTGGGTGCCGAAGGCATCGATCTTGACGACTTCGCCGTGGCGGTCGTACAGGCGGCGCAGGAAGCTGTGTGCGTCGGTGATGTAGGCGAGGCTGGAGCCGATCAGCGGCCAGCTGCGGTGATGCGGCGCTTCGCGAACGGCCGCAGGCCATTCCGTGTGCACATCGGTCATAAGCCACGTTCTCCTGTCGCGATCGTTCTGTCTTTACTTGTGGTTCTGATTCGACGGAAGATCGAATTGAACAAACGGTATATAACATGGACGAGAAACGATCGGACACAAAAAACGCCGCGTCAGCGGCGTTCGTTGATGGCGACCCGTCCCGAAGGACGGTGGCGCTCCTACCCGGATTCGAACCGGGGTTAAAGCCGTGAGAGGGCTCCGTCCTAGGCCTCTAGACGATAGGAGCGTGGTCAGTGCGGGCGGATTATAGGGGTAGTGCCGCGATACAGCCAGCCTCGCGTTCAACGCCGTCGTGATCATCCGAAAGTCAGCAGATATGCGGGCTTGCCGCGTCCTCGCGTAAACTTCGCGCACCCGCCCGTCCCCGCCCGTGATTTCCAAGGTCGAAGAGACGCAGAGCCAAGGCCATTCGAACAAGCTAGAGATCAGCCATCACCGAGCCGAACCGTACCCCGCGCGAGCAGCATCCGATTTCGCGCGCCAATATTTCCCAAGGCGCCCTAAAGGTGCTCTACGGCTTGAAGGACGCCGGCTACGAGGCCTACATGGTCGGCGGTGGCGTTCGCGACCTGCTGGCGGGCATCGAGCCGAAGGACTTCGATATCGCGACGAGCGCGCACCCGGACCAGATCAAGCGGGTGTTCCGCAGCTGCCGCCTGATCGGCCGCCGCTTCATGATCGCCCACGTCCGCGCTGGCGAGGAAATCCTCGAAGTGACGACCTTCCGGGGCCCGATCACCGATAGCCACGAGCGTGACGAGACCGGCCGCATCCTGTCCGACAACGTCTACGGCACGCTGGAGGAAGACGCGTTCCGCCGCGATTTCACCGTCAACGCGCTGTACTACGACATCCGCGATTTCTCGATCGTCGATTTCTGCGGCGGCATCGACGATCTCAACGCCCGGCGCCTGCGCCTGATCGGCGATCCCGAACTGCGGTATCGCGAAGACCCGGTGCGCATGCTTCGCGCCGTGCGCATCGCCAACAAGCTCGGCTTTGGCATCGATCCTGAATCGGCCGAGCCGCTCAATCGTCTGGCCTCGTTGCTGCGCGAGATTCCGCCGGCGCGTCTGTTCGATGAAATCCTCAAGCTGTTCCTGAACAAGGACGCGCTGGCGAACTTCGATGGCCTGCGCAAGCACGGCTTGTTCGCGGAATTATTCCCAGGCACCGAGCGGGCGATCAGCGCCGCCAAGCGCGATCTCGAACTGCTGCGCATCGCACTGGCCAACACCGCGGACCGCATCAAGCGCGACATGCCAGTGACGCCGGCCTTCCTGTATGCCGCGCTGCTCTGGCCGCAGTACGCGGACCGCACGTATGAGCTCGAAGTCGAGCGCGGCCACGATCCGCAGACCGCACAGACCCAGGCGGCCGACGAAGTGCTTGCCAAGCAACAGCATCGGATCGCGATTCCGAAGCGCTTCTCGCTGCCGATGCGCGAAATCTGGGCGGTTCAGCCGCGGTTCGAAGATCTGCGTCCAGGCCGCGCCAAGCGCCTGCTGACGCATCCGCGTTTCCGCGCTGCCTACGATTTCCTGCTGCTGCGTGCCCAGGCCGGTGAGCCTGGTTGCGCCGCGCTGGCCGACTGGTGGACCAAGGCGCAGATCGGCGTGACCTTGCCGGCGCCGATCGACGGAGACGGTGCCGATGAAGGCGCCGAAGCTGACGTTGCTGGCGAACCGGCCGGCGAGGGCGCAGCAAAGAAGCGCCGCCGTCGTGGTGGTCGTAATCGTCGCAAGGGCTAGGCTCCAGGCAACGTAGCCGATGCGTGTCTATCTCGGCCTCGGCGCCAATCTCGGCGCGCCGGCCGTGCAGGTCGAACGGGCGCTGATGCTGATCGCGGCGCTGCCGGATACCAGACTGGTCGCGCGCTCCTCGCTGTATCGCAGTGATCCGGTCGGGCCGGCGGGTCAGCCCGACTACTGCAATGCCGCCTGCATGATCGACACCACGCTCGAACCGCTGGCGCTGCTCGATGCCATGCAGGCGATCGAAGTCGATGCTGGCCGCATTCGTGATGGCATCCGCTGGGCCGCGCGCCTGCTCGATATCGACCTGTTGCACATCGAAGGCCTGAGCCTGTCGACACCGCGCCTGCGTCTGCCGCATCCGCATCTGCAGGAACGCAACTGGGTGCTGGTGCCGCTCGCGGATTTCGCGCCGACGCTGGACATTCCCGGCCTCGGGGTCGTCTCCGAACTCGCCGAGCGCCTTGGTCGGTCGGGGCTGCGGGCCTGGAGCTGAGCATTCGGCTCGGTGTTCAGCCATGCGCGCTGAGCCGTCCGAACTTGCTGCGGTAGCGCGCCTGCAGGCCGGGGTCGGGTGCCAGCTGCAGTGCGATCTGCAGGATCTCGTCGGAGTGCTCTGTATCGCCGAAGCGCTGCAGCAGTTCCGCCGCCAGAAAGAAGAAGCGCGGATCAGTCTGATTGAGCAGGATTGCCTGTCGCGTTTCGCGATAGGCGCGCGGCTCATCCCGTTCCTTCAGCGCGGTCAGCGCGAGCTGGAAATGGTAGTACGGGTTCTGCTCCAGATAAGCCTGTGCGCGCTCGTGAAAATAGGTGGCGAGCTGCGCGTTGCCGAGCTGCGCATGGATGTCGGCTGCGGTGTTGTAGCTGGACACGCTGCGCGGCTCCAGCAGCAGCGCCTGAGTGATCGCGATGCTCGCGGCTCGCAGCTGACGGTCCAGCAGATAGAGGCTGGAAAGGTTGGCCCACAAATAACCGGCGTCCGGCAGCAACTCCAGTGAACGCAGCTGATAGCGCAAGGCTTCATCGTGACGCTGCTGCAGGCGCAACTCCACAGCGCGATTGTTATAGAACTGCGCCAGGGCGGTTTGGTCGCTGACGATCCGCTGATCGTAGCGGGGGCTGTAGTCCTCGCCACTGACGTCGACGATCTGATGTTGCGGTGACGACAGATCGATCCGTACGTTGATGTGCCGGTAAAGCAGCAAGGTCTGGTCGTCGCCCAGTTCCCAGATCGGCGGAATGTCGACTTCGTTGAACTTCGCCGGAATGCCCACTTCGCGAGCGAGTGCGACGAACAACAAGGTGTAGCTCAGGCAGTTGGCGCGTTTTTGCTGAAAAGCCTGTTCGGCACTCAAGGTGGCTTCGGCGTCGTAACGCAGATGGCGGCCGTTCTCGGCATGCAGTGCGGCGGCCAGCGCGCGGGTCTTGTCGCTGATGCTGAATTCTTTGCGGGTGGCGTCCTGCGCGAAGCGGCGCATCTCGTCGCTGACCAGCAGCAACGAGGACAGATCTTCGAGGGGCAGCGAGTCGGCCGCGGCCGGTATTCGATCGGCACCGGAGAGCGCCCAGGCGACATCGTCATTCGAGATCGACGGTTGTTCAGGCAAGCTGGCACAACCTGCCAGCGTTGCGGAAACGGCCATCAGCAGCATCGCAGCTTGCATCCGCCCGATATTCATTCGATCTCCTCCTGCCGGCCGGTGACACTGCGTTCGCCGGTTGCGCCGATTCAGGTTACTCCGTTGAGGGCGGCCTTCCAGCGCTTTTCGCAGCGGCGATTTCATCGCTGCGCGCCATGAAAGCCGACGAAAAACCGCGTGATATATTTCGCCGCCGCGTCGATCGCTGGAAGCCCGCTCGCAATGACCGCCAAACCCGCCGCACCCAGCGCGCAAGTCCACATCTCCGAGTTGCGCCGCATGCGCGATGCCGGTGAACGGATTGCCTGTCTGACCTGCTACGACGCCAGCTTCGCGCTGATCGAGGACCGTGCCGGCGTCGATGTGATCCTGATCGGCGATTCGCTGGGCATGGTCATCCACGGCCGGAACTCGACGACGGCAGTGACCGTTGCCGACATCGCCTATCACTCCCGTGCCGTCGCGCCGCATCTGAAGCGGGCGTTCCTGGTCGCCGATCTGCCGTTCCTGAGCTTTGCCACGCGTGAGCGCGCGCTCGATGCCTCGCAGCGGCTGATGCAGGAGGGCGGGGCGAAGATGGTCAAGCTCGAAGGCGGCCGCGAGCAGGCCGACATCGTCGAATACCTGTCGGTGCGTGGCGTGCCGGTCTGCGCCCATCTCGGTCTGCAGCCGCAGCTGATCCACAAGATGGGCGCCTTCAAGGTGCAGGGTCGGGACAATGCTGCCGCCGAGGCGATGCTCCACGACGCACGTATTCTCGAGGAAGCAGGTGCTGACATGCTGCTGCTCGAATGCGTGCCGTCCAAGCTGGGCAAGCAGATCACCGACGCCGCTCAGGTGCCGGTGATCGGCATCGGCGCCGGGCCTGATGTATCGGGCCAGATCCTGGTGCTGCATGACATCCTGAACATCTCGCCGATGGTCACGCTCGGCCGCACGCCGCGCTTCGTGCAGAACTTCATGCAGGGCGGGGCGGATATCGAAACGGCAATCCGCGCCTATGTGCAGGCAATCAAGAGCGGCGCCTATCCGGCGCCCGAGCACTGCTTCTGAGGTTCTTCGAAACCCCGGTGGCATCCGTGTTCGCACCTGATCTGCCGAAGCTGGATGCCTGGCGTTTCAAACTGGGCTTGTGGCTGCTGTTCCTGCTGGTCGTCATCCGCTTCGCCTGGATGTCCGACGACGCCTACATCAGCCTGCGCACGGTGTGGAATTTCACCCACGGCTACGGGCTGACCTGGAATCCGGTCGAGCGGGTGCAGGCTTACACGCATCCGCTGTGGCTGTTCCTGCTTGCCGGCGTGCACGCAATCAGCGGCGAGATGTATCTGACCGTGCTGGTGGTCTCGATCCTCTGTTCTGCGCTTGCCGTGGCCTTTGTCCTATGGCGTCTGGCCACGCGCCTGCCGCAGGCGATCGCATTCGTCGCGCTGCTGCTGTGCTCGCAGGCCGTGCTCGATTACACGACCTCGGGCCTCGAGAATCCGCTGTCGTTCCTGCTCGCTGCGACCTTCTGCTGGCTGTGGCTTGCGCCTGCCGAACAGCCGAAGCCCTTGTTCCGCCTGTTTCTGGTCGGCTGCCTGCTGACCTTGAACCGGCTCGATCTGGTGCTGCTGGTGCTGCCGGCGCTGGCCTGGCTGCTGTGGCGGCGGCGCTCCTGGCGTAGCCTGGGTCTGGCCTCTCTGGCCTTGCTGCCGCTGCTGGCTTGGGAAGTGTTCTCGCTGATCTATTACGGCGTGCCGTTTCCGAACACCTATTACGCGAAGCTGAGCACCGGCATTCCGGCCGTCGAGTACCGCTTGCAGGGTTTGCTGTATCTCGTCGATCTCGCGACTCACGATCCCGGCACCTTGCTGCTGGTGCTGCTCGGTATCGGCGCTGCGTTTGGCAGCGGCGCGCGACGGCCAATGGCGTTCGGCCTGCTGTTGTATCTGGTCTATGTGGTGTCGGCCGGCGGCGACTTCATGCAAGGACGTTTTCTCAGCGTACCGGCGTTCATCGCCGCGATCCTGCTGACGGCCGGGCGTGACGACGGTACGCAGCCATTCGGCGACAAGGCGATGCTGGGCAGCGTCGCGCTGATCGTGGTGCTGGCGGCAAGCCGGCTGATCGACATCGAAGGGCCGGACCCGCTGATTCGCGCTTCGGGCATCGCCAACGAGCGTCAGTACTACGCAGGGTCGACCGCGCTGGCGACGCATAGCCGCGATCGTCCCGTGCCGTACAACCATCCCTGGGGCGAGCTCGGCAAGTCGATGAGGCAACGTCCGCCCGAGCGCATCTTCGAAGCCGGCGTGATCGGTTTCATGGGCTATGCGGCGGGGCCGACGGTGCAACTCGTCGATCACCATGCGCTGTCCGACGCGTTCCTCGCGCGCCTGCCGTGCCTGCGTCCCTGGCGCATCGGCCATTTCAAGCGCGCCTTTCCCGATGGTTATCTCGCTTCCCTGCGCAGCGGCGAAAACCGTATCACCGATCCGGCGCTGCGGCCGCTGTACGACGACGTGCGTCTGGTCACCCGTGGCGAGTTGTTCAGCGCCGAACGCTGGGCGGCGATCGGCCGGCTGAACCTTTACCGTGTTGCCGACGCCGCGCCAGCGTCGCCCTGATCCTCATCCCCACGAATTCACCGATGAACACCGTGCACCTCGCGTCCGAACTTCGCGCCCAGATTTCGCAATGGCGCGCCCGCGGCGAACGCATTGCCCTGGTGCCGACGATGGGCAACCTGCACGCCGGACATCTGGCGCTGGTCCGTCACGCCCACAGCTTGGCTGATCGCGTGGTCGTCACCGTGTTTGTCAATCCGCTGCAGTTCGGCCCGAACGAGGATTTCGGCCGCTATCCGCGCAGCTTGCCGGAGGACGTGCGCCAGCTTGAAGCGCAAGGCGTCGATCTGGTCTACGCGCCGCCTGTCGAGGAGGTCTATGTCAACGGCTTCCCGCCGGCGACGACGATCACCGTGTCACCGCTGTCGGCCGAGCTTGAAGGCGCGTTCCGGCCCGGCTTCTTCACCGGTGTGGCGACTGTGGTCGCGATCCTGTTCAACAGCGTGCAGCCCGATGTCGCGGTGTTCGGCGAGAAGGACTGGCAACAGCTGCAGATCGTCAAGCGGATGGTCGCCGATCTGCGGATGCCGGCGGATGTTGTCGGCTATCCCACCGAACGTGCGGCGGACGGTCTTGCGCTGTCCTCGCGCAACCAGTATCTGACGCCTGCCGAGCGCGAGCAGGCGCCCGGGATTCATGCTGCGCTGCAGGCGGTGGCCGCTGGCCTAAGGGCTGGTCGCGATGACTACGCAGCGCTCTGCGCGGAGCAGATGCAGCGGCTCGAAGCGGCCGGTTTCCGTCCGCAGTACCTCGAAGTGCGGACGCCGGTGCTGGCGCAGCCCACAGCGGGCGACAAGGACTTCGTCGTGCTGGTCGCCGCGGTGCTCGGCACGACGCGGTTGATCGACAATCTGCGGGTCGAACAGCCGTAACTGCACCAATTTGACGCATCGGCGAATGCGTTCATAGCTACGGTAATCCCGTTTGTCGGGTGATTTCCGAGGTCTCGTTATTTCCTTAGGCCGGAAGGTTGGCGGCAAGCGTGAACCTCGTTACACTTTCGCGACTTGGTGCAGTGCTGATTCCTGTATCAACGGGCGTATGTCTTTGTGGGCCGCCCTCGGTCGTTGAACATCTTGATTCCGGGTGCATGTCTTTTTGGGCCACCCGCATCAAACAACCATCCAGGAAAGAAGCTCATGCAACTGACGATGCTCAAGTGCAAATTGCACCGTGCGCGTGTGACCCACGCTGAACTCGACTACGAAGGCTCCTGCGCGATCGACGGCCGCTTGCTCGATCTCGCCGGTATCCATGAGTACGAGCAGATCCAGATCTACAACGTCGGCAACGGCGAACGCTTCACGACTTATGCGATCCGCGCTGAAAACGGCAGCGGCATCATTTCGGTCAATGGCGCGGCAGCGCACAAGGCACGGGTGGGTGATCGTGTGATCATCTGCGCCTATGCCGAAGTCGAAGCCAACGTCGCCAAGCTGCACAAGCCGAAGCTGGTCTATTGCGACGAAGCCAACCGCGTCACTCGTACCGCGAACACCATTCCGGTGCAGGCCGCCTAGCAGTCGTTGCCGGGTGCCAATGAATTCGGCGCCCAAGCAGGCTTTAAGAGGCCCAAGCTTTAGTAAGCTTGGGCCTCTTTTTCGTCTGGACCCGTTTCGATCCCGATGTCTGCATTGACGGAAAGCGCCGCCTGGCGCGCACTGACCAGCCTTGCTGCCGCCGATGCGGCGACCACGCTGAGCCAGCGTTTCAAGGACGATCCTGCTCGCGCGCAGCGCTATTCGGCCGAAGCCTGCGGGCTGTACCTCGATTACTCGAAGCAACGCCTCGGCGATGACGGCATCGCGGCGTTGCTGGCGCTCGCCGAGCAGCAGCAGGTGCCGCAATGGATCGCCCGGATGCATGCCGGCGAGGCGATCAACGTCACCGAGCATCGCGCCGTCGGCCACATTGCCCTGCGCGCGCCGCGCGATGCCGGCCTGCAGATGGCGGGCGAGCCGGTGATGCCCCTGGTGCATGAAGTACTCGATCGCATGTTTGCCTTTGCCGATACGCTGCGTAACGGCGCCTGGCGCGGCGCCACCGGCGAGCGGATCAGCGATGTCGTCAATATCGGCATCGGCGGTTCGGATTTCGGGCCGCGCATGGTCTGGGAAGCGCTGGCTGAAAGCGACACCATGCCGCGCGCGCACTTCGTCGCCAATGTCGACGGCGCACAGTTGTCGGACGTGCTGGCGAAACTCGCCCCGACGCGCACCCTGTTCGTCGTCACCTCGAAGACGTTCACTACCGAGGAAACGATGACCAACGCTGGCGCTGCCCGGCGCTGGTTGACCGCCGCACTCGGCGATGCCGCTGTCTTCCAGCACTTCGTTGGTGTATCGACGGCGCGGGCGGCGACCGAGGCTTTCGGCATCGCGCCTGACAACGTCTTCGAGTTCTGGGACTGGGTTGGCGGCCGCTACTCGCTGTGGTCGGCGGTCAGCCTGGCCAACATCGTCGCGCTGGGACCTGAGCGTTTCCGCGAACTGCTGGCCGGCGCCCACGCGATGGACGAGCATTTCCGCAACGCGCCACTGGCGACGAACCTGCCGGTACTGATGGCGCTGATCGCGGTCTGGAACAGCAATTTCCTGGGTGCGGCTAGCCAGGTCGTCGCGCCTTACGCGCAGCGCCTGAGCCATTTCGTCGGCTGGCTGCAGCAGCTGGAAATGGAATCGAACGGCAAGGGTGTCGATCGCGAGGGTCGGAAAGTCGATTACGCGACGACGCCGGTGCTTTGGGGCGATGTCGGCAGCAACGCCCAGCACGCGTTTTTCCAGATGCTGCATCAGGGGCCGGCGCTGAATCCGGTCGATTTCATCCTGCCGGTAGCCGCCACCAATGCGCTGCCGGAGCAGCAGCCGCTGCTGATCGCCAACTGCCTGGCGCAGAGTGCGGCGCTGATGCGTGGCAAGAATGCGGCCCAGGTGCGCGCGGAACTCGAAGCCCAGGGCTTGAGCGGTACCGCACTGGATGACGCGATCTCGCATCGCGTGTTCAGCGGCAATCGGCCAAGCAATACGCTGCTGCTGCCAAGGCTCGATGCCTTCCATCTTGGCGCGCTCTGTGCGCTGTACGAGCACCGCACTTTCGTGCTCGGCGTGCTCTGGAACATCAATGCCTTCGATCAATGGGGTGTGGAACTCGGCAAGCAGCTGGCGCATCAGGTGGTCGCCGCGCAATCGGGCAGCGCGGCAACGGATGACGACGGGCTCGATCCGTCGACCCGCCGCCTTCTGGAGCGCATCGATGGTCGCTGACCTGCGCCTGTTACTGGCCTTCGTCGTCGCAGCGATGCTCGGCGCCTGTACGTCGGCCGTGGTCCAGCGCGTGCAGGATCATGGCTCCGGCGAGGAACGCATCGAACTGAGCAAGACCGCATTCTTCCCGAATGAGGATCGCGCTGCTGCAGCCGCTGCACTGGCGACGATGTTCTATACCGATGGCCTGACCTCCACCGGCCCGCTTCAGGTCGCGCCGTTTCTCGGCAACAGGACGCCGCCGGCCAATCTGCGCGGCGAATTCACCGGCATTGCCTATCAGCTGGACCGCTTGGCTTTCGTTCTGCCGCCGACGCTCGATGCCGTGTTCGCCGAGATACGCGCTGGCCGGCCGGTGATGGTGCTGCAGAAAGTGCCGGAATTGCGTTATGCCGTCGTCATCGGCGTCGAGCCTCAGAGCAATCAGATGATCCTGCGCTCGGGCAAGGAAGGCCGCGCCTATCAGCCGCTGAGCGATTTCCTCAGCTACTGGAAGGGCGGCGACAACTGGGCGATGGTGATCAGCGATGGCAGCCGTGTGCCCGCCAGCGCCACTCAAGCCTCCTGGATTGCCGTGGGCGAAGCGGCGACCTTGGCCAACTATCCGAAGCTGGCCGAGAAGAACGCTTATGGCGCAATCGAGCGCTGGCCGGATCAGGTGGTGCCCTGGGTTGCGCTCGGCAATGCCCGTTATGCGCTGAAGGACTGGGCCGGCGCGCAGGAGGCCTATCTCGAATCGCTGCGCCTGAAGGCCTTCAATCCGGTGGTGCGCAACAATCTGGCACTGGTGCTGCTGGAGCGCCACTGCGTCGATCTTGCCGAGCAGCAGCTCGACGAAGCCCTGAAAGGCGAGACCGATGCCGCACTGAAGGCAGCGTACGAAGGAACGCGGCAGAAGATCAGCCGCTATGAAGGGCCGTCGATCTACTGCCCGCCGCCGGACGACGCTTCAGCGCCCATCGAATATGAGATTGCACCGTTGAATCCGGAAACGCCGAACGCGAATCGAGTGCGTCGACGAGCGCGCTAGCCGCAGCTTCGCTGAGCCGGACATCAGCCAGCGCGTTACCGATCGCCACCGCGATGTTGCGTAGCCAGCGCAAGTGGCCGGCGCGGCGCAGGGCCATGCCTTCGGTGCGGCTCAGGTACTCATCTTCAGTCCAGGCAAACAGATCGATCAGCCGAGCGGTGTCAAGGCCGTGGCGCGGCGCGAAATCCGGCGTCGCGTCGAGCTTCGCGTAGCGGTTCCACGGGCAGGCGAGCTGGCAGTCATCGCAGCCGAAGATGCGGTTGCCGATCGCCGGCCGCAATTCCTCGGGAATATCGCCGTGGTGCTCGATGGTCAGATAGGAAATGCAGCGCCGCGCATCGAGCCGATACGGGCCGATGATCGCCTGCGTCGGGCAGATGTCGATGCAGGCCGTGCAACTGCCACAACGCGGCGTCACCGGTTCCGCAGGCACGGCGTCGATCGGCAGATCGGTATAGATCTCGCCGAGGAAGAACCAGGAGCCAGCTTCGCGATTGAGCACCAGCGTGTGCTTGCCGATCCAGCCGAGCCCGGCATTGCGGGCCAGCGCTTTCTCGAGCACCGGCGCGCTGTCGGCAAACACCCGATAGCCGTGCGGCGCGATGGTCTGGGTGAGCTGTTCGGCGAGCGCCTTGAGCCGCTTGCGCATCAGCTTGTGGTAATCGCGACCCAAGGCATAACGCGAGATGTAGGCGGCCTCCGCATCGGCAAGCACGGCGTCGGCATCTTCGGCCGAAGGCCGATAGTCGAGCCGCACGCTGATCACCGTAATGGTGCCCGGATGCAGTTGCGCGGGGTCAGCGCGCAGCGCTGCGTGTTCGGCCATCCAGCCCATGCCGCCATGCAGGCCTTCATCGAGCCAGCGGCGCAGATGGGCGTGATCGTCATCCAGCGCCAGGCTGGCAACGCCGGCATCGGCGAAGCCCAGCGCGCGGGCGCGATCACGGATTTCCGCAGCCCAATCGCGAGGTGCAGCGAGGGGTTCAGAAGGGGCGGACACTTATACTGGCGGCATGGAAAACATTGCGGCGCGATTGTATTCCGCAGCCCAGGTGCGCGAACTGGACCGGCGCGCGATCGAGGACTGCGGGATCCCCGGTTTCACACTCATGCAGCGCGCCGCACTGGCCGCATGGCGGGCTGCCCGGGGGCGCTGGCCGGAGCTCAGAGCTGTCACCGTTCTCTGTGGGCCCGGCAACAACGGCGGTGACGGCTATGAACTCGCGCGTCTCGCTATAGCTGATGGCTGCACGGTGCAAGTGCTCGAATGCGAAGACTTGCCGCGTCGTGGCGATGCACTGACGGCGCGCGCAGCCTGGCTGGCGGTTGGTGCCGTCGAACGCTGGTCGGCCACGTCTGCCGAGGCGCTGCTGGTGGCCGATCTGATCGTCGACGCGCTGTACGGCGTCGGCCTGAGCCGAGCGCTGGAAGGCGAGACCGCGGATGCCATCGTCGCGGCCAATGCCGCGCATGCGAACGGTGTTGCAGTGCTGGCGCTCGATATTCCGTCCGGTCTGATCGCCGATACCGGGCATGTGCCGGGCAAGGTGATCAATGCTGATCTGACGGTGACCTTCATCGCGCAGAAGATCGGCTTGTTGACCGGCCAAGGGCCTGCCTTCGCCGGCCATGTGGAACTGGCGACGTTGGACGTGCCGGAGCACGTCCACGACGGTCTGATCCCGATCGCTGAACGCATCGACGCCTCGCATCTTCGCCGCTGGCTGCCGCGCCGCAGCCGCACCGGCCACAAGGGCGATCACGGCCATGTGCTGCTGATCGGCGGAGACCACGGCATGCTCGGCGCGATCCTGCTCGCCGGTCGAGCCGCGCTCCGTGCTGGCGCCGGCCTGGTGACCATCGCGACCCGCGCCGCCCATGCGCAGCTTCTGGCGGCCGCGCAGCCTGACCTGATGGTGCGCGGCATCGAATCGCCGGAAGCACTGGCAACGCTGATCGCCCGCGCCGACGTCATCGCGGTCGGTCCCGGGCTGGGTACCGACGACTGGAGCCGGGTGATGTTCGATGTGACAGTAGCAGCAGCGCTGCCGACGGTGGTCGATGCCGACGCGTTGAACCTGCTCGCGCAACAAGCGTCGCCTCATCGACGTGATGACTGGCTGCTGACGCCCCATCCAGGCGAAGCCGGCCGCCTGCTCGGCTGCAGCACCGCTGCTGTTCAGCGGGATCGAATTGCTGCCGTACAAGCACTGCAGGCGCGCTATGGAGGAGTAGTGGTGCTGAAAGGCGCGGGCAGCCTGATTGCGGATGGTGAAGTTCTGCGGATTTGTCCTTATGGCAATCCGGGCATGGGCGTCGGTGGCATGGGCGATGTGCTGACCGGTATCGGCGCTGCGTTTCTCGCCCAGGGTTTGCCGTTAGGCATTGCCGCAGCGGCGGCGGTGACGGCGCATGCCAGAGCCGGTGATGCCGTGGCGATTGCAGGCGGTGAGCGTGGGCTGATTGCTTCCGATGTAGTCGACGCGCTGCGTGCGCAGGTCAATCCATGAGCTGTCTGACGATCAAGCTGGCTGACGATGCCGCGACCGAAGCGCTCGGTGCGCGACTCGCCGCCGAGACCACGTCGCGGCCGGGCGGGGTGATCTACCTGCAGGGCACGCTCGGTGCCGGCAAGACCACGCTGGCACGGGGTTTTCTACGCTCGCTCGGCGTCAGCGGCAGCATTCGCAGCCCTACGTACACGCTGATCGAGCCCTACCGGATCGGCGATCAGGATCTGCTGCACATGGACCTGTATCGCTTGAAACATCCGGATGAACTCGAAGGTCTGGGCCTCGACGATTACGCGCCGTCACGCTGCTGGTGGCTGGTCGAATGGCCGGAATGCGGCACTGGTTTTCTGCCGCCGGCGAGCCTCGTCGTACGGCTGTCGGCCGATGGTGAAGGCCGCTTGGCCGAGCTTGAAACGACGGCGGAATGGCCGTTGATCGCCGCGCGCTGGCCGGAAATCGTGCCGAACTTGCGATAGAGCATGAGATAGTTGGTACTAAGCACTGATTTCGATACGAAATTTCTTCGAAATCTGTTGAAGTCACGGCCGTCAAGCCGTATCTTCTGGCTTTGATCGACCCCGATGGGGCTTCATGCGCGCATTGACCGGATTTTTGTTGCTGCTGACCGCGCAGGCTGCCGCCGCGACCGAGCTGCGCGAGCTGCGCCTGCTCGACGGCCCGGACTCGACGCGTGTGGTCTTCGATCTCGACGCCGAAACCACGCCGAAGGTTTTCACCCTCGCCAATCCTGATCGCGTGGTCATCGATTTCTCCGATGCTCATCGCGGCACCGCGCTGCCCTCGAGCGGTGCCGGCGCTGGCCTGATCAAGGCATTGCGCACTGGTCCGCGCGAGAAGGGTCTGCGCGTGGTGCTCGATGTCAGCGAGAAAGTCCTGCCGCATTCCTTCGGCCTGCAGCCCGACGGTGGCTACGGTTATCGGCTGATCGTCGACCTGATTCCGAAGACGCCCGGCGCAGTCCGCGTACTGCCGGCACCGGTGGTCAGCCCGGCGCTCGGCATTGTTGCCACGGCACCCGCGACGCCGGCCTTGAACCCGACGCCGGTCGTGCAGCCACCAGCACCGGCCGTTGCACCGATCCAGGTGCAGACCGTCGCTGCGTCGACGGCCGAATCCGCGCCGCTCGTTGCGCCCCGCGCCAATGGCCGCTTCCGGGTGTCGGAGAAGGAAATCGTCATCGCCGTCGATGCCGGGCACGGCGGTACCGATCCGGGAGCGATCGGCCTCGGCGGCCTGCGCGAAAAGGACGTGACCCTGGCGATCGCCCGCAAGCTGAAGAAGAAGATCGACGATCAGCCTGGCATGCGCGCGGTGCTGACCCGCGACAGCGATACCTTCATCGAACTGCGGACTCGCACGGTGAGAGCGCGTCAGGTCGATGCCGATCTGTTCGTGTCGATCCATGCCAATGCCACCGAAGATCGCGGCATGCAGGGTTCGGCGGTCTACGTGCTGTCCGAGCGCGGCGCGTCGAGCGAGCAGGCGCGCTGGATCGCCAATCACGAGAACGCGGCGGATCTGGTTGGCGGCGTCGCCTTGCAGAAGCAGGACGACAATGTCGCCGCGGTGCTGATCGACATCTCGCAGGGCGCGACGATGGAAGCCAGCTTCGATCTCGGCGGCCGCATGCTGAGTTCGATGGGCCGCATCAATCGCCTGCAGAAGGCGGAAGTGCAGCAGGCCGGCTTCATGGTGCTGAAGTCGCCGGATATCCCTTCGGTGTTGGTCGAAACCGCGTTCATCAGCAATCCGCGCGAGGAGAAACTGCTCGGCGACGCGGACTACCAGGACAAGATGGCGCAGTCGATCTTCGAAGGCGTGCGCAGCTATTTCGCTCGCTACCGGCCGCAGCAGATCGCGGTCAACGAACCGCCACAGGCCGCTGCTCCGGCGCAGGGCAAGGCGAAAGCGGTGCAGGTGCGTCTGAAGCGCTAGCCGCTTCCGTCCCTCTACGCTGCAAATCAACGGCCTCCTCGCGAGGCCGTTTTCATTAAGCTTGCCGCCTTCCCTCAAGGCCGTAGCCGTGACGATCCAGGTCCTCCCCGAGCAGCTCATCAATCAGATCGCCGCCGGCGAAGTGGTCGAGCGGCCGGCGACCGTGGTCAAGGAACTGGTCGAGAACAGTCTTGATGCCGGTGCTTGCGCAATCGAGGTCGAACTCGAAGCCGGTGGCTTGAACCTGATCCGGGTCCGTGACGATGGTGGCGGCATCGCTCGCGACCAGCTGGCGCTGGCACTGACGCGGCACGCGACCAGCAAGATCAGCCTGCTCGACGATCTCGAACGGGTCGCCAGCTTCGGCTTCCGCGGCGAAGCGCTGCCGAGCATCCTGTCGGTATCGCGACTGGCGCTGACCTCGCGCCGCGAGATCGATCAGCACGGCTGGAAAGTGGCCGGCAGTGGTCTGCTCGATGACGGCAGTCCGCAGCCGGCGGCACATCCGCCGGGCACCACCATCGAAGTGCGCGACCTGTTCTTCAACACGCCAGCGCGGCGCAAGTTCATGAAGGCGGAAGGCACCGAGTTCCGCCATGTCGATCAGGCGCTGCGACGGCTGGCGCTGACACGCTTCGATCTGCGTCTGCGCCTGAGCCACAACGGCCGGCGCAGCTTCGAACTGGCCCAGGCCGAAGGCGATACGGCACGCGCGGCGCGTATCGCTGCTGTCTGCGGCGACGAGTTTCTGGCCAATGCGGTGACCATCGATGAGCAGCGGCTGGGCCTGCGGCTCTGGGGCTGGGTGGCGTTGCCGAGCTTCGGCCGCGCCCAGGCCGATCTGCAGTTCCTCTACGTCAACGGCCGCAACGTGCGCGACAAGCTGCTCGCCCACGCGCTGCGCCGCGCCTATCACGACGTGATGCACTCGCAGCGTCATCCAGCCTTCGTGCTGTTCCTGGAACTCGATCCGGCGCGGGTCGATGTCAACGTTCATCCGCAGAAGACCGAAGTGCGCTTCCGCGATGCCTCGGTGGTCCACGATTTCCTGTTCGGCGCCGTGCACCAGCTACTGCGCCGCATCCGGCCAGAGCCGGGCCAGCATCATCGCGTCGAGTTCGAGGCGCCCGCGTTCAGCACGCCTGATCCCGTACAGAGCAGCGTGCCGCTGAGCTATGGGCGCAATGTATCGACGCCGTCATGGCCGGTGCGCGAAGCCTCCGGCGCGTCCGGCTCGGCCTGGCCGCTGTATCGCGCTGGGTTTGCCGAACCGGAAATGCCTGCCGCGCTGAACGCGACAGAAGACGCGCCGCTGGGCCGGGCGATCGCGCAGATCCGTGGCGTCTTCGTGCTGGCCGAGAACCGTCACGGCCTGGTGCTGGTCGACGCTCATGCCGCGCACGAGCGAGTGCTGTACGAACGCCTCAAGCTGCAGCTGGCAGCGGACGGCATCGCTTCGCAGCGGCTGTTGCTGCCGGAAGTCATCCGGGTCGGTGGCGCGGAGGCTGATCAGCTCGAAGCGCAGTTCGAATCGCTGCGCCGCTTTGGCCTGATCCTCGATCGCGCCGGCCCTGAATCGATCACAGTGCGCGCAGTGCCGGCGCTGCTGATCAAGGCCGATCTTGCCGCACTGCTACGCACGCTTTGCGGCGGTGCCGATGATGCCGAAAGTGCCGAGCACTTCAACGAGGCGCTCGATGCGCAGCACCGCATCCTCGCCGACATCGCCTGCCGCGCCGCGATCAAGGCCAATCGGCGGCTGACAGTGCCGGAAATGGACGCGCTGCTGCGCGACATGGAGCAGACGCCAAATGCCGGCCAGTGCAATCACGGCCGGCCGACCTGGGTGCAGATCGATGCCGATGCGCTGGATCGCTTGTTCCTGCGCGGCCGCTAGGCTGAACGCTCGGAATTAATCTGTATCTCACCCCAATTTTTTAGATCAGCAGGTCGCCGCGGCGCAGCGAATACAGGCGGTACTTGCCGTAGCGCTTGGCCAGTTCGATTTCGCCGGCGTATTCGGTGGCGAAGCGTTCCGGGGCTTCGAGTGCCAGGCGGGCGGCGAAGGCTTCGGTGACGAAGATCATGCCGGGCGGGGTGACCGGCTCGACTCTCGCCGCGAACGACAGCTGGGAGCCGAAGTAGGTGGTCGTGCCTTCGACGGCGTCCAGCCCCTCGTGCACCGGCGCGTAGTGAGCCGACAGCCGCAGTTCGAGCTTGCCGAGCATGCCGCCGAGGGTCGGGCGAACGCGGTCGACGATCGCATGGATATCGGCGGCCACGGTAGCGACGGTCGCGGCATCGTCGGTGACAATGTGTACGGCGTCGCCCCAGGTGTGCTGCAGCAGGATGTGTTCGGCATGCGGCCTCAGCACGTCGGCAATGCCCTTGATCATCAGCGACTGGAACGCCGTCAGCTCATGTTCGGCCAGGCGGCTGTAGCCAGCGAAATCGGCGAACAGGGTGCCGACGAAACGGCGTAGCACTGGGGTGCCGTCGGGCGCCGTCGAGGCCTGGCCGGGTTGATCGAGTTGCCGAACCCAGGCGGCTCCGACGGCATCGCCGCGATCTTCGTTTGCGTCATCGCCGAGCACTCGCCAGCGGCACCCGAGCCGCTGCGCCGCGAGCCGGGACAGGCCGCAGGCGGTGGCCGAGACGTAGGCCGCGCACCAGTCGGTCTCGTCGTCGAGAAAGCCCTGCGCCACGGAACACTCGGCGACGTCTTCCAGGCAGCGGATCAGGCGGGTGCTGATCGTGCTGCCGTGGTTGCGCTGCCAGCGTTCGATCAGCTGGGAGCGCGTGGTCGGCAAGACCAGATGAATGCGGATGCCGCGCTGCAGGAACTGCTCGGCGATGGCGAGATCGTCGGGATTCGACAGGCCGCCGTAGACCACCGAGGCCGCCGATGGAAAGGCATCCGCCGACAGGTTCGGCGGCAGCGGTCGAGGCACGTAGTAGACCGGTGCCAGGCTGAGCAGATGGGTCAGGCTGTCACTGCAACCGAGATGGCGGCAGAGCAGTTGGAGCTGGGTCACGGTGCGGCTGCGGACGTTGACGTTGCCGCGCAGCAAGGCGTCGGCGCTGGTCAGTGCCATTTGGGCGCGCACCATGTCGCCGAGCAGCAGTGAGGCTTCCGCTTCGGTCACCTGCTGGTAGTACGCCGAGGTTTCGGAATCCGGTGGTTTGCGCAGGCAGTCGAGCACCTTGGCCGCTAGCGCCACAGCTTCCTCGCGACAGCCACCGAGCATCAGCATCGAGGCGGCGTTGATGCCGGGAAAGAAGCCGCCGGTGCGATCGAAGGCCACCTGGTAGACGCGGCCGGCGCGTTCGAACAGTTCGCGCGCACGATCGCCGCGGGAAGCGAGCGCCAGGTCCTTGTACAGCCGGCCGCCGAGCGCCAGCCATTCCTCCAGGTCCGGCTCGTCGACGATCGCCAGCTCGCGATAGCGGCGCATCGCCAGCTGGGTGCTGCCGGCGTTGGCCAGCGATAGCAGGGCGATGTAGTCGAGCTGGCGATCGTGCAGGCCTTCGCCTTGCGCCTGCCGGGCCAGGTCGTGGCAGAGCAGATAGTTGCCGGCCTTGAAGGCGCGATGGCAGAGCGCCAGCGCGGCAGTCAGCGGGTCTTCCGGCAGGCCTTCGCCTGGCGTCGGATCGATGACCAGCAGCGCCCGCCCGCTGTCAGCGGGGCGGCGGTAGCGCAGCGTCGACCAGGGCAGCGGAATCCGCGACGGATGCTGGCGCCATTCGATGACTTCGGTGGTGCCGCCGGGCAGCGGCGCGTGCCCCGGCCGCTGGATCGCGACCAGCACATCGGACTGCTCGGCCAGGCAGGCGGCGAGACGACGGTACTGCTGCTGGCGAAAGGTCGGATCGGGCAGCCGCCGCGCGGCATCGGGATCAGGCAGCAGATCGACGATTACCGAGCAGCGTTCCAGCTGCTCCTGCAGCGCCTCGCGGACGTTGATGATGCTGTCGCGGGCCAGCACTTCGGGTTCGTCGTCGAGGCGGCGCATCCAGTCTTCGACCAGCACATCGAGCGGTACCGGCAGTGCGGCGACGGTCTCGAACGGCACGCCGGCCTTGCTCAGCCAGTCGGACGCGGCCCGCTTGAACAGCAGGTCGGCACCCGGAGCGAGGCCGGTCAGCAGGGTGACGCGGGTCGGCTGGCAGCGCGCCATCAAGCCGGGCAGCGCGTCCTCAGTCAGACGCTGTCTTGCAGCGGCGTGTTCGTCCACCGACAGCGACAGATGGCCGGTGGCGCCGATCAGCAGATGGCCTTGCTCGCGGCTCGGCAGTTCGGCCAGCCACTGGGCCAGGCTCAGGGTGCGCGGGCTCATGCGCTTCAGCCGCGCGAGCCGTTCGCTGGTGCGCTCGATGGCGCCGCGCGCATCAACACGTAGACCGCGCCGGTGCCGCCGTCATGTGGCCGCGCCGAGCAGAATGCGATCACGTCATTGCGCCGGCGCAGCCAGCCGTCGAGCAGGGTCTTGATCACCGGACCGGTGTTCGGCGAGCGATTGCCCTTGCCGTGGATGATCCGCACGCAGCGCACGTCCTTGCTCTGGCATTCGGCGAGGAACAGCGATACTTCTTCGCGGGCGACACTGCGATTCAGGCCGTGCAGATCGAGTTCGGCGCGGATCCGGTAACCGCCGCGCCGCAACCGCCGCCAGACGGTGTCCTGCAGGCCGTCGCCGCGATAGCTCAAGGTGTCGCCACTCTCCATCAGCTCCGGCTCGAACATGCCGTAGTCGAGCAGTTCGTCCATCACCGCGCGCTCGTCGGCCTCGGCTTGGATCGGCTTGGTCGGGGGCAGTTTTCGGGGCGGCGGCACGCGGTCCGAGGCTGGCCGCGGCTGCACGCCGGACATCGCGGAGCGGAAGGCGTCGTCGTCGTCCACAGCATCGAAATCCGGATTCTTCATGGCGTCGGCATCATAGCTTGCCGATCGGTAAACTAAGGCTCTACCGATCCACCCAAGACCATGCGGATTCTTCTGTCCAACGATGACGGCTGCACGGCCCCCGGATTGCTGGTTCTGGCCGAGCAGCTGAGGTCCGCGCACCACGTCGATATCGTCGCGCCGGACCGCAACCGCAGCGCTGCGTCTAATTCGCTGACCATCCTCCATCCGCTGCGCGTGCAGCGGCATGCCGATGGCACCGTCTGCGTCGATGGCACGCCGACCGATTGCGTCCACATCGCGCTGGCGAGCCTGCTGGATCAGACGCCGGACATGGTCGTGTCGGGCATCAACAACGGTCCGAATCTGGGTGACGACACCTTGTATTCCGGCACTGTCGCCGCGGCGATGGAAGGCCGACATCTGGGCATTGCGGCGGTGGCGGTGTCCTGCGCGGCCTACAACCCGAAGCACTACGACACTGCAGCAAAAGCGACCTTGCGCATCGTCGAGCGGCTGCGCGAGGAGCCGTTTCCGGGCAACACCATCCTCAACGTCAATGTGCCGGACCTGCCTTGGGACAAGCTCAAGGGCTTCGAGGTGACGCGGCTGGGTCATCGCCACAAGGCCGAACGCTTCCAGCAGACGCTTGATCCGCGCGGCCGGCCGATCTACTGGGTCGCTCCCGCTGGTGCCGGTGCCGACTGCGGGCCGGGTACCGATTTCCACGCGGTCGAGAACGGCTACGTGTCGATCACGCCGCTGGTCGTCGATCTGACGCGCCACAACGCGCTCGAAGGCCTGACCCGCTGGGCTCAGAAACTGTGATGACAGGCAGTCATCCGCATAGCCGCGGCCTCGGGCTGACCTCGCCGACCAGCCGCGCCCGGATGGTGGCTGAGCTGCGCAAGAACGGCGTCAGCGACGAGCGCGTGCTGGCGGCGATGCAGAAGATTCCCCGCCACGAGTTCGTCGAAGAAGCCTGGCGTGGCGAGGCTTACCGCAACAAGCCGTTGCCGATCGGGCTCGCCCAGACCTTGTCGCAGCCGGTGGTCGTCGGTTTGATGTCCCAGGCGCTGATCGCTGCCGTCGCGGGCGCACCAGCCGGGCCGCGCAAGCGGGTGCTGGAGATCGGCACCGGCAGCGGCTATCAGACCGCCGTGCTCGCCGAACTGATCGAGCGGGTCTACTCGGTGGAGCGGCTGAAGCTGTTGTCCGAGCTGGCCCGCAAGCGGCTTGGTGGCCTCGGCTATCGCAACATCCATTTCGGCTACGCCGATGGCACGCTGGGCTGGGATGCGCACGGGCCGTATGACGCGATCATCGTCACCGCGGCGGCGACCGAAGTGCCGAAGGCGCTGCTCGATCAGCTGGCGGCGGGCGGGCGGCTGGTGATTCCGGTCGGGCCGCCGAACAACCAGATGCTGCGCGCGGTCGATCGCATCGGCAGCCGCTACATCGCCACCGATCTGGCCACGGTCAGCTTTGTGCCGCTGCTCGAAGGCCGCGCCTGAGCCCGCGATGATCGATCTGTTCAAGCAGTGGATCACGAGCGTGATGGCCGAACTGGGCTATCTGGAAATCTTCTGCCTGATGGCGCTGGAATCGAGCCTGTTTCCGGTGCCGTCCGAGCTGGTGATGATCCCGGCCGGCTATCTCGCGAAGGGCGGCGCGCTCAATCCGTTCCTGGCGGCCCTGGCCGGCGGCAGCGGCTCGGTGTTCGGCGCTACTGCCAACTATCTGCTCGGCCGTCACGTCGGCCGCGCCTTCCTGCTGCGCTACGGCCGCTATCTGCTGATCAATGAAGCGAAGTATCACGAAGCCGAGGCGATGTTCCTCGGTAACGCGCGGTTGGCAACCTTCATCGGCCGCTTCATCCCGGTGGTACGGCATCTGATCTCGCTGCCGCCGGGCGTGTTTGGCATGAACTATCCGTCGTTCGCGGCGATCACCTTTGCCGGTGCCACGCTGTGGTGCGGTGTGCTGGTGGCGGCCGGCTACTTCTTCGGCGAAGCGGCCGTGCAGGTGATCACCCATTACACCCACGAACTGGCCTATGCCGCGCTGGCGCTGCTAGTGGGCGGTCTGCTGTGGTTCCTGTTCCACAAGCGCGCGTGAAACGGGCCGCCGCATTGGCGCTGGCTGCGCTGATGCTGCTGATGGCTGGCTGCGCCATCGAGTCGCCGCGCGCCAAGGTATCGCGCTCTTCGGTCAAGCCGTCGCAGCGCTCGGCGCCGACCGTCGGCGAGGTCTACGTCGTCACCAAGGGCGACACGCTGTATTCGATCGCCTTCCGCAACAACCTCGACTATCGCCAGCTTGCCGAGTGGAACGGCATCGGCAGCGATTACCGGATCAACATCGGCCAGCGCCTGCGCTTGACGCCTCCCGGTGCAGCCGCCACCGGCGACGTGGCGACCCAGGCGCCGCAGCGGGTCGCGCCAACCCAGTCAGCGCAGCCTGTGCTGCCGATGCTCGAAGGCGCTGGCACCTGGGAATGGCCGACGCGCGGCTCGGTGGCACGCGGCTTCGATGCCGGCGGCAACAAGGGTCTCGATATCGCCGGCGAACTCGGCCAGATCGTCGTCGCCAGCCGTGGCGGCCGGGTGGTCTACAGCGGCGCCGCGCTCAAGGGCTATGGCGAGCTGGTGATCATCAAGCACGACGAGCAGTATCTGTCGGCCTATGGCTACAACCGCAAGCGCCTGGTCAACGAAGGTGAGGAGGTTGGCCCTGGCCAGTCGATCGCCGAACTCGGTGAAGGTCCGGCACAGAAGCCGCTGCTGCACTTCGAGATTCGCGATCGCGGCCGGCCGCTCGATCCCAGGCGTCTGCTGCCAGCTCGTTGAACCGGCAGCAGTACGTTCGGCTTACTGCGGCTGCTTCGCCTTCCACTCCTTGACCGCGGCCAGCGTGTTGGCCACGTGCTTGTCCGGGCTCAACGCCGAATAGGCGTAGGAGACGGTGGAGTCCGGCAGGATCACGAACGAGGTGCGGTCCGAGTAGCCCACCAGCGGAATCTTCGCGTCGTAAGACTTCGAGATCTTCAGATCCGGATCGGCCGCCACCGCGAACTTGTTGCGGCATTCGCTGACCGAAAACTTGTTCAGCGTGTCGATATCGTCCTTCGAGACGCCGATCACCGTCGCGCCCAGCGCATTGAATTCCTCGGTCGCCTCGGCGAACAGATGCGCTTCCACTGTGCAGCCCTTGGTGAACGCTGCCGGGTAGAAGTACAGCACCACCGGTCCCTTCTTCAGTGCGTCGGCCAGCGCGAACTGGAACGGCTTGCCGGCCAAGGTTGCCTGGGTGGTGAAGTCCGGAGCCTTGCTGCCGATTTTCAACGCGGCCATCGCCGGCACCACGCAGCCCAGCGCAACAGCTGCAGCAAAAAACTTCAGGCGCTGCCGGGAAACGACGGGTTTCAAGGACATCGGGTGCCTCCGCAAGGGTTGTTGACTTTCTAGCTTACTCGCGGGGAGCTTGCGTGGATTCAATGCACGATTGTCAACGCGGCGCGGAGTCGTGACACTTGGCGGCGAAACGACCGGCTCGATCCAGCACCTTCGATGACAGACGACCGCGCCACCCGCCTGCAAGCCCTGTTCGATGAAGCTTCGCTGCTGCCGTGGGATCAGCGCGGCGAGTTCCTCGACCGTGTCTGCGCCGGCGATGTCGCCTTGCGTCTCGACCTGGAGCGGCAACTGCGCAATGTCGGCGATACCGTCGTCGTGCTTGATCGCTCGGCGGTGACGGGCGAAACCGAATTGCCGCCTGAGCCCCTGCAAGCGGGCACCTTGCTGGGACCCTGGGAAATCGAGCGCTTGGTCGGCCAGGGCGGCATGGGCGAGGTCTATCAGGCTCGGCGGGCGGATCGGGCCTTCGAGCTGCGAGTGGCGATCAAGCTGTTGAAACGCGGCCTGGATACGCATCAAGTGATCCGCCGCTTCCTGCTCGAACGTCGCATCCTCGCCCAGCTCACGCATCCGAACATCGCCCACGCGCTCGATGCAGGCGCGGCGCCGGACGGCCGCCCGTATCTGGTGATGGAGTACGTCGAAGGTCAGGCGATCACCGATTACGCGCGCACCGGCACCAACGGACAGGCGCTATCGATCACTGAAATGCTGCGGCTGATGATCGTCGTCTGCCAGGCGGTGCAGGAAGCGCACAAACGGCAGATCGTCCACCGCGATCTGAAACCATCCAACGTGCTTGTGACGGCGGAAGGGCAGGTCAAGCTGCTCGATTTCGGCATTGCCAAATCCCTGAGCGAAGAAGAGGTGGACGCGACAAGGATGGCCGGCGAAGCCACCGCGCTGACGCCGGCCTACGCTGCGCCCGAACAGATTCTCGGCCAGGCAATCACGCCGGCGACCGATGTCTACGCGCTCGGCGTGATGCTTTATGAACTGCTCACTGCGCGCCTGCCGCATCGGCGCGAAGGGCGATCGGCCAGCGTCATCGTCGTCGAGCTGGACAAAGAAACCGTGCTTCGGCCGAGTACCGTGCTGCGCCAGGAGCGCGGCCGGCTGCCGGAACCCGAGCGCGCGTCACGTCTGCGCGACGTGTCGAAGGATCTGGACCTGATCGCGATCAAGGCGCTGCATCCCGACACAGCAAGGCGTTATGCCGATGCCGAAGCGCTCGGTGACGACCTTCAACGCCTGCTCGATCAACGGCCGATTCAGGCGCGGCCGGATTCCCTGGCCTACAGCGCCAGCCGCTTCGTGGGGCGCAATCGGCTGGTCGTGGCGGCAGCAGCGGCGGTCATGCTGGCGTTGACGACGGGCTTGAGTATCGCCATCTGGCAAGCCGGCATCGCCCGCACCGAAGCGCGCAGCGCACTGCTGCAGAAACAGCGCGCTGAGCAGGTCAAGGAATTCATGCTCTCGGTGTTCAAGGAACAGGACCCTTACGAGCACACGCGTCAGCAGCAACGAACGCCGCTGCAGCTGATCGTCGAGGCGGCAAGAAGAGTCGATGCCGATCTGAGCGGCGACCCCGAAATCCATGCCGAAGTGCTGGTCGAACTGGCCGGCATCCGAGTCAACCTCGGCGACGTCGCCGGTGCTCGCGAGATGCTGGAACGCGCGCTCGCCCAGCAGAAATCGATCTACGGACCGGACAGCCTGCCGGTAGCGCGCAGCTTGATTGAACTCGCGCGCGCCGCCGACAAGGAAAAGGGCGATGGCTCGTCGGAGATCGAACCCAATGTCCGTGAGGCGCTGCGCATACTGGCGTTGCCGGGACAGGGCGATCGTCGCGCCGTAGCCGATGCCAAGTTGCTGCTCGGCCGCGCCCTCGGATTTTCTCAGTCCAGCACGGCCGAAGCCTTGAAAGTGCTCGAGGAAGCGCGGCAGATCGACGAAGCAGTTGATGGCAAGGACAGCCGCGCAGCAGTCAACGTATTGTTGGCGGAAATGGCAGTGTTGCGGCGAGCCAATAGAGTCGCCGAAACTGAAAAGGCAGCCCGTGAAGCTATCAGCCGGCTAGAGCGGCTCGTGGGGCCGGACAACATCAGTCTGGCTTATCCCTTGTACGAGCTCGGCTCGCTGCTAACAACTGAACAGAGCCGCTACGCAGAAGCTATTCCGCTGCTACAGCGCTCAATTGCTATTCGGCGCAAGGAACTTGGTAATAAAGATCCCAGCTTGCCGGTCAACTTGGCGCAGCTCGGAGACGCGTATGCGAGTCTCAACCAGTACGAGGAAGCACGAACCGCCTTTGCAGAAGGCGAACGAGCAGTACCTGAAAACGACGACGCAACCTTGTACTACTTTCTATTCCGAAGATTGATCTTCGAGCAAACCGCTGAGCAGTGGAAAGAGGCAGAAGTTGACGCACGCCGTGTAGTCGCCTTATCTCGGAAGCTTTATGGTGATCTGTATCCGTTCACATGGCAGGCAGCTGCGGTGCTGGGCCATGCATTGGCTTCTCAAGGTCGCTTCGAAGATGCTGAGAAGACATTAATTGAAGCTAGGACAAAGATGCTTCTGGCCGCAGGTCCCGGCGCCTATGACAATGCTTCTCCAGCCGCAATGCTCGGGATTGCGCGGCTTCTCGGCGGCAGGCCTCTTGAAGCGTTGGAACCCTTGCGAGCTGCACTGCTCTTGACCGAGGCGGTTTTTGATCGAACCACATCTGTATGGGCCACGAATGCACTCAATCTTGCTGAAGCACTGCTGCAGATTGACAACATTGGCGCTAACGCGGAAGCCAAATCTTTGATCGATCAAGCCTTGAGTGTCTACGAGCCCGGAACGGAGCCAATCTTTCTAGCCAAAGCTCTAGTTGATAGAGGCATTTGGCGGTTCAAAGTCGGTGATGATGTCGGAGGTAGAGCTGATATGGATCAGGCAACCAAACTGTTCATTAGCAACTCCGGGAATCACGACATCGATATGGCCCGGATCAAAAAAGCTTTAAGCAAGAAAAACTAAAAGACCACCGCCCAAAGAGCTTGGGCGATAGTCTTCTCTGCTGGATTCATTCCTGTTGAGTTCAGGGATTACAGCGGTCAATCGTTGAATTGCAGCCGCTATTAGCGGGTCGGCGGATCGTTTCTTGGTGGAACAGGAGGTCCTATGACTTTCACTGCACCGACGATCACGTTGTTGCCTTTGGTCAAAATGCTGGCAACGCTGCTGACTACAAGTCGGGGAATATTGAAGTCATCCCTCGGTGGCACCGGCGGCCCGATAACTTTAACGGCGCCAACGATGACGTTGTTACCTTTGGTCAGTACACCGGCAATACCGTTAACTACAAGTACTGGAACACTGGGGGCATCAGGATTAGGTGACAGCAACCCGACGAGCCCAGCCAGCGGTGCCGGACGATCACCTCTCGGGTTCAAGATGGTCAGCAAATTGGCCGCCGGCAGACCGGGCAGCGGTCGCGCACTGGCCAACGGCAGAGTCGGTAGCGAAGTCAACGCGGCCGGCGAAGCAGAACTGGTCAGCAAGGGCAAGCGCGCCAACGTAGCTGCCTGCGCAACATTCGACAGCATTCCCAGTGCTGCCAAGGCAAGTAACAGAGTTTTCTTCATGGATCCCCTCCAAGCACAACAACGGTTAACGAACGTCAACTGACGAATCGATCACATCATGTACACATAGAAACGGTCAATGGACTTTTTGTCGGGTAGCCAACAAAAAATGCCCATTAATGATTGGAGATCTCGAAAGTCAGCGTGAACAGGCCTGCTGGGTCGTCTGCAAACGATCTGCCGATCGACAGACTGCCGCTCGTCGGCAAGGTCATCTTCTGGCAGTAAGGCAGCAAGATTTCCTTGCCGTCGGGGCCTTCCCTGAGCCAGGTGCCGTTGCGGCTGATGTCCTGCAGGAACCAGCAGTCGTCGA
Source organism: Nevskia ramosa DSM 11499 (assembly GCF_000420645.1). NCBI lineage: Bacteria > Pseudomonadati > Pseudomonadota > Gammaproteobacteria > Nevskiales > Nevskiaceae > Nevskia > Nevskia ramosa. The sequence continues at coordinate 158,489 of NZ_ATVI01000007.1, read as the reverse complement.
TGCATTCGATCGTGGCGTGCGTCGACGACACCTTCAGTTCCGGGTCCGGCACGACGATATCGCAGGTATTGCCTCGGCCGATGAGTTTCTTTCGGTCGTGGCTGAGGCAGGTTAGGGTGTTGTCCCCATGCCTGAGATGCAGCGTGGTGGACGAGATAGCCGTCTCTCTTTCGGCAGCAAAGACGGTAGCCGTCGGCGCGTTCTGCGATTGCCAGCCCAGCGTCCAGACATTGAACTTGCCCAAGCCTTTGAGCGATCGGTTGCCGAACGGCATCGCCTGTGTGCGCAGGGCGTGTGGCAGCTGACTCAGGCTTTCTTCGAGCAGGAAGATCTGCCCCGGCGCGTCCTCGGCCATCTTGTGCAGGCGGGCGACGAAATTGATCGTCTGGCCGACAGCATCCGGGTGACCGTCGGTCAGCCGGAACTGCACCGGGCCGAAGTGGAAGCCGGCGTACAGACGCAGGCCGACCTCCGACGCCAGCCGTTGCGCCTTGATCGCGATTTCGGCGGTGGCGGCAACCTGATCCTGCTCGAAGACCGCCAGCACGTCGTCGCCATAGGCCTTGATGAAGGTGGCGCCGCGGTCGCGCGCGGTGGCGATAATGCCGTCGAGCAGGTGATGGATCTGCCGGCCAGCTGCCAGTTCACCAATCTCGCTGCGCAGTTTTGTCGATCCGGCGATATCGACGATCAGCACGCCGCAATGACGAACATCTTCTGACACCCTGATCCCCGGTGATTCGCGTGACGCTGATGTCACGTCGATATTCTGAACTTCATTGGCCGCTGCCGGCAGCAGCAAATTCGCACGTCCGGGGCAGGGCCTGCAGGCCGGTCCGAGCGCGGCCAACCCAAGTGAACGCTAGCCGTGACTGGCCGCGCATGCTGTAATTAGCGGCTATTTCATCGCTGTTGTTGCGCAATCGTGCCGATCCGGCACCCGACCCGTCATCCGAGGATCCCTTGAACACCGTCTTCCCGCGCATCGAGCGCCTGCCGCCCTACGTCTTCAATATCGTCGGTGACATGAAGAAGGCGGCCCGAGCTCGTGGCGAGGACGTCATCGATTTCAGCATGGGCAACCCGGATCAGCCGACGCCGAAGCACATCGTCGACAAGCTGGTCGAGGCGTCCGTCCGAGGCACCGAGAGCGACTACGTGCGTCCTGAAGTCCATGACGAGGACGGCACCCACACCCATCGTTACTCGGTTTCGAAGGGCATTCCGCGCCTGCGCCGCGCGATGGCGACCTGGTACAAGCGCCGCTACGACGTCGACCTGAACGCCGAGACCGAGGTCATCGCGACCATCGGCTCGAAGGAAGGCCTGGCCCATCTGGCTTTCGCGACGCTCGCTCCCGGCGACACCGTGCTGGTGCCGAACCCTGCGTATCCCATCCACCCGTTCGGCGTGGTGCTGGCCGGTGCCGACGTGCGCCACGTGCGTTTCCCGCAGGACGATCCGAATCACGACATCTTTTTCGAGGAACTTCGCAAGGCGATCAAGGAATCGACACCGACGCCGAAGATGCTGATCCTGAATTTCCCGTCGAATCCGACTGCGGAATGCGTGGAGCTGGATTTCTTCGAGCGCGCCGTGGCGATCTGCCGCGAGCACGAGATCTGGCTGATCCACGATCTGGCCTATGCCGACATCGTCTTCGACGGCTACAAGGCGCCGAGCGTGCTGCAGGTGGCGGGCGCCAAGGACGTGGCGGTGGAGTTCTTCACCTTGTCGAAGAGCTACAACATGCCGGGCTGGCGGGTCGGCTTCATGGTCGGCAACCCGGTCCTGGTCGCAGCGCTCGCGCGGATCAAGAGCTATCTCGACTACGGCATGTTCACGCCGATCCAGGTTGCCTCGATCGCCGCCCTCGAAGGCCCGCAGGAATGCGTGGCCGAAATCTGCGAGATGTACCGCAAGCGCCGCGATGTGCTGGTCGAGGGCCTGCTGGCTGCCGGCTGGCCAGTGACCAAGCCGAAGGCGACCATGTTCATCTGGGCGCAGATTCCCGAATCGCACCGGCATCTCGGCTCGCTGGAATTCTCCAAGCAGTTGATGGAGCAGGCGCATGTCGCGGTGTCGCCCGGCATCGGCTTCGGCGAATACGGCGACGATTACGTGCGCTTCGCGCTGATCGAGAACGAGCACCGCACGCGCCAGGCGACGCGCTCGATCAAGAAGTTCCTGAAAGCGAGCCTCAAGGCCGCGAAGCCATGAGCGCGCCGCTGAAAGTCGGCATCGTCGGCCTCGGCACGGTCGGTCAGGGTGTCGTCCGCGTGCTGCAGAAGAACGCGGCGGCAATTGCCGCGCGTGCGGGCCGGGCAATCGTGGTCACCGACGTGTCGGTTCGCAACGCGGCGGCCAGCCGTGACTGCTCGCTGGCTGGCATCCGCGTGCACGCAACCCCGGAAGCCGTGGTAGCGGCCGATGTCGATGTGGTCTGCGAACTGATCGGTGGCACTGAGCTCGCGAACGATCTGATCCTGGCGGCGCTGGCCGGCGGCAAGTCCGTGGTCACGGCGAACAAGGCGCTGATCGCCGAGAAGGGCAATGCCCTGATTGCCGACGCCCAGGCCCGTGGCTTGAGCCTGGCGTTCGAAGCGGCAGTGGCCGGCGGCATCCCGATCATCAAGGTGCTGCGCGAAGGCCTGACAGCGAACGACATCGACAGCCTCGCCGGCATCATCAACGGCACCTCGAATTACATCCTGACCCAGATGACGGTGAAGGGGCAGAGCTTTGCCGATGCGCTGAAGGATGCGCAGAAGCTTGGCTACGCCGAAGCCGATCCGACTTTCGATGTCGAAGGCATAGACGCCGCCCACAAGCTGACCATCCTCGCCTCGATCGCGTTCGGCACGCCGCTGAACTTCGCGGCGGTGTCGACCGAAGGTCTGTCCAAGGTGCAGGCGCAGGACATCCAGCTGGCTCGCGAACTCGGCTATCGGATCAAGTCTCTCGGCATCGCCAAGCGCAGCGAGCACGGCGTCGAACTGCGCGTCCATCCGACCCTGGTGCCGGACGATCATCTGCTGGCCAAGACCGATGGCGCGCTGAACGCCGTCCGCGTCCATGGCAATGCCGTCGGCCAGACCGTCTACGTCGGCCGTGGCGCCGGCGGTGAACCGACCGCGTCGGCAGTGATCGCCGATCTGGTCGACATCGCTCGCCTGAACGGTGCTGCGCCGGTAGTCCCCGCGCTGGGTTTCACCGCTGCTGCGCTGTCGGCCAAGCCGACCTTGGGCATCGAAGCGATCGAATCGGCGTATTACCTGCGCCTGACCGTTGCCGACGAACCCGGCGTGCTGCGCGCGCTGACCACGATCCTGGCGGATGCCGACATCTCGGTGGAAGCGATCCTCCAGAAAGAACCGGAAGACCATGAAGACGCGCGCATCGCGATCATCACCTCAGTGATCAGCGGCAGCCGCTTCGACGCCGCGCTGGAGCGCATTCGGGCGCTGCCGTTCGTGCGCCCGGACATGAGCCGTCTCAGAGTCGAGCATTTCGAATAAGTAATGCCTTTCTCCCTCTCCCACCGGGAGAGGGCCGGGGTGAGGGAGCGCCGCTCGATTCAGAGTGGCTATGCCGGAAATGGCGGCACTCACCCCAACCTCTCTCCCGGTAGGAGAGGGGCTACAAAAATCGGAGCAACCCCGTGACTCGTTACACCGGAATCATCGACGCCTACCGCAGCCGTCTCCCGTTGCCCCCGGAAGCCAAGGCCATCAGCCTCGGCGAAGGCCGCACGCCGCTGATCAAGCTCGACAACCTCGTTCGCCATGAAGGCGTCGAGGCCGACATCTACGTCAAGTTCGAAGGTACCAACCCGACCGGTTCGTTCAAGGATCGTGGCATGACCATGGCCGTGACCGAGGCCGTGCATCGGGGTGCCAAGGCGATCTTGTGCGCGTCGACCGGTAACACCTCCGCTGCTGCCGCTGCCTACGCCGCGCGTGCTGGCATCAAGTCTTTCGTGCTGATTCCGGAAGGCAAGATCGCGATGGGCAAGCTGGCCCAGGCCGTCGTTCACGGCGCCACGATCGTGCAGGTGCGCGGCAACTTCGACGACGGCATGCGCCTGGTCAAGGAAGTTTCGGAAACCTCCCCGGTGGTGCTGGTCAACTCGGTCAACCCGTATCGCCTGCAGGGCCAGAAGACCGCCGCTTTCGAGATTGTCGAAGCGCTCGGTGAGGCCCCGGACTACCACTGCCTGCCGGTCGGCAATGCCGGCAACATCACCGCACACTGGATCGGCTACTCGGAATGTGCCGGCACCGGCACCCAGGCTTGCTTGCTGTGCAAGGGCAATTGCACGTTCTGCCAGACTGGCAGCACGCCCAAGCGGCCGAAGATGATCGGCTATCAGGCCGCCGGCAGCGCGCCGTTCATGCGTGGTGCGGCCGTCAAGAACCCGGAAACGGTCGCCACCGCGATCCGCATCGGCGACCCGCAGAGCTGGGATCCGGCCTGGATCGTCCAGAAAGAGTCGGGCGGCTGGTTCGATGAATGCACGGATGCCGAGATCCTCGCCTGCCAGCGTTTGCTGGCCGAGCAGGAAGGCGTGTTCTGCGAACCGGCGTCGGCAACCTCGCTGGCCGGTGCGTTGCGCGACTTGAAGAGCGGCAAGATTCCGGCCGGCTCGACGGTCGTCTGCACCCTGACCGGCAACGGCATGAAGGACCCGGACATCATCCTCAAGGGTGGTTTCCCGGCGATGATCGAAGTCGATGCCGTTAAGAGTGCGGTCGAACGAGTGCTGGTCGATCGGCTGTAATCAGGCCCTGAACCAACGGTGAGCCGCGCGCCGACCATCCGACGTCGTCCGCCCGGCGAGCCGCAGGCGCTGCCGGCTTCGCTGCCGATGGTGCTGCGTCGCGTCTACGCAGCGCGCGGCCTGAGCGATCCGGCGCAGCTGGCGCTCGATCTGAAGCATCTGCTGCCGCCGGATCAGTTGCTGGGTATCGGCAGCGCTGCCGACTTGCTGGCGCAAGCGATCCGTGAACAGAAGCGCATCGTCATTGCCGGCGACTACGACGCCGATGGCGCCACAGCAACGGCCGTCGCCGTGCTCGGTTTGAAGGCGCTCGGTGCGGCCAACGTCGGCTACCTGGTTCCCAACCGCTTCACGATGGGCTACGGCCTGTCTCCGCCGCTGGTCGAGCTGGCGCGCGGGCAGGGTGCCGAACTGCTGGTGACGGTCGACAACGGCATCGCCAGCCTCGCCGGCATCGAAGCCGCGAACGCGATCGGTCTGCCGGTCGTGGTCACCGATCACCATCTCGCCGGCCCGGAATTGCCGGCGGCGGCGGCGATCGTCAATCCGAACCAGCCCGGCTGCCCGTTTGCGAGCAAGCATCTGGCCGGTGTCGGCGTGATGTTCTACGTGCTGCTGGCGCTGCGTGCGCGGCTGCGGACCGACGGCGCGTTTGGTGCCGCCAGCGGCCCGAACCTCGCCGAACTGCTCGATCTGGTGGCGCTCGGCACCGTCGCCGATGTCGTCAGGCTCGATTACAACAACCGCATCCTCGTGCAGCAGGGGCTGGCGCGCATCCGCGCCGGACGTGCGCGGCCGGGTCTGATGGCGCTGCTCGAAGCGGCAGGGCGCACGCCGGAACGGATCAATGCCGGCGATCTCGGTTTCGTGCTCGGTCCGCGCCTGAACGCTGCCGGCCGGCTCGACGACATGGCGCGCGGCATCGAATGCCTGCTGGCACCGGATCGCGAAACGGCACTGCCGATCGCTCAGGAACTCGACAAGCTCAATCGCGAACGCCGCGGCATCGAAGCGCAGATGCGCGACGACGCGCTGGCGCTGGTTGCGGAAAGCGACGATGTCGGCGTCGTGCTGCATGAGCCGGATTGGCATGAAGGCGTCGTCGGCCTGGTTGCTTCACGAGTCAAGGATGCGCTGCATCGTCCGGTGATCGCCTTCGCCTGCGCCCACGAGCGCGGCATGCTGAAAGGCTCGGGCCGCTCGATTCCGGGTCTGCATCTGCGCGATGCGCTGGCGGCGGTCGATGCGAAATATCCTGGCCTGATCACCCGTTTTGGCGGTCATGCCATGGCGGCAGGCCTGACCATGCCGGAAGAAGGGCTCGCCGCGTTTCGCACCGTGTTCGACGTTCAGTGTCGCGCGCTGCTCGATGCCGATGCGCTGGCCCAGGTCATCGACAGCGATGGCGAACTCGGCCCGCAGGAGTTCGTGCTCGACACCGCGCATCTGATCGAATCCGCCGGGCCTTGGGGACAGGGCTTTCCGGAGCCGCGTTTCGATGGCGAATTCGAGGTCATCGATCTGCGCCCGATCGGCAAGGATGGCAACCACGTGCGCTATCGCTTGCGCGGGCCGCAGGGCCTGATCAACGCCGTGCATTTCAATGGCGCTGAAATCGCTGTCGACGGTGGCCGGGTTCGCGCGGTCTATCAGCTGGCGATCAACCGCTGGCAGGATCGCGAAACGCTGGAGCTGAAGATCGAGCAGATCGAAGCGGCAAGCTGAGCTTCATCTGCGGCAGTTGGCTTCCGTTTTGCGTGTCCGCCTTGCCCGGCGCTCGCCGGTTTCACAGATGATCAGAGGCTTCGACGATGGCCAAGGTTCCACCCGGCGTAGGGCCGCGATTTCCGCAGGTGGTGATCCTGTTCGGTGCCACCGGCGATCTGGCGCGGCGCAAGCTGCTGCCCGGGCTGTTCCATCTCGCCAATGCCGGCTTCATGCCCGATTGCCGGATCATCGGCGTGTCTCTTGACGATATCGATGTCGACGCTTTCCGGAGCATCGCCCGGAAGGCGCTCGATGATTTCGGCAGCCGCAAGCCGAAGGACGATGCCTGGAATGAGTTCGCGGCGAAGCTGGACTACGTGCCGCTATCGGCGGGTGCTGCAGCGCTCAGAGCGGCCGCCGATACTGCGGAAGCTTCGTTCAAAGGAGAAAGCCGCCGGCTGCACTACCTCAGCGTGCCGCCGAACGCGGCTTTGTCGGCAGTCGGCATGCTCAACGAGGCGGGGCTGGTCGAGCGCTCGCGGATCATCATGGAAAAGCCGTTCGGTACCGATCTGGCCAGCGCGGTCACCTTGAACGGCAAGCTGCACCAGGTGTTCAGCGAGGAGCAGATCTTCCGCATCGATCATTTTCTCGGCAAGGAACCGGCGCAGAACATCCTTGCCTTCCGGTTTGCCAACGGCCTGTTCGAGCCGATCTGGAACCGCAACTTCATCGACCACGTGCAGATCGACGTGCCGGAGACTTTGGGCCTCGGTACGCGTGCCGGCTTCTACGAGCAGACCGGCGCGTTCCGCGACATGGTGGTCACCCATCTGTTCCAGATTCTCGCGTTCATGGCGATGGAGCCGCCGACGGCGCTGGAGCCGCGTCCGATCAGCGAGGAGAAGAACAAGGTGTTCCGCAGCATGCTGGCTATCGATCCGATCAACGTCGTGCGTGGTCAGTACGCGGGCTATCGCGCCGAGACCGGCGTCGATCCGGAATCGGACACCGAAACCTTCATTGCGCTGAAGTGCGCGATCGACAACTGGCGCTGGGCCGGCGTGCCGTTCTACCTGCGCACCGGCAAGCGCCTGGCCGAAGGGCAGCGGATCATTTCGATCGCGTTCCGCGAGCCGCCGAAAAGCATGTTCCCGGTTGGGTCCGGCGTTGGTGCGCAAGGCCCGGATCATCTGACTTTCGATCTGGCCGATGCCTCGAAGATGAGTTTGAGTTTCTACGGCAAGCGCCCGGGCCCAGGCATGCGGCTGGACAAGTTGAGCCTGCAGTTCGCGATGCATGACACCGGGCTGATCGGCGATGTGCTCGAAGCCTACGAGCGCCTGATCCTCGACGCGATGCGTGGTGACCACACCTTGTTCACTACCGCCGAAGGCATCGAGCGGCTCTGGGAAGTGTCAGCAGAGCTGCTGGAATCACCGCCGCCGGTGCGCTTCTACGAGCCGGGTTCCTGGGGACCGAAAGCGATCCATCAGCTGGTCGCCCCGCATGCCTGGCGTCTGCCGTTCGAGCGTGCCTGGCGCGATCCGAACAAGACGAAAAGCTGAGCTTTTCGCTGCAGCTGCAGCGCCTCAGCTTCTGAACGGCACCGGGCTCGGCTTGGCGATCGCCTGGCCTTGCAGGTAGTCGGCACCAAGCCTGCGCCAGACCGTTGCCTGCGCGTCGCTGTCGATCGCGCCGATGATGGTTCTGCCGCCGATGAGTCTGGCGAGTTTCAGTGCTGATTCGGCCAGCGCCTGCTCGATATCGTCTTCGGCAATGCGCGGGAACTGCGAGGCATCGAGCTTCACGAAATCCACCGGCATGCCGCGCAACTGCTCGACGTAACCGATCTGCCGGCCAGTGCGGTGATCGATCGCGATCTTCGCGCCGAGCCGTCGCAGCGCTTCGCAGCAGCGCTTGGCCTGCTGCGGATTGCCGGTCAGCGTGTCGTCGCGCAGTTCGAAGCACAGCTTGCCGATCGGCACTTCGGGATGGCTGTTGATCTGCTCGGCGATGAACGCGATCAGCGTGGCGTCGTGCAGCGAATCCTCGGAGAGATGCACGCCGCAGCTCGCCATCCGGCCGCATAGCGCGCTGTCGGCGGCCAGCCGCTCGAACAGCGCCTGGATCACCCAGCGATCCAGTTGCGAACCGAGCAAGTGTCGCTCGGCGATCGGCAGGAACAGCGACGATGGCGCCCAGAAGCCTTCCTCGTCTTCCAGGGCGAGGAGCACTTCGAAGACTTCGCCTTCCGATGCCAGCGTGCGCGAAGGCTGCAGGCGCTGGGTGGTGACGTGGAACAGGCGCTCCTCCAGGCCGCGCTCGATGCGCCGCACCCAGAGTGTCTCCTGATCGATGCCATTGCCGACTTCGAGTTCGGCGCCGTGCAGCACCACCGCCTGGCTCTTGTGGGCGTGGTCGCAGGCGATGCCGGCGCGGCGCATGACTTCAGCTGCCGAGCCGACGTCTGCGGAGATCAGGCACAGGCCGATCACGGCATGCACCTCGATCCATTCATCGCCGCTCAACAGGCGTTGTCCGGAGATCTGCGCCCGTAGCGCTTCGGCATCGAGCCGCGCCTGTTCGCCGGTCCGGGCTTCGATCAGCACGGCGAAGCGGTCCGGCGTCAGCCTGAACACGTGGTCCGAACCGCCGCTGAGTGCAGCCAGACGTTCCCCGCAGCGTGCGGCGAGGGCATCGGCATCGCTGTGACTGCGGGTTTCGCGAACCCGCCGCAGCTCCGGGAAATCCAGCTTCGCCAGCGCCCGAAGCGGCTCATCGCTACCTGCTTTCTGGGCCTGCGCATGCAGTTCGCGTATGCGCCGTTCACAGGCCTTGCGACCGCCAAGCCCGGTGACCGGATCGACGAACTCCTGGGCCACGCTGCCCGACAAGGGGCCGGCCACTCGCTGCCCACCTGCGCGGCGCAGCACGACCAGGCCGCCGGTGATGCGGTCGACGCGGCTGCGGATCGGCACGGCGCTCAGGCCCAGTTCGCGGCCCAGCTCCTGGCCCTCGACGCCATTGCCGCCGAGCATCACGCCATCGGGAAAATCGACGCGCGCCCCGGTATCCCGGATCTGCTGCATCAGGTCCGGCAGCGCCGGGCCTTCGAGACTGCCGAGCCGCGCCTGCAGCACGGAGCCGAACGGCGCGCCACGAGCGCTGCGCTGGGTGGTCGACAGCCATTGCTCGGCGACGGCATTCAACTCAACGATCGCGCCCTGTTCGTCGAGCACGGCGATGCCTTCATCGAGGTTGCTCATCAGCAACTGATTGCGCTCGCCGAGACGCAGCGACTGGTCTTGAGCGCGAACCCGCTCCGCCGTCTCGCTGTGCAACTGGCTGATCGCGACGCTGGCGCGGTCCTGCAGGTCGCGCAGCTTTCCACTGCGTTCGTTGTGCCAGTGCGCGAGCAGGCGCAGTTCGCCGGCGCCGGATTCGTCGAGAGTCACGTCCCGCTCTGTCCCTTGGTCGTCCTGTTCGGCGCGCGCGATGGCCTGGGTCATCCTCCGCAGCGGCCGGATCACGGTGCCGCGCAGCAGCACAAACGCCACCACCAGAACCAGCACGGCGGTGCCCAGGGTCACGATCAGCGCCTGAGTGACCAGATAGATCATGGTGTCGTTGCCTTCGCGCGTCGGCGACACGCTGAGCAGCTGCCAGCCCGCGCCGGGCACCGTCGACAAAACGGCGTAGCTGCTTTCGCCGAGCACCGGATCAAGGTCAAGCTTCAGGCGCTCTGGCGGATCGGACGCGCGGCCATCGTTGGCGTTCCAGACGGCGGCGAGGGCGTCTTCGGCGGCGACTCTCGACAGCTCGCGGCTGTTGTCCTTCAGCGACGACACCAGTCGGGCGTCATAGCTCGCCGAGCGCAGCGCATCGGCCCGGAACGCTTCGTTGCGACGATGGATCGCCAACGCCACCGGGTTGTAGCGGGTTTCGCGCTGGGCCAGTTCGGGCAGGTTGCGGCTGCTGCCGACGGCGGCACCAAGCTGGTCGCGGGCCAGCGCCGATACCGCCAGCATCTGGCCGCCGCGATCACTGAGCACGGCGTAACTGCGGAGCGCTTCGCCGCCGGTCATGAAACGACGGCTCAGATTGGCGACATCGACGCTGACGGTGGCCACGCCCTCGAAGCCGCGTGCGCCGATGATCGCCACGCTGCAGGTCTCCACATCGCGGGCCAGCAGCGGATCGCGATAGACCGGCGACCACAGGCAGCGGCTGCCGCCAGCGATGCGCGACGGCGTGTACCAGGGCTCGCGCCAGTAGGCGATGGCGTCTGGCGCGTTGTAATCGTCGCGGGCTTCGGCCTTGCCGTTGTCGGTGACGCGCCAGAACTGGCTGTTGCGTCGCGCGCCGGCGGCGGTGTTCAAGGGCTCTGGCCACAGGCCGTAGCTGGCAATCGGTAAATCCTGCAGCAGACGTTCGCCGAGCCGTGCTCGAAGTGTCGCATCGGGGTTGCTGGCGGTCAGCGCCAGCAGCTGGGCGAACTGTTCGGTGCTGCGGATGATCTGGCCGGTTTCGGCGAGCAGCCGCTGGTTGATCGCCGTTTCGAAGCGAAAGGTGGCTTGTTCCAGACCGCGGCCGATCAGGCGATCCGCGGCGAAGAACGCGACGCCGCCCAACACCGCCAGCAACAGCGCAAACAACAGACCGAGGCGGAACTGCAGTCCCTGGTGCCAGCGCAGGCCCGATTGGATGGATGAGGAAGGGCGGGCAGAACTCATCGGCAAGGCACGGAATGCGACGGAGGAACGGGGCCGGTCATCAGGCGGGAACGAGCAGGACGATGACACGGACGGCCGCCTCGAACCAGTGGGCTGCGATTCATGTCGCGGGCATCGCTGCGCCGGTGGCAAACAGCTGGCAGATCGCGCCAGTGGGGCCGCGTACTGCGTCGATGGTCAGGCCGTAGAGCGCCGACAGCTGTTCCGGTGCCAACACCTCGTTCGGCATGCCGTGAGCGATGATCCTGCCGCGCTCGATCAGCGATACGGTGTCGGCGTGGCGGAGCGCCAGATTCGGGTCCTGCAGGATCGCCAGCACGCCGACACCGCGCGCAGCGAGGCGGCGCATGGTCAGCAGGCAGTGGTGCTGAAACGCGAAATCGAGGCTGGCGGTGGGTTCGTCGAGCAGCAGATAGCGCGCTTCGCGGTCGTCCGGCGCGCTGATCTGGACCAGCGCCCGAGCCAGCTGAACGCGCGCGCGCTCGCCGCCGGATAGTTCGTTGTAGCGGCGGCCGGCAAGCCCGGCGGCGCCGGCTTCGGCCAACGCGGTAGCGATGATCGCTTGCTCGCCCGGTGCTTCAGCGCTGCGCCGCCATGGAAGGCGGCCCAGGGTGACGACGTCATCGACCCAGAACGGAAACGGCAGATCCTCGCGCTGCATCATCACCGAGCGACGCCGCGCCAGCGCCACGCTGGACCAGGCCGAGAGTGGTCGGTCATCGAGCAGAACCTGGCCGCCATCCGGCTTCAGATCGCCAGCCAGCAGGCGCAGCAAGGTCGACTTGCCGGCGCCGTTCGGGCCGAGCAACACGTGCAGCTGGCCGGGCTTCAGTACCAGGCTGGCGTCGTCGATCAGGCGTCGGCCGCGCACGCCGTAGCCGGCACCAATTGCTGCCAGGCTCATGTCAGCCCCGCGCGGTCGCGTAGCCGCAGCAGCAGAAACAGGAAGAACGGCGCACCGATCGCCGAGGTCAGCGCGCCCACCGGCCATTCCGCCGGTATGGCCAGGGTGCGTGCTGCGGTGTCAGCCAGCACCAGCAGCAGCGCCCCGGCCAGCGCCGAAGCCGGCAGCAGCAGTCGATGGCCAGGACCGACGATCAGGCGCAGCGCATGCGGCACGATCAGGCCAACGAAACCGATGATGCCGGCCAGCGACACCGCCGCCGCCGTCGCCAGCACGACGGCGATCAGGATGCGCCGCTTCAGACGCTCCACCGGCACGCCCAGATGCAGCGCTTCGGCATCCCCGAGCAGCAGGGCATCAAGCGCTCGTGCTTCGCGCGGCAGCCAGAGCAGCAGGATCAGCAGCACCGGGCCGACGATGGCGATCTCGTTCCAGCCGGCGCGGCCGAGGTTGCCGTACATCCACAAGGTGAAGCCGCGCAGGCCGGAGTCGTCCGCGGTGGTGGAGAGCAGGCCGACGATCGCGGCGACGAAAGCATTGATGGCGGTGCCGGCGAGCAGCATCGTCGTCATCCGGGTGACGCCATCGCGTTGCGACAGACGCAGCACGGTGACGGCGGCAAGCAAGCCGCCACCAAACGCGGCGACCGGCAGCATCACGCCCTGCCAGGCAGCCAGCCCGCCGAGTCGCCCGTCCAGCCGCGTGAAGACGATGGCCGCTGCCAGTGCGGCGCCGGCGGAAACGCCGATCAAGCCAGGTTCGGCCAGCGGATTGCGGAACAGCGCCTGGGTGACGGCGCCGGCCTGGGCGAGCACGGCGCCGATCAGCAGCGCCAGCAGCACTCTCGGCAGACGCAGTTCGAGCAGGGCGGTGGTCTGCATGGCCTGATCGGTACCGGGGACGAACAGCGTCGTCCAGTCAATCGCGATAGTGCCGCGGCTGATCGCGAACACCGTTGCAGCCACCAGCAACAGAGTCAGACCGCCGAACAAAGGCAGCCGCAGAGACGCGGAAGGGTTGGATGACCTGAACTGGGACAAAACGGTACGGGCTCTGGCGATCGAATGCTGCGCCGCGACAAGGTCAGGCTGACCGGGCGGGGCAGGGCGCTAGTGTCCCAGTTCGGACGCAGGCTTTGTAGCGGCTTGATCGTCTGGTTGCGCGTTCGCCCGTCCGGCGCCCGGGTCACCGGGGTCTGTGGGCCGGCAGCCGCTGATATACTCCGGGCTTGTGTCGAATGCCGCTGCAGATGCGGTTCCGAGGCAGGCAGCACCGGCGAGAGTGGCGGAATTGGTAGACGCACTGGATTTAGGTTCCAGCGCCGCAAGGCGTGCGAGTTCGAGTCTCGCCTTTCGCACCATTTTTTCGGGGCTGTCTGGAAGGTCCAGTGGACCTTTCAGCCGAAAAATCCGGAGCAAAGCGGAGGCAGCTGTTCTGCCTTTCGCAAAAAAATACAGAGCGCCCGCCCAGAGCGAAGCGGTCGGAAAGATCATCACCACCTTTACAAGAGTCTTTGAACGATGGAAGTCCAAGTCGAAACCGCCGGCGGTCTGACGCGCCGGCTGCATGTCACGATCCCGGCCGATCGCTTTGAGCGCGAGGTTGGCGAGCGCCTCAAGCGTCTCGCGGGCCGCGCTCGCGTGCCGGGCTTCCGTCCGGGCAAGGCACCGCTGAAGGTCATCCAGCAGCAGTACGGCGCCGACGCGCGCAATGACGCGGTCGGCGAACTGGTACGCCAGACCTGGCCGGAAGCGCTGACCCAGTCGACGCTGCAGCCGGCCAGCTCGCCGAATTTCAATGTCACCGCCGAAGCGGTTGGGCAGCCGCTGGTCTACACCGCCAGCTTCGACGTGTTCCCGGAAATCACGCTTGGCGATCTGAGCCAGATCAAGATCAGCCGTCCGGTCGTCGAAGTGACCGAGGCGGATGTCGATCGTCTGGTCGACAACCTGCGCAAGGCGCGTCGTACGCTCGCCGTTGCCGAACGCGCTGCCCAGGCTGGCGACGTGGTGACTGTCGATTTCGAAGGCAAGCTCGATGGCGAAGCCTTCCAGGGCGGCAAGAGCGACAACGCCTCGATCGAGATCGGCGAAGCGCGCTTCCTGCCGGATCTGGAAAATGGCCTGATCGGCCATTCTGCTGGCGAAACCTTCGATGTGGCGGTCAATTTCCCGGCCGACTATCGCAATGAAGCTCTGGCCGGCAAGGCCACGGTGTTCACCATCGTCATGAAGGAAGTGCGCGAGCCGAAGCTGCCGGAACTCGATGAAGAGTTCCTCAAGGTTCACGGCATCGACGAAGGCGGCGCCGAAGCGCTGCGCAGCAAGTGCCGCGAAGCGCTGGAAGCCGAACGCACTAAGGCGGTCACTGCGCGCGTCAAGCGTGAAGTGATGGACCAGTTGCACGCGATGCATCCGATCGACGTGCCGGCCGGCCTGGTCGGCGAAGAAGTCGATCGCATGCGCACCGAGACGATCAACCGCATCGGTGCCAATCGCGGCAACGACATGAGCAAGATGAAGCCGGAGCAGCTGAAGGCGATGCTGCCGGGCGAGATGTTCGAGCCGGGTGCCAAGGGCCGCGTTGCGCTGGGCCTGCTGGTCGGTGAAGTGATCACCTCGCGCCAGATCAGCATCGATCCGGCCCGCGTCGATCTGGCGCTCGACAACATCGCCGGCGATTTCGAGGATCCGGAAGAAGTGCGCCAGCTTTATCGCTCGCGCGAAGACCTGATGCAGCGCCTGCGCAGCGTCGTGCTCGAAGAGCAGGTTGTCGAGACGCTGGCCGCCGGCGCCCAGGTGACCGATGAGCCGATGTCGCTCGAAGACCTGTTGAAATCACAGCAGCAGGCCCAACCTGCGTAATGGTGCAGAGCAATCTGCACGCGACCGTTCCGACGCTGAGCGTCGGAACGGTCGCCCGACTTGACCCTTAACCTGGAAATCCGATGACTGACCTCCGCAACCGCTCGCAGCTGGTCCCGATGGTGGTCGAGCAGACCGCCCGCGGAGAACGTGCGTACGACATCTACTCGCGCCTGCTGAAGGAGCGCGTCGTGTTCATCGTTGGCCCGATCGATGACTACATGGCGAACCTCGTCGTCGCCCAGCTGCTGTTCCTTGAATCGGAAAATCCGGACAAGGACATTCACCTCTACATCAACTCGCCGGGCGGTGTGATCACTTCGGGCCTGTCGATCTACGACACCATGAAGTTCATCAAGCCGGACGTGTCGACGATGTGCATCGGCCAGGCGGCCAGCATGGGCGCCTTCCTGCTGTCGGCCGGTACCAAGGGCAAGCGCTTCGCGCTGCCGAATTCGCGAGTGATGATCCACCAGCCGTCCGGTGGGGCCCAGGGCCAGGCGACGGACATCGAAATCCAGGCGCGGGAGATTCTCTATCTGCGGGAGCGGCTGAATCGTCTGATGGCGGAGCACTGCGGCCAGCCGATCGAAAAGATCGCGCTCGATGTCGAGCGCGACTATTTCATGAACTCCGAACAGGCCAAAGCGTACGGTCTGATCGACAACATCATCGACAAGCGGGCTCAGGCTCCCGTCGCGAACTGAGTGCAGGTCTGCAGCAATTAGGGCCCGCGCCGACTAGTTGACGCTGCGCGGGCCTGGTTGCGAACAGAACTTGCAGTCATTTTGCTGTCATACGACATGATGCTATAAGGATTCAAGAACCTTGATTGAGGTTGGAAATGCCTGACAACGTACGCAGCGGCACCCAGGGTGGTCGCGTGCTGTATTGCTCGTTCTGTGGCAAGAGCGAGCACGAGGTTCGCAAGCTGATCGCAGGTCCTTCGGTCTACATCTGCGACGAATGCGTCGACCTGTGCAACGACATCATCCGCGAGGAAGTCCACGCCAAGCCACAGGTCAAAGGCTTGCCGAAACCGCAGGAAATCCGTGCGGTGCTGGACGAGTACGTCATTGGCCAGGATCAGGCCAAGAAGGTGCTGTCGGTCGCCGTCTACAACCATTACAAGCGTTTGAGCCAGAAGGGTTCCAGCGATGGCGTGGAACTGTCGAAATCGAACATCCTGCTGATCGGTCCGACCGGTTCTGGAAAGACGCTGCTCGCCGAAACGCTGGCTCGCCTGCTCGATGTGCCGTTCGCGATCGCTGATGCCACGACCTTGACCGAAGCCGGTTATGTCGGTGAGGACGTCGAGAACATCATCCAGCGCTTGCTGCAGAAGTGCGATTACGACGTCGAGAAGGCGCAGCGAGGCATCGTCTACATCGATGAGATCGACAAGATTTCGCGCAAGAGCGAAAACCCGTCGATCACCCGTGACGTGTCCGGCGAAGGCGTGCAGCAGGCGCTGCTGAAGCTGATCGAAGGCACCATCGCCAGCGTGCCGCCGCAGGGTGGCCGCAAGCATCCTCAGCAGGAATTCCTGCAGGTCAACACCGCCGGTATCCTGTTCATCTGCGGTGGCGCGTTCGCGGGCCTCGACAAGGTGATCCAGAATCGTACCGAGAAGACCGGCATTGGTTTCGGCGCCGACGTGAAGTCGCAGAAGGACAGCCATCAGGTCAGCCGCATGCTGCTCGGTGTCGAGCCGGAAGATCTGATTCGTTACGGCCTGATTCCGGAATTCGTCGGTCGTCTGCCGGTGCTCGCCGTGCTCGAAGAACTGGACGAAGCAGCGTTGATCTCGATCCTCAAGGAACCGAAGAACGCGCTGGTCAAGCAGTTCGCCAAGCTGTTCCAGATGGAAGGCTGCACCCTGGAGTTCCGCGAGGACGCACTCAACGCGATTGCCCGCAAGGCGCGTGATCGCAAGACCGGTGCGCGCGGCCTGCGCACCATTCTCGAGAACATCCTGCTCGACGTGATGTACGACCTGCCGTCGATGACCAATGTGTCGAAGGTCGTCGTCGATGAGTCGGTCGCCAAGGGCGAGGCAAAGCCATTCATCGTCTACGAGAACCTCGAAGCGCCGCGTCGCGACGTCAAGAACAGCGCCTGATCGGGCTGATGTCGATCCAGGCGCGCCGCGATTGATCGCGGCGCGCCTTTTTTCTGGCCGGCGTTTATTCGAAGCGATCGTCATCTCGCGCTTGAAAAATACGGCTGGCGGACGCATCACTGGCTAGGCGCATAATTCCAATATCGAAGCATTCCACGATGACCCGAGGTTCGAGCCGTGTCCGGAACCCATGAAGCTGTGACCCCTGTGCTACCTCTGCGCGATGTGGTGGTGTATCCCCACATGGCGATTCCGCTTTTCGTCGGCCGGGAAAAATCGGTCAAGGCGCTGACTGCTGCCATGCAGGACGGCAAGCGCATTCTGCTGGTCGCCCAGAAACACGCTGATACCGACGAGCCCGGTGTCGACGATCTCTATGACACCGGCACGCTGGCCTCGATTCTCCAGTTGCTGAAGCTGCCCGATGGCACCGTCAAGGTGCTGGTCGAAGGCGC
The DNA here is from genome assembly GCF_000420645.1 of Nevskia ramosa DSM 11499. NCBI lineage: Bacteria > Pseudomonadati > Pseudomonadota > Gammaproteobacteria > Nevskiales > Nevskiaceae > Nevskia > Nevskia ramosa. The sequence continues at coordinate 140,921 of NZ_ATVI01000007.1, read as the reverse complement.
TCAGCGTGCGCGCGTGACCAAGCTCGAGATGACCGGCGATTATCTGACCGCCGAGTTCACGATGATTCCGCCGGACGAGAGTGGTTCCAGCGGCAGCGAAGCCGATGCAGTGATGCGCGCGGCGGTCGCCACTTTCGAGCAGTACGTCAAGCTCAACAAGAAGGTGCCGGCAGAACTGCTGCCGAGCCTGACCAGCATGGATTCGCCCGGTCGCCTGGCGGATGCCATCGCCGCCCATCTGTCACTGAAGCTCGAGGACAAGCAGAAAGTGCTCGAGATCGGTGATCCGAAGCCGCGCCTGGAATACGTGCTGGCGCAGCTGGAAGGCGAGATCGACATCCTGCAGATCGAGAAGAAGATTCGCGGTCGGGTCAAGCAGCAGATGGAGAAGAACCAGCGCGAGTACTACCTCAACGAGCAGATGAAGGCGATCCAGAAGGAGCTCGGTGAGCTCGAGGACGCCCCGAACGAACAGGAAGAGCTGGCGCGCAAGATCGCCAAGGCCGGCATGCCCAAGGCTGCCAAGACCAAGGCTACTGCCGAGCTGAACAAGCTGAAGATGATGCCGGCCATGTCGGCCGAAGCGACCGTCGTACGCAACTATCTCGACGTGATGACGCAGGTGCCGTGGAAGAAGGCAACCAAGGCCAACATCGATCTGCCGAAGGCGCAGGATCAGCTTGATTCCGATCACTACGGTCTTGAGAAGGTCAAGGAACGCATCCTTGAATATCTCGCTGTCCAGAGTCGCGTGAAGAAGCTCAAGGGCCCGATCCTGTGCCTGGTGGGCCCGCCGGGTGTCGGCAAGACTTCGCTCGGCCGTTCGATCGCCCAGGCGACCAACCGCAAGTTCGCGCGCATGAGCCTCGGTGGCGTGCGTGACGAAGCCGAGATTCGTGGTCATCGGCGGACCTACATCGGTTCGCTGCCCGGCAAGATCGTGCAGAACCTGACCAAGGTCGGCGTCAAGAATCCGCTGTTCCTGCTCGATGAAATCGACAAGATGAGCATGGATTTCCGCGGCGATCCGTCATCGGCGCTGCTGGAAGTACTCGACCCGGAGCAGAACAACACCTTCCAGGATCATTATCTGGAAGTGGATCTCGATCTGTCCGATGTGATGTTCATCTGCACGGCGAATACGCTGAACATTCCCGGGCCGCTGCTCGACCGCATGGAAGTGATCCGCATCCCGGGCTACACCGAGGACGAGAAGCTCAATATCGCCCGACGTTATCTGATTCCGAAGCAGATCAAGGAAAACGGCCTGAGCGAAACGGAACTCGACATCAGCGAATCCGCCGTTCGCGCCGTGATCCGCACTTACACGCGGGAAGCTGGCGTGCGCAACCTCGAGCGCGAGATGTCGAAGATCGCGCGCAAGGTGGTCAAGCAGGTCTTGCTGAAGCCGACTGACAAGACCGTGAAGGTCACCGACAAGAATCTCGACAAGTATCTGGGCGTGCCGCGCTTCCGTTATGGCCGCGCCGAAGAGGCGAATCAGGTCGGGCAGGTCACCGGTCTGGCCTGGACCGAGGTTGGCGGCGAACTGCTGACCATCGAATCAGCGCTGACGCCGGGCAAGGGCAAGCTCACGCAGACTGGCAGCCTCGGTACCGTCATGCAGGAATCTATTCAGGCGGCGCTCACCGTGGTGCGCTCGCGTGCCAAGCAGCTCGGCATCGATCCGGATTTCTATCAGAAGCACGATCTGCACATTCATGTGCCGGAAGGTGCGACGCCGAAGGATGGACCGTCCGCAGGTGTCGGCATGTGCACGGCGCTGGTGTCTGCGCTGACGTCGATTCCAGTCCGTGCCGATGTCGCGATGACTGGCGAAATCACCTTGCGTGGCGAGGTGTTGCCGATCGGGGGTTTGAAGGAAAAACTGCTGGCTGCGCAGCGCGGTGGCATTCGCACCGTGATCATCCCGCAGGAGAACGTCAAGGACCTCGCCGAGATCCCAGACAACATCAAGGGCAAGCTTGATATCGAACCCGTGCGCTGGGTGGAGGAAGTGCTGCGCATCGCGCTCGAGCGGATGCCGGAAGCCAAGCCAGTCCCTGAAGGCGCAGCGGCGCCGACGCCTGCCAGCACCGAAGGTGTGAGACCTCACTGACCGGCCTGAAATCGGGATTGCAGTGACGCAAATCACTGCAATCCCGAATCTGCCGAGAGTTTAATTGACGCTCTGAAACCCGCTTGATATAAGGATTCTCCAACGCCTGACGACGATTTTCATTATTGAAAGTCGATCTGAAACCACCAAGGGATCCAAGGCTTGGGCGGGACAGAATCCAAGTCATACCGGCGCATGCCGATCCAATAATCCGAGGGGAAAAACCTACATGAACAAATCCGAACTGATCGCGGCCGTCGCCGACCAATCTGGCCTGACCAAGGCTGATGCCGGCAATGCGATCGATGCGCTCGTCGAAGTCATCGGCAAGGCGCTCAAGGAGAACGACAAGGTGTCGCTCGTCGGCTTCGGTACGTTCGCGATTCGCGAGCGTGCAGCACGTACCGGACGCAACCCGAAGACCGGCGCAACCTTGAACATCACGGCCAGCAAAAATCCTTCATTCAAGGCTGGCAAAGCCCTTAAAGACGCTGTAAAGTAGCGGACTCGGTGGGGGGACAGCTTCACCGGATGTAACGGTCGATAGGGTGCTTAGCTCAGCTGGTAGAGCATCGCCTTTACACGGCGGGAGTCGGGGGTTCGAGCCCCTCAGCACCCACCAGTTACAGAAATTATGTAAGCGGAATCAGTAGTTCTGCGGAGCGGTAGCTCAGTCGGTTAGAGTATCGGCCTGTCACGCCGAGGGTCGCGGGTTCGAGTCCCGTCCGCTCCGCCATATATGCAACACGAGGGCGCTCAAAGAGCGCCCTCTTCATTTGCGAGACCCGAAAACATGATGCAGCAAATCCGTGACAGCCTTAACGGTCCTGTCATCGTCGGTGTTCTACTGCTCATCATTGGTATTCCATTCGCATTCAGTGGCATTGAAGGCTACTTCCAGAGCAATGCCAATCCGCCGATAGCGAAAGTCGGCGATAGCAAGATCACTGCTGATCAACTGAACCGTGCGTATGAGCAGCGCTATCGCCGGTTGCAGCAGTTGCTTGGCGAGAACTTCCGCGCTGATCAGATCAACTCCCAGCGCATGCGCGAAAGTGTGCTTCAGGAGATGGTGCAGACGTCCTTGTTGCAGCAGCAGGCCAAGAGCAGCGGCTATCGTGCTGGTGATGCCGCACTGCGTGACTACCTGACTGCAGTGCCAGCGTTTCAGGAGAACGGCAAGTTCTCGACGCAGCGCTACAAGGAACTGCTGGCCCAGAACAGCTACACCACCGACAGCTTCGAAGCCCAGCAACGCGATACGCTGATGGTCGAGCAGTTGCGTGACGTCGTGCTCGGCAGCGCTGTCGTGACGCCGGACGATGCCAAGCTTGCTCTGCGGCTGTCCAAGCAGGAACGCAACTTCCAGTACCTGCAATTCGAACCCGCAAAGTACCTGGCTGATGTCACGGTAACGCCTGAGCAGATCGCGGCACGTTACGAAGAAAGGAAGGCCAGCCTGCAGGCACCTGAGCGGATCAAGCTGGCGTTCGTCGAACTGGCACAGAGCAAGCTGGCCAAGGCTGCCGCGCCAAGCGCAGATATTCTCAAGACGCTTTATGAAGCCGAGAAAGCCACGCGTTTCTCGACCCCGGAAACGCGCAAGGCCAGCCATATCCTGATCAACTTCGGTGCCGACAAGGAAGCGGCGCGCAAGAAGGCTGACGATCTGTATGCGCAGCTAAAGGGCGGCGCGAATTTCGCCGAGCTGGCGAAGACTGCTTCCGATGATCCCGGCAGCAAGAACAAGGGCGGCGACCTCGGCATCATCAAGCGCGGCGATGGCTTGCTGCCGCCGAAGTTCGAGTCCGCGCTTTATGGATTGAGCAAGGCCGGTGACACCAGCGAGCCCGTGGAAACCGAGTTCGGTTTCCACATCATCAAGCTGACCGAGTTGAGCGATGCGCGCACGCAGGCGTTCGAGGAAGCTGACGTGCAGAAGGCCTTGACCGATCTGTACATCAACAAGGAACTGCAGTTGCAGATCCAGGAAAAGAGCAAGCAGCTCGAGCAGCTTGCGTTCGAGAGCGATGCCTCGCTGGAGCCGGTTGCCAAGGAACTCGGCCTGACCATCGAGACCACCGACTGGTTCACGCGTGCCGGCGGTGCGGGCATTGCCGCGAACCCTGCGGTGATCGAGGCCGCGTTCTCGCAGGCGGTGCTCACCGATGGCGTCAACTCCAAGCCGATCTCGGTAGACGCCGATCGTCTGGTCGTGGTGCGCAAGGCCGAGTACGAAGCGCCGCGTCAGCGCCAGCTTGCCGAGGTTGAAGCAACACTCCGCGATGAACTGCGCAACGAGCAGGCGCGTGCCAAGGCGGTTGCCGATGCCAAGGCGGCGCTCGAAGCATTGAAGTCGGGCAAGACGATCGAAGAAGTGGCTGCCTCCCTGAATCTCACCGCGCAGTCGCCAGGGCCGAGCACGCGGAGCCGCAGCGGCCTGGGTCTGGCCTTGCTGGATGCGGTGTTCAAGCTGCCACGTCCTGCTGCGACGACCTCAAGCTATGGCGAAGCCAGCATCGAAGGCGGCGCAACGGCCGTCATAGAGCTCAAGACCGTGGTCGATGGCAGCCTCAAGCCCGGAACAGAACCGGCCGGTGAACTGGCCAGCATTCGTGAAGCGCGTGCCGGTGCCGAGTTCAACGCCTACCACGAGGCCTTGAAGAAGCTCATCAAGGTCGAGTTGAAGGAGTTGCCGGCGCAAGAGCCGGTCGCTCCTTGATCCGCCGCTAGCCAGCACGGCCCCGCGCGATGAAGCTTCATTGGCAAATCGCGATCGCGCTGGCTCTGGCGGTACTGACCGGCGCGCTGGCGTCGGCAGACAGCAGTCTGATCCGCTTCTGCGGCTTCATCGGCGGCCTGTTTCTCAATGGCCTGAAGATGGTTGTCGTGCCGCTGATCGTGTCGTCGATCATCGTCGCCATGTCGACGTTCAGCGAGCCGGCGGCGCTGTCGCGCATCGGTTTCCGCACGATGGCGTTCTACACGCTGACCACATTCCTCGCCGTGGTCGTCGGCTTGGCGATGGTCAATATCGTGCAGCCCGGCATCATCGATGGCCAGCCTGCCAAGGACATCCTCGGTCTCGCCACCGGCAGCGCCAAGGTCAGCGAGCAGGTATCGAGCGCGAAGCTGTCCGACGTCAGCGATGTCTTCTATCGCATGATCACCTCGAACCCGATCAAGGCGGCCGCCGACGGCGATCTGCTCGGTCTGGTGTTCTTCAGCATGATGTTCGGCATCTTCGCGGCGCGCCTGCCGGGCAGCGTCGGCGACGTGCAGCGCGACTTCTGGAACGGTGTCCGCGAAACGATGATGGGCATCACCGGTGTGGTGATGCGCTTTGCCCCGATCGGCGTTTATGCGCTGGTCGCAAAAGCGTTTTCATCGACCGGCGTCGAAGCGATCCGGCCGCTGGCGCTGTTCTTCTTCGCCACGCTCGGCGGGCTTGCCTTCCACATGTTGGTGACGATGTCGGTGCTGCTGGCAGTGATCGGACGGGTCTCTCCGATTCGAATGCTGAAAGCGATGACGCCGGCGCTGCTGACCGGTTTCTCGACGTCCAGCTCGGCCGGCACCTTGCCGGTGACCCTGGAATGCCTGCGCAGCCGCGCTGGCGTCTCCGAGCGTGTGTCCGGATTCACCTTGCCGCTTGGTGCGGCGATCAATCTTGATGGCACCGCGCTCTACGAGTGCGCCGCCGCGATGTTCCTGGCCCAGGCTTACGGCCTGCATCTCGACTTCACGACCCAGTTCGTGATCGTCTCGATGGCAGTCGTCACTTCAATGGGCGTCACCGGTATTCCCTCGGCTAGCCTGGTCGCGATTGCGGTGATTCTCGGCACCATTGGTCTGCCGCTCGAAGGTCTCGGCGTGTTGTTGGCGGTCGATCGGGCGCTGGACATGTGCCGCACGGCGGTCAATGTCTATGGCGATGGCTGCGGTGCGGTGGTCATTGGTCGCCTCGAAGGCGAGCACGACATCCTGAAGCCGCCGCAGTAAGCATCGCGGCTCAACAAAAAGCCCGAAGCGGGTAGTCCGCTTCGGGCTTCTGCTTTGCAATCAGCTGGAGAATCAGCCCGGCGTGCCGGCGTCCAGCGAGAAACCCATGATGCTGAAACCGGCGTCGACGTAGATGATCTGGCCGGTGATGCCCGACGACAGATCGGACGCCAGAAAGGCCGCCGCGTTGCCGACTTCATCGATCGAGATGTTGCGCTTCAGCGCCGAGCCTTTCTCGGCATGCGACAACATGCCGCGGAAGCCCTTGATGCCAGCGGCAGCCAGCGTCTTGATCGGGCCAGCCGAAATGCCATTGACGCGAATACCTTCCGGGCCCAGTTCCGCCGCCATGTAGCGCACATTGGCTTCGAGACTGGCTTTGGCCGGTCCCATGACGTTGTACATCGGCACGGCTTTCTCGGCGCCGAGATAGCTGAGGGTCAGCAAGCTGCCAGCACGGCCCTGCATCAGCGGACGTGCCGCCTTGCCGAGTGCCGCGAACGAGTAGGCGCTGATGTCATGGGCAAGGGCATAGCCTTCGCGGGTCACGGTTTCCAGATAGCCGCCAGCCAGCAGTTCGCGCGGCGCGAAGCCGATCGAATGAATGACGATGTCGATGCCATCCCACTTCGATTTCAACGTATCGAACACCGCCGAGATCTCGGCATCGCGGGTCACATCGAGCGGCAGCACGATATCCGAACCCTGTTCGTGGGCGAATTCCTCGACTCGGCTCTTGAGCTTGTCACCCTGATAGGTGAAGGCCAGTTCGGCACCTTCGCGACGCATGGCCTCGGCGATGCCGGTGGCGATTGATCGCTCGCTGGCAACGCCAGTCACCAATGCTTTTTTACCCTGAAGAAATCCCATGTTTCTCGTTCGTTGTTTGAGTTATTGAGGAATGTAGTGGAGCGGGTAGTCCAGCGTGAAATTCGGACCGGCCTTGGCGCCGAAGTTCATCAGCTTGACGCGTTCGACGATCTTGCGCTCCAGCTCGGGGTCACCATAGCTGCTCGACAGCATCGTGCACGAAACCACCGAGCCGTTCGGTGCAATCGTCAGACGTACCACGATCTTGCCGGCGCCGATGTCGGCATTGTCACGCGCTGCGCGATTGAAGATGGCGTAGAACGGACCCTGGTTCCTGGCGAAAACAGCCTGCACTTCGCTGGCATTGCGACCGCCGTCCGGTCCTGGTGGACCACCCTTGGCCGGACCGTTGCCGCTGCCGAGTGGGCTACTGACCTTGCCGGTGCTGCGCGAGCCAACACCGACGCCGTCCTGCGACGAAGTAACGCCATTGCCGTTCCGGATGCCGCCGCTGTTGGCGGTTGCCGATGCGGCGATGGCATCCGCCGATGCGGCAGAACCGATGCCGCTCTTCGAGGTGATCGTCGACGAGCTCAGCGGCTGATCGCTGGTCGCGCTGGCCAGATTCTGGTCGCGCAGGCTGCTCAGGGCATCCTTCATGGCCAGCAGGCCGGACTTCTCGGCCACTTCCTTCGCCGTCGGCTCAGGCTTGGCCTGGACAACGGTCGGCGGTTTTTCGATCGGCTTCGGCTTTACCTGTTCGATCGGCTTGACCGGCTTCGGCGCTTCCTTGACGGGCTCGACAACCTTTTCCGGCTCCGGCTTTTTGACTTCCGGTTCCGGGAGCAGTTCGACGTATTGGGAGCTGTCGAACTCGGGCAGCGGCTTGGGCTCGGGTGCGACGTAGAAGAAGTGGGTCAGCAGCACCAGCACCAGGGCCGGAATGGCGACGCTGATGAAGATGCGCCGGAATCTGCGATCGGCTTCCTCGATCAGCTGCCAGGCATCCCAGCGAATGGTCCGCGACATGGTCGGCGCGTTCATGGGGTGGCTCCGAGACCGGCGCTACCCACCGCGTTGATCGAACGACGGTTCACCGACAGCGAGATACGCGCGAACTGCGCGTCACCACAGGTCGCCATGATCTTCTTCAGCAGGGCGTAGGGGATGGCCTTGTCGGCCAGGATGTTGACCTCGCCACGGGTCTGCGTGCCGGCCGCTGTCTCGGCGCCTTGCATCGCGACCAGCGGCGAGAGCATCAGCTGCGCCTTGAGCGGCTCCAGGATGTTGCCGGGCGTCGCCTGAGCGTCTTCGAGACTCATGACCAAGGTTCCTTGCCAGGTGACGCCGTCGGTCGACACCGTCAGCACGCCGGTATCGTTCGGCGGCTGCACTGTGGCGGCCAGCGGCAGGGTCAGCGACTTCGGCGTGCGGATCTGCTGCACCGCCGTGGAGCTGAGCAGCAGGAAGATCAGCAGCGACGTGAAGATGTCGATCATCGGCACCAGATTCAGGCCGACCGCACCTGGGGTCTCGGTGCGCTGGGCCTTGCGCAGGATGCGTTTGCGCTTTGCGGAAGTGCGCAGGCTCATGGCTTCTTGGCTCCGGCAACGACCGGGGCATCGCCCAGCGAAATCTGCGGGAACAGTTCGACAGTGTCCGGCCCGGTGGCGGTGAGATCGACGCGGACGGCGTCCATCACCGACACCAGCACTTCGTAGGCAATACCTGGCTCCAGCAGCAAGGTCACCTTGGATTCAGCCGGCAGCCGCTTCTTGGTCTCGCGCATCAGTACCGACAGCGCTTCGAAGTCATAGCCGTCTGCCTTCGATGGCACCGCACGCACGATGTAGCCGTTATCGCTGAGCGCCAGATCGTTCTTGCGGATCAGCACGGAGAGATTGTGCGGCGGCGGTTCCGAGGCCGAGGCGTTGTCGTTCGGCAGATTGATGCCCAGGATCGACAGGCCGATCGAGTTCACCAACAGGAAGAACATGAGCACGGTCAGGATGTCGATCATCGACACCAGATTCAGCTCGGTGCTGCGCTTGCGCCTGACCCGGCGCAGTGCGCGTCGGGTGTCGCGGGAAATACCCTGCATCATCGGCGGATCGTCCCTTTGGTACCGCGGACCATTACTTCTTGAGGCCGAGGCTGTTCAGGAACTTCACCGACGCGATCTCGAGGCTGTCGATCATCTCGTCGGTCTTGGTCACCAGCCAGGCGTGGATCAGCAGCAGCGGAATCGCCGTGATCAGGCCGAAGGCGGTGCAGTTCATGGCGACGGCGACGGCGGCCGACAGCTGATCCTGCTTCTGTGCCGGGTTGACGCCGGAGACCGCCGTGAAGCCGGCGATCAGGCCCACGATGGTGCCGAGCAGGCCGAACAGGGTCGCCACGTTCGCGAAGGTAGCGAGGTAGTGGGTGCGACGCTCGAGCTGTGGCGTTACTTCCATCAGGCTCTCTTCCATCGCCAGCTCGACTTCCTCGCGGCTGGTCGCACCGCGCGAGCGTGCGAGGCCGTAGCCGAGGACGCGGCCGATCGCTGTCGTGGAGGAGGCCGCAATCGCTTCGGCTTCTTCATGACGGCCGGCGTTGACCAGCGGCATCAGCTTGGCCCAAACCTCGCGGTTTTCGACGGAGGCGCGGCGCAGGTAGATCAGACGTTCGATGGTGATCGCGAGCCCGATGACGAGCACGACCAGGATCGGGTACATGAACTCACCGCCGGCTGTGAAGTAGCGAATGACGGTGGAAAAAAACTCCATGGGAATTCCTCGGTTTCGGGTTGCTTGAGAGAAGTGAGAGTGTTACTTCGCAGCGCCTTGACGCTTGCGGAATGCAGTGATCGTTTCGTAATACTCGATCTGGCGACGGAAAGTTGCCGGATCGATCGGTTCCAAGGCTTCATCTACCAGACGAGCGGGGCGATCAAGTCCGCGCTCGGCGTAATCATCCTTCCATGGCGTGATGTAGAGGCCGATCGGAGATTCCTGATCGCCAATGATCGTGGTGCCCGAGGTTGCATCGGCCGGAATCGGTGCATCAGCAGAACCGGGCACGGGAGCCGTCGACGCAGCAGCGGGCGCTCGCGTAGGAGCAGCAGGAGCAGGAGCAGGCGGCGCGGGAGCCGGTGCCGGATTATTGGATCGTTGGATCTCGATGATCGGCCCTGCCGTGCTGCGGTTCGATGGAATCCGGACCTGCGGTGTGGCGACCGGCTGTTCTTCCTGTGCCTGCGCCGGGATCGAGGCAGCCAATAGCAGCGTCGCCGAGCAGGCGGTGGTCAGAAGTCGGGAAAGGTTCATGGCTTGCTGGCTCCAGCAGGTGCGGGCGCAGCCACTGCAGCCGGAGCCGGCGGCAACTGCGCTTCGATTTCGCGAATCCAGGCGGTGACGATCAGCTTGTCGCCACCGGCAAGACGCTGGTACTCGCGGTAGTGGTTCAGCGCCTCCTGCGGACGGCGCAGATAGAGATCATTCAGCAAACCGAGATTCAGATGTGATGCGGCGAGGCCCGGTTTGAGGCTCAGCGCTTTCTGATAAGCCGTTTCGGCTTTCTGATAGTCCTTGTTCTCGCGGTACAGCGTTCCCAGCCAGTTCCAGGCGGTTGCGTTGTCCGGGTTCAGACGGGTGGCCTTCTCGAAGTTGTCGAGCGCGAGCGTCGGCTGGTTGGACTTGGCCTGCAGGATCGCCAGATCAGTGAATGGTCCTGAGAAACTCGGGAAGTCACGGGCCAGGAGCAGGAAAGCGTCACGCGCTTCCTTGGTCTTGCGTCCCTTCATCAACTTCAGGGCTTCGTCGAAACGCACCTGAGGATCACCCTTGTCGGCGGTCTTCTTGGCATCCACCGGGGCTTCCGGCTCTGGCTTGGTTACGACTGCGGGTGCGGTCCGCTTCGGTTGGGAGCCGCAACCGGCCGCCAGCAGGGCGACCATTGCAAGACCGAGCCAGCGGGAAGCGCGCGGCATGCTCATGGGCTCAGCGCAGGGTGTCATAGGAGTCCTCGCGAATTTCGCGCTTGCCGTACTTCGCTGGAGCCAGCTCGCCGAGTGCCTTGACGCTCTTGGCGATCGACGCATTCCACAGGTTCTGGCTGATACGTTTCAAATTGGCTTCGTGGGCTTCGATGGCTTTCTGAACGAACGGATCAGCCTGCTCTTCCAGCAGCAGGCTGTACTGTTCGAGCTCGTCTGCCTTCAGATTCTTCGGCCGTTCGGATTCAAGCAGGGCACGGCTGAAATCCTGATAGACCACGCCCAACTCGTAGGTGGCTGCAGTCGTCGTATCGGCAAAGCCATAGGCCGCCGAGCGATTCAGCGCCTGAACAGCGGCTTCGGTCGCGTTCTTGCGGACCAGCAGGCTCTTCTCGACCGGCAGGGTCAGCTTGATGTTGCGAGCATCCTGCGCGGCCGACATCGCCAGTTCCAGGCTGGCCTGGGCGGCCACCAGCTTGCTGGCATCGGTACGTCCGGCGCCGGCACCGGCATCGGCCTTGACCAGTTCGTTGAGCCAGTAAAGGTAACGGCCCTTGTCATTCGCTGCCAGGGACAGATCGGCGAGGCGGCGACGGCCGATGGAGCTGCGCTCGACGGGCTGTGTGAAGTTGCTGACGTAGTACTCGTAAGCCTTGCCGGCCGGCGCCGCCATCTTCGCTTCGTCGTACAGGGTTGCCGCCAGCCATGCCGATTCGCGACGGGTCTCCGGCGTTTCAGTCGTGCGCTGTGAAATGCGCGCGAAGGTGGCGGCAGCTGCAGCCGGCTTGCCGTCCTTCTGGTACGTCGCTGCGAGCTTCTTGTCGACGTCTGAAACCAGCGGATTGGTCGGATAGCGGGTGCGGAAACCTTCGAGGGTCGTCGCCGCTTTCTGCCAATCTTCAAGCGACAGGTAGGCGCTGGCGGCGTCGTAATCGGCATTCGGGCGAATGGCGGCATCCGGCACCGTTGCGCCGACTCTCAGGAAGGCATCGGCTGCTGCACGCAGATTGCCGGCGGTGCGCGCTGCTTCGCCCTGCTTGTAGATCGATGCGGCGAGCTGGTCGGCGACGACCCTGCGCTCTGGTGCGCTCGGTGCCAGCAAGGTCAGCAGGTTGCCGTACGCAGCTTCGGCTTCCGGATAACGAGCCTGGGCGAAGCGGGCATCCGCAACCACACCGAGCACGATACGGCGTTGATCAGGCGTGGCTGCCGGCGTGTGTGCAATCAGCCGTTCGGCAAGCTTCACTGCCTCGTCGAGCGCCTTGATTTCGAAAAGATCCTGCGTGGCGCGAGTCACGACAACCGTCCACTGCGGATGTGCAGGGAAGGTGTCTGCCAGCTTCAGGCTGGCGTCGATCGACTGCCGCAGCGCGGCTGGCCTTTCAGCGGCAGGCACTTCCTTGACCAGACGCTGCCAGGCCTGCACGGCCGCATACGCAGCTTCGGAAGCCTTGGGATGGTTGCCGTAGCTGTAAGCAGTCTTCAGATACTGATTTGCGGCATCTGCCGTACGGCCGCCATCGAACAGGGAATCGGCGTAGAGCAGATTCACTTCGGGAATCTTCGGATCGGACGGGAAGTTGCTCAGGATCTTCTGATACCAACCGGCAGCAGCGAGAAAGTCCTTCGTGGCTTCGGCGGTGCGACCTGCCTGCTGGCCAGCCTGCGCACGAGCCTGATAGTGACGACCCAGATCCTCGAAGCTTGCGCGGACCGTGGTCAGCACTTCAGGGCTCGGCTGACGGCCGGTCCAGTAAGGCGCGCCAGGCGCGTAGGCGGTGACGTAACGCTCCTTTTCACGGACGACGAGATCGTTGAAGCCACCATCCTGATAGGCGGTGATCACGCGGCTCTGGAACTTCGGCGCGCTGGGGTGGCTCGGGTAGCGGCTGATGAACGCGGCGTAGCTGACGGCAGCATCGCTGTAGCGGCGCTTCTCGATGAACAGATCGCCGAGCGCGTTATAGACCAGCGGATAGAAACGCGGCTCGCCGCCGCCAGGCACCTTGGCGCTGCGCGTGAAGTAATCGTTGATCGCGTTACCACCGCCGAGGGCGGCAAAGGCGAGGCTCGATACGCGCAGGCTCGACGATGCGAATTCGGCCTTGTCCTTGCCGACAGCCTTCAATGCAGCGTCTGGATCTTCCAGCTCACCCGCTGGCAGTTCGCGATTGAGAATCGTGAAGAAGATCGGCAGGCAGGCGTCGTACTTGCTCTGCTTGAACAGCGTCCAGCCGTATTTGTACTGGGCCGATTCGAAGAAGGTGGTCGTGGTGCCGAGGCCGAGCACGAACTGATAGTCCTTCTCGGCTTCGTCGTAGCGGCCGAGACCGTAAAGGATTTCCGCACTGCGGAAACGTGCGTCGCCGATCAGGTTCGAAGTGGGATACAGCTCGCCGAGTCGGCGCAGTGTCGCGATCGCCTCTTCGATCTGGTTGTTGTTCTGGTAGGCACGTGACAGCTGATAGAGCAGCCGATCGTTGTTGCGATCGTTCGGACGCTCGGCCAGCAGCATCTTGTAGACGGTGATCGATTTGCCGATGGCAACCGGATCCGAATTGCCCTTGCTGTCCTCGACCTGAAGCTGCAGATCCGCAAGGCGGCGCATCGCCTCGACGCGAGTATCGTCATCCGGCTTCAGCTTCAGCAGTTCGCGATAGTTCTCCAGTGCCTTTTCCGGATCGGTGGTCACCGCTTCGGAACGGATCACCGGCAGCTTGTCTTCGGCCGGCGTTGACTGCTTGGTCAGCGTGCGAATCGGCGGAGAGATGTCCTTCGGCTGCGACGCTGCGCAACTGGCCAGGAACAGGGCAGCCACCGACATCGCCAGTGGTGACCGCATGCCGCTAGCCAGCTTCAAGCGGGGATTGGGGGGCAGATTGGAGCGCATCAGGGCGACACTCCCTTGAGCTGCCGGTCATAGACACGGGCCATGGCAAAGCGGGCTTCGATCAGATACTTCTCGGTGTAACGGCGCTGATCGGCGAGGTTATCGAGTGCCAGCTTCTCGATCAGTTTGCCCTGTGCCTTCGCGGTGGTATCGACGCGCGGCAACAGTTCGTCGATGCGTCCCTTCAGTGCGTTCATGCGTTCGTAGACACCGCTGTAAGCGGCCGAGGGCGGAGCTTGGGCAGCCAGCAGGATGATCGGCGAATCGATCAACGGCGGCGTTGCCGAGACCGTTGCGAAATCGGCGGCGCTCAGTGTTTCGCTGAGGCGCAGACTTACCGGCGCTGGCGGTACACCGGGAGTGATCACCTTCGGCGCTTCCTTCTGCTTGCTGATCTGCAGGCTCAGCAACTGTTCGGTCGACACTGCCGGTCCCTTCCGGGCCAGCCAGCCGGCCTGGGCATCGGCCATGCGATCTTTCCACGCTTCGAGATTGCGCTTCAGCAGCAAGGCATCACGATAGTTCTTCAGCGGCTCCTGAAAGCGATTCTCGGCGATCAGGCGCTGCAGGTAATAGGTTTCCTGGGCGTCCGGCAGATCCTTCAGCTCCCAGTCCCAACCGGATTCGACATTCTGCGTGCGCCGGACCATCGTCGAAATCATGCGGCCGCTGCGAACGTAAGCAGCGCTCAGATCAAGGTTCTTGCGCGCTGCAGTGAGCGCATCGATCGCACGCTGGTAGAACGCTTCCGACTGCAGATGGGCGCCGAGCTTGTCGAGCGTGAACGGGATCGCCAGCAGCACTTCCTGCACGGCAGGGTCGATCGTGTCGCGCGTGGCGAGTTCCACCCAAGGCACCAGCGCGCGCTTCAGCGCAGCCTCTTCGTCAGCCGATGCCTTGGTCAGCCGGAAGCTCTGGAGACCGGCACGCTTGTAGACGTCGTCACCGAGAAAGCCGGGGCGCAGCAACACGCCGATGGTCGACAGGCTCTTGGAGATGCTTGACTCCTCTTCACCTGACTTTTTCTGCCCCTTGCCGCCAGGTGCCAGATAAGCCCAGCCGAGACCGAGCAGGGCGCGATTCGACAATGGACCATCGCTGCGCACCCGCTGCAGCACGCCGATTGCCGAGCCACCCTGCTGGTTGCGCAGGAAGTAGTAACCAAGTGCCAGATTGGCCTTGTCGCGGACCGCCAGTTCGTCCGGATCGTCTGCATCGATCTGCCCGACCTTGTCGAGCACGGTCAGGCCTTGAGTGACGCGGCCGTCCTTGATCAGTGCGACACCGTAGTTGTAGCGCGTGAAGGCACGCTGCAGACCGGCATCCTTGAGTTCGGCGAGCACCGCGGCCGCTTCCTTGTAGCGGCCTTGGCCCAGCAGAGCGCGGCCGAGCAGATCCTGCCATTCCAGCGTGGCCTGCTTCGGAAGCTGCGGCTTCATCGCTTCAAGTTCAGCGATCGCTTCCGCGAGCTTGCCGCGCTGGTAGTCGAATTCCGCCAGCTTGAGGCGTGCGCGTGCCAGCGACAGCGCCGTGCTCGGCTCCGGCACCAGTTCCCGGTAGATCGTGCTCGCGCGCTGTTCGACGCCGAAGTTCAGCGTGGCGTCGGCAAGACGCCGGAAGTAGACCTTCGACAGCTGGCGATCCGGCTTCTCGCCGAGCAGCTGCAGCAGTTCGGTCGACGCGCTGAAATAGCGCTGGTCGCCCATCAGGAACTCGGCGGCGCGAACGTGTGGATCGTTGGCGCTGCCCGGTTCGTAGCGATCGATGGCCAGCGCTGGAATCGACGCCGTCAGCAAGGCGGTGCAAAGAATGCTGCGGATCATCGCGACGGTCTCCAGTCGCGCAGCGCCATGGTCGGCTGCATACCAAGGCCCGGCGTTGAAATCAGAATTTCGAGATCGGATGCCCGATCAGTCTTGTCGAACACCGCTTCATACCGGCCGCGCATGCGCTGGCCATCAGCGCCGGTGTCGGCGTAGCGACCGGTGAATTCGGCCCACATGCGGTGCGCACCCGGCGTGATGTTCAAGCGTAGTGCCCGATACAGGCCGCGACGCTGCAAGGCCACGGCTTCGGTGACCTCGAGCTTTCGGCGAACCGGCTCGTTGCCATCGACGGTGACCACGACTTCGTCGAGCAGCAGACCCGGCGCGTCGACGCCGACATAGATCGTCACCCGGGTTTGCTCCGGATAGAGGAAGGCGTCCTCCGTGCGTATCGCTTGTTGATTGATGTCGAAAACTTCCGACTTCAGCACCTGGAGCGTCCGGTCTATTTCGAGCACCGCCGGGTCGGCGGGCTGAGGCGGAGCCGCATGCACTGCAGCAGGCAGGCAGGCGATCAAGGTGCACAAAAACAAGCGGCTCGGCGAGCGGAAAGCCATGTTCGTTTTCTGGGCAGGGAGCATTGAAGAGGCGCGAGTCTAGCAAATGGTTCGCGGCCTACGGAAACAGACTGTGCGTTCAGCGGATGCGCGGTACGTGTCCGTCTTTCAAGCGGCGCAAAGCCGCAAAAACTTCCACGGAATCAGCCATCGCTTGCCCGGTCCGCGCAGTCATTGCGGCGGCCAGTTCGGGCGCGCTGCTGCGGAGGAAAGGGTTGCGCGCGCGTTCGCCGGCGATGGTGCCCGGCACCGTCGCCCGGCCAGCTGCGCGCAAGGCCTGCAGACGAGTGAATTCGTGGGCAACAGAGGCATTGTCCGGCTCGACTGTCGCGATGAAATCGTAGTTCGACAAGGTGT
This sequence comes from Nevskia ramosa DSM 11499, assembly GCF_000420645.1. Taxonomy (NCBI): domain Bacteria; kingdom Pseudomonadati; phylum Pseudomonadota; class Gammaproteobacteria; order Nevskiales; family Nevskiaceae; genus Nevskia; species Nevskia ramosa. The sequence continues at coordinate 124,384 of NZ_ATVI01000007.1, read as the reverse complement.
ACTCGTGCGCGCAGTAGACCGCCGTATCTCCCGGCAGATCGGCGAGACGGGCGAGCGAATGCTGCATCTGTGCAGGCGTGCCCTCGAACAGCCGGCCGCAGCCGCCGATGAACAAGGTATCTCCGCAGAACAGCAGACGCTGCGTCGGCTCGAAGTAGGCGATGTGACCCAGTGTGTGTCCCGGCACGGCGAGCACGTTCAAGCTGACGCCGAGACTGCGAAGGCTGACCTGATCGCCGTCGTCGAGCAGCACCGTCAAGCCCTTGATCTTTGCGCTCTCGGCGCGCGGGCCATAGACCACGGCGCCGGTTTCGGCCGCCAATGCTGCGAGTCCACCGATATGGTCGGGATGATGATGGGTGATCAGAATCGCGTCGAGCACGAGGCCGCGAGACGCGAGCGCCTGGCTGACGACGGAGGCATCACCCGGGTCGACGATGGCCGCGTGGCCGTCGCGTTCGAGCAGCCAGAGGTAGTTGTCGGTGAACGCGGGCAGGGCAGTGACGGTTATCATGGGCGCCATCGTCTTCATAGCGCGTCGGTACGTCAACCATGCCTAACCGTCTAGCGGTCAGCGGCGGCCAGCCGTTCAACCGTCAAGCCCTGAAAACCTGGCTCGCCAGCCCGCGCGGCAAGCGTCTGTTGGGGCTCGAGGAGCGTGAACTGGCGCGCGTGCTGCCGAATCTTTTCGGCCGGCATTGCCTGCAGATCGGCAACTGGGGCGATGGTGAGCTGCTCGCTTCCGCAGACATGCTGCATCGCGCCGTGCTCGGCACGCTGATCGACAGTCTGGGTGATGCCCAGGCCGTGACCCAGCCCGATGCCTTGCCGATCATGGAGCGCAGCGTCGACGCCGTGCTGCTGCCGCACACGCTGGAATTCACGCCGTCACCACATAACCTGCTGCGCGAGGTTAATCGCATCCTCAGCGATCGTGGCCGCCTGCTGATTCTCGGCTTCAATCCTTGGAGTCTCTGGGGCCTGCGACGCGTGCTCGGCATGGGTGCCCGGGCCTTTCCGCCGGGCGCTCGTTTCCACAGCGCCGGCCGGCTTGCTGACTGGCTGGAACTGCTGGATTTCGAAATCACCGAGCTGCGTCGTTTCGGAGTCGGCTTTCCGTGGACCGATGCGCGCACTGCAGGTGAGCCGTTCACGGTGGCCAGTCTGGCGACGCCGCTCGCCGAGGGTTACCTGATCGTCGCCAAGAAGCGGGTAATCCCGATGTCGATGATCACCCGTCTGCCGCGTGCCCAGGTCAAGCAGTTAGTCGGCCGCGCGCTCGGTGGTATTGCCGCTACGCCTGCTGCCGCACCGGATCTCAATACTCCCGCTGAATGAAAGCAGTCATTGCTTACACCGACGGCGCTTGCCGCGGTAACCCTGGCCCGGGCGGCTGGGGCGTCTCTCTTCAATATGGGGAGCATCTGAAGGAGCTCTGTGGCGGCGAAGCGCCGACCACCAATAACCGCATGGAGTTGATGGCAGCGATCAGCGCGCTGGAGTCTCTGCGGGAGGCGTGCACGGTGACGCTGCACACGGACTCCAAGTACGTGCTGCAGGGATTGACAGAGTGGCTGCCTAGCTGGAAGAAACGCGGTTGGAAGACGGCCGACAAGAAGCCCGTCAAGAACCAGGATTTATGGCAACGGCTTGATGTTGCGGCTGCCCGACACCAGATCGACTGGCGTTGGGTCAAGGGCCATTCTGGCGACGCCGGCAACGAGAACGCTGACCGTCTCGCCAACAAGGGCCTCGAACTGGCTCAGTCCGCGAAAGCCTGAGCACTGACCGATAAACGTTCCCGGGCCATGCCGATCGGCATGGCCCGGGAACGTACCTGCTTACTTCTTGGTCTTCTTGCCCGACTTCTTGGCGGCGTTCTTCGAAGCCCGCGACGATTCTTCGTTGTAGACCTTCACGAACGAAGGCTTGTCGAGCAGCTTGAACTCGACACGACGATTGTCGGCTCGGCCTTCCGGAGACTCATTGCTGCTGATCGGCTCGCTTTCGCCATAGCCCTTGGCGATCACGCGTGAAGCATCGACGTTCTTGCTGATCAGGTAAGTCCGCACGGAGTCCGCACGACGCTGCGACAGCTTCTGGTTGTACTGATCCGAGCCGGTGGAATCGGTATGGCCACTGACCTGGAGCGACAGCGTCGGCTGGGCTACCAGGATCGACGACACCTCATCGAGCGTTGCCTTTGCCGGAGCCGTCAGTTCGTAACCGTCGAGAACGAAGTTGACCGCACGGAGCACGACGGTCTGCTCAATGACGCAACCCGTGGAGTCGACTCTGAATCCCTTTGGCGTATTCGGGCACTTGTCGAGCGCATCTTCGACACCATCGCCGTCGCTGTCGACCCGAGGCGGCGGCGGCGCGCAGGATTCGCAAACCTGCGGCACCACTTCCTTGACCGGGAGAACTGCCGGCCTCACGCCACCGATTTCCCAAGTCACGCCGAAGCTGTACTCGAAGTTGCCGATCGACGGGCTGAAGCCGAGTACGTGGCGAATGTCGGCACGCAGCGCGAAGTCTGGGCCGACGAAATACTTGAGGCCGCCACCGTATTCGGCCAGCGTCTTGTTGGTCTTCGGCCGATTGAGATCGGGGACGTCGATGTTGTAGCGGCCGGCGCCGATCGCGATGAATGGCACCAGCTTCTTGGGCTGACGGTCATTTTCTTGTTCATGAATATTCCCTGTGTCTTTGGGCGTCGGAAGGCTTATGGCGCGGAGGTGTTGATCGTTGCGCGACGCACGATCAGATCGCCGAAGGACAAGGCCCTTCCGAAGATCCGCGTGCCGTTTCCGAGATTGATCGAGTTGGTTGCCATCAGCGTGCCGCCGGTGACAGCACCGCTACCAGTGGTGATAGCGCCATCGACGACCCAGAACACGTTCGTCGCAACCGCACCGTTGGCCAGAACGATCTGCGAGCGTGCTCCGAAAGTCAGATCGGTACCGACCTGGAAGACCCAGACCGCGTTGCTGTCACCCAATGCGTCGAGCGTCAGCGTGGCGTCATCAGCGATGGCCATGGTCGTTGCCGAGCTGTAAACGCCCGGGGTCAGAGTCAGCCCGCCGAGTGCCGGGGTGGCGGGGCCGGTGGGGCGACCATGAGCGTCGTCAAAGGCCAGCTGAAGATCTGCCTTCGCCTGAGTTGCGGTAGCCGTGTTGGAGTAAAGCGTACCGTTCAACACGAGATCAGGCGCTGCGCACATCGTGCAGGTGGTGATCGGTGCCAAACCAATATCACCGGTGACGGTGGTCGGCCCAGCGGTATTGTTGAGGCCATTTCCCGACACCAACGCGAAGCTCACCAGCGAACGCAGCGGTACAGGTAGCTGGCACACGGTGTTCGTCGGCCCAACCCTGAACGTCCAAGGGTTCGGCACCGTACCGGCTACCAGCGCATTCCCGGCCCTGTCGGTGACTGCATTGGTGACCGTCACCGTGTAAACCGTATCGGCGATGAAGTTCTCGGACTGACGGAATGTCGCAACACGTGTGGTGGCGTTGTAGGTCACGGCTCCCGGTACCTGGGCTCCGCTCGGCGCCTTCACTATGAAGCTGGCCGCATTGATCGTGTTGGCATCAATCGTCTCGTTGAAGCGAGCGTTTATCGTCGAGTTGATGCACACGTCCGTGGCCGCCGCAGGAGGCGACGTCAGGTTGACGAACGGCGGCGTCACGTCCGGCGCGAGACCGGTCGTGAACTGGTACGGGTTCTGGATGGCCGAACCGATCAGCGCGTTGCCAGCGAGATCCGTCACTGCATTGGACACCGTCACCGTGAACAGCGTCGAGGCCGCCAGTGGTGCGCTAGGCGTGAAGGTTGCCGAATTGCCGGAATACGTGATCGTGCCTGGGACCGCGGCGTTGCTAGGGTCGGTGACCGTGAAGCTGGTAGCCGTCAGGGTGGCCGTATTGATCACTTCGCTGAAGGTCACAGTGACCTGGGCGTTGACCGGGGTACCGACTTCGCCAGCAAACGGGTCGGTCAGTACGATCGTTGGCGACGTGGTGTCGTCGATCACACCCGTTCTGAACTTCCAGGTAAACGCGGTTGCCAGCGGATTGCCGGAGAGATCCGTGATTCCGGCTGCCAGAGTGGCCGTGTATTCAACGTTGTTCTGCAGTTGGGCAGTGGTTGTGCCATTGCCCGGCGTGAAGGTCAGCACCGAGCCGGAAACCCCGGCCGTGCCCGCTACAGGCGTGCCGCCCGGGCCGGTCAGCGTGAAGCTGTTGACGTCGAGCGAAGCAGGATCGATGGCTTCGCTGAACGTCGCCACTATACGGCGGTTGCTCGGCACATCGGTCGACGCGTCGGCAGGATCAACCGCATTGACCTGCGGCGGAGTCGTATCGGGAAGTGCACCGGTGGTGAACTGCCAGGTGAAATTGCTGGCCAGCGCGTTCTCCGCAAGATCGAGGACGGCGGTGGTGATGGTCGCCGTATACGTCGTATTCGGCGCGAGCGGCGCGGCGAGCGTGTAGCTCGCGACGACGCCAGCGTAGGAAACCGTGCCGGCTACAGCGCCGCCTTCTCCAGCGGTCAGCAGGAAGCTGGCGCCATTGATCGTTGCGGGGTTGATCGACTCGCTGAACGTTGCCGTTACGGCGGTGGTCGACACCGGCACGCCGGTCTGGGTATTGATTGGCGAAGTAGCGATAACTGTCGGCGGTGTGACGTCGCCGGTCTGGTTCTCGCCGCAGGCGGACACCAAGGTCGCCAGCAGCATAAGCGCCAGCCAGTTGCCGATGGTTCTAAAATGAAGTTTACGATCGCGCATTGGGCAGATCTCGATCTGGTTGTTGATTTGTGAAAACGGTTGGTTTGATGACGATGTCATCGCGACCAACCTGAGCGTGACGGGGTTAAATTGCAGCGGCTCCATGACCTTGGCAGCTGTCAATGTACGGAGTGTACTGTCGTACGCCTGTGAATGTACCTAATTTAAACGGTCTGTTTAACGCCCCGATGTCGTTTATATGATCTTCGTTCGCTTTCGAAAAGAGCAGAAACCATGAGCCGTCAGATCCTGCTCGATACTGAAACCACCGGACTCGAGGCACGCGAACACCGAGTCATCGAGATCGGTTGCATCGAGTTGCGTGACCGCAAGGTCACCGCTGAACAACGCTGGTACTTGAACCCGGAACGGGATAGCGACCCGGGCGCGCTGGCCGTGCATGGATTGACCACGGAGTTCCTTGCCGACAAGCCGCGCTTTCATCAGATCGCCGACGAGGTCATCGAATTTCTGCGCGGTGCCGAGTTGCTGATTCATAACGCCGCGTTCGACGTCGGCTTCATGGACAAGGAACTCGAGCGAGCCGGACGTCCCGAACGGATCGCGAGCCTGTGCACGGTGACCGATACCGTGCGAATGGCCAAGCGACTGCACCCGGGGCAGAAGGCCAGTCTCGATGCCTTGTGCAGGCGCTATGGCATCGACAACTCGCATCGCGAACTGCACGGCGCGCTGCTCGATGCCCGCTTGCTGGCCGAGGTCTATCTGGCGATGACCGGCGGCCAGGCGGCTCTGGGCCTGATCAGCGAGCCGACCGGAGGCCGGCGCGATCCCACGGCGGCCGAGACTGCTGCAGCCTTCACCACCGATCTGAGCCGGCCGCTTCGGGTGATCCGCGCCAGTGATGAAGAACTTGTCGCTCACGTCGAACGCCTGCAGTACATCGTCAAGAAGAGTGGCAAGCGCTTGTGGGACGGAGAACTCGCTCAGGCGTCGCTGCCCTCGGGCTGAAGGTTTTCGTTACGGCACATGCTCAGGCCAAAGCGCGTCGAGCCAGCGCGCTCACCACTTCGAAGTACGGAGGACGTGGATCGCGCGAGGTGATCCGGCATAGTTCGACGTCGAGTCCTACCTTGCCCAGCCACTTGCCGAGCATCTCGGCGGTCACGCCGAGATTGACGTGGTCGTAGGCCTGCATCGCCGCTTCATGTTGATGCGCGCTCAGGGTCGCGATGATCAGACGTCCACCCGGACGCAGGCAGCGCGCGGCTTCGGCGAGCACTGCCTCAGGCTTGCGCGCGTAAGTCAGCGCATGCATCAGAAAGACATGGTCGAAGCTGGCGTCGCGGTAGGGCAGCTGGCTCATGTCGGCCTGGGTGAAAGCTACGTTGCGCGGATCGCCGAGGCGTCGTCTGGCGGCGCCGAGCACCTTGGCGCTGATGTCGGCACAGGCGACGCTGCGCGCGCGCTCGGCGATCAATTCGGCCAGTACGCCGTCGCCGGAAGCGACATCGAGCACGTCGCCAAGATCGAGCAGGCCGATCAATGCGCGCGCCGTCGCTTCCCAAGTCCGGCCGGGGGAATAGTGCAGCTCCATGCGGCCGGCGACCGATTCCGCCCAGGTCTGGCCGTGCTTGCGAACCCGAACCACTTCGCTGGCACGTTCGCGATCAAGCTGAGCCTGCGGGTCTTCAAGCCGTTCACGCATCACCGCCCACAGTTCGGAGGCGCGACCGCAATCCGGACTCAAGGAATAGAGCGCACCGCCACCGCTGCGCCCAGCTTGGACAAGACCGGCACGCTTCAGGCGCCCAAGGTGGGTCGACACCCGGCTTTGCGCCAGCCCGGTGATTTCGGTCAGCTCGGCAACCGATAGCTGATGCGCCTCCAGCAGCAGGAGCAGGCGTAGCCGGCTGGCATCGGCAAGCAGACGCCACAGTTCGGTACTTTGCGCGATGCTCAGTTTCATTCGGCGATGGTGATGCGACAGCAATAAAAAAGCCTGCCGACGACCTGTCGGCAGGCTTGGCGTAGGGACAGGCTAACGCCGCAATCAACCGCGGCACAGCTCCGGATCAACCCTGCGACTTGACCGCATCGACGGCCGAGTTCACCGCGGCACTGACTTTCGCGGAAGCAGATTCGGCACCGGCCTTGGCCGCGTCGACTGCTTTCTCGGCGCTGGCGGTGACTTTGGTGACGACCTTCTTCGCGGCGCTGGTCGCGCGGCTGGCGCGCGAATTCGGCGACGGCGTCGGTACTGCGCGGCTGACAATCTTCTTGGCTTCGGCAACACCGGCCTTGGCGGCGTCTTCGACGGTCTTCTCGACGGACTTGGCAGTCTTGACCACCTTCGTCTCGACTGCCTTGACGACTTTCTTGACCGCCTTGACGTCGGCCTTGACGGTTTTCTCGATCTTGCTGGCCTCAGCCTTGACCGTCTTCTTGGCGGCTTTCACGTCAGCCTTCAAAGTTTTTTCGACCTTGCCGACTTCGGTCTTGATGTCCTTCTTGGCGCTCTTGACCGTGTCGCTGGCGCTCTTGCCGGCCTTCTGGGCGTCGGCCTTGATCTTGGCGAGCGCTTTCTGCGCCGGTTTGATGGCTTTTTCGAGACGGGCAATCGACAGCGGCGCGCCGCCCTTGCCACCCTTCACCAGCTTCGCGAGTTCGGCGCGAGCATCGGAGACCACGACCAGCGACGCGCGGGCGTTGTCGATCAGCTTGCTCACCGCGTCCTGTAGCAGGGTCGCCTGCTTCTGGGCAGCGGATTTGATGTTCTTGTCGCCCTGCGCCTTCTTCAACGAGGCAACGGCGGCCTTGTAATAGTCGTTCAGCGCCTTCAATTCGGCATCGGCCAGCTTCTGCACGCCGCCGTAAACGATCTGGTTGGCGTTGCTGAGCGTGTCCAGCGACTGCCGGACGATCTCGAGCAGATCGTTGATGGGCTTGGTGAAAGTCTTCTTGTCAGCCATGTCGCGTTACCCCCTGTACGGTGAACGAGGGTTCGATTCTAGGTGGGCGTTGACAACAGCGTCAAAACAAGTAGTTGCAAGAACATTGCCGGATGCACTGATCGCTGCTTTCAGTGTCCGGACATCGTTGGCAATCCGGCAGGGCAAGACGCGTATAATGCGTCTTCCATACGGTACCGCATGGCCTTTCAAACTGGCCGAGCCGAAGCTTTCGTACAACCCCAAGAGGACTCACGCCCCATGTATCAAGGCAAATCGATCCAGGTCACGCGGTTTGACGGCCCGAACAATACGGTCTGCGCCGAGTTGAAGTTCGACCGCCAGAACGAGTCGGTCAACAAGTTCGACGCTGCGACCATCGCTGAACTGAAGGAAGCGGGTAGCCTGCTCACTGCTGACGCGAGCTTGAAGGGCCTGATCGTCACCAGCGGCAAGGACGTCTTCATCGTCGGTGCCGACATCACCGAATTCGGCAAGAGTTTCCAGCTGCCGGAAGAAGAGATCGCCAAGTGGGCGATCGAGACCAATAAGGTGTTCTCCACGATCGAGGATCTGCCGTTCCCGAGCGTCACAGCGATCAATGGCATCGCACTCGGCGGCGGTTTCGAGATGGCGCTGACCACCGACTACCGCGTGATCTCGGCCAAGGCCAGCATCGGTTTCCCGGAAGTGAAGCTCGGCATCATCCCGGGCTTCGCCGGCACGGTGCGCTTCCCGCGCCTGGTTGGAGCCGACAACGCGATCGAATGGATTGCCGGCGGTGAAGCGGCGAAGCCGGATGCGGCACTGAAGATCAAGGCCGTCGATGCCGTCGTGCCACCCGAAAAAACCCGCGAAGCCGCGCTCAAGCTGCTGGCACTGGCCCAGAGCGGCGCTTTCGACTGGAAGGCGCGCCGCGCCCAGAAGACCGGCAAGCTGAAGCTCGGCCCGATCGAAGCGGCAATGGTCTTCGAGACCGCCAAGGGGTTCATCGCCGGCAAGGCCGGCAAGCATTTCCCGGCGCCGGTTGCGGCCGTGACAGCGATCCAGAAGGGCGCCGGCAAGACTCGTGATGATGCGATCGCGATCGAATCCGCCACCTTCGCCAAGCTGGCCAAGACCCAGGCGGCCGATTCGCTGATCGGCCTGTTCCTGAATGACCAGTTGCTGAAGAAGAAGGGCAAGGCCTATTCGAAGATCGCCCGCCCGGTGAAGCAGGGCGCGGTGCTCGGTGCCGGCATCATGGGCGGCGGCATCGCTTACCAGAGCGCTTCGCGCGGTACGCCGGTGATCATGAAGGACATCGCCGACAAGGCGCTGGACCTCGGCATGAACGAAGCGAACAAGCTGCTTTCGGCCCAGGTCGGCCGCAAGAAGATGACGCCTGAGAAGGCTGGTGCGGTGCTGTCGACGATTCGTCCGACCCTGAACTACGGCGATTTCGGTGCCGTTGACGTAGTTGTCGAAGCGGTCGTCGAGAACCCGAAGGTCAAGAAGGCGGTACTGGCCGACGTCGAGAACATCGTCCGCGCCGATACAGTGATCGCCTCGAACACCTCGTCGATCTCGATCGACCTATTAGCCGCCGATCTGAAGCGCCCCGAGAATTTCCTCGGCATGCACTTCTTCAACCCGGTGCACAAGATGCCGCTGGTCGAGGTCATCAAGGGTGCCAAGACTTCGCCAGAAGCGGTCGCGACCATCGTTGCTTACGCCAGCGCGATGGGCAAGACGCCGATCGTGGTCAACAACTGCCCGGGCTTCCTGGTCAATCGCATCCTGTTCCCGTACTTCGGTGGCTGGAGCCTGCTGCTCCGCGACGGTGCCGACTACCAGAAGATGGACAAGGCAGCGGAAGCTTTTGGCTGGCCGATGGGCCCGAGCTACCTGCAGGACGTGGTCGGCATCGACACTTCGCATCACGTTGGTGACGTGCTCGCCGAAGGCTATCCAGACCGCATGGGCCGCGAGTTCAAGACTGCACTGGACGTGATGTACGAGGCCAAGCGCTACGGCCAGAAGAACGGCATCGGCTTCTACAAGTACGAGACCGATCCGAAGGGCAAGCCGAAGAAGGTCGTCGTTGCCGACACCTACGAGCTGATCGCTCAGGTCCAGCCGAACGGCACCAAGGATTTCGGCGACGAGGAAATCATGGAGCGCCTGATGATCCCGATGATCATCGAAACCGCTCGCTGCCTCGAGGAAAAGATCGTCGACACCGCGAACGAGGCCGACATGGGTCTGATCATGGGCGTCGGCTTCCCGCCGCATCTGGGGGGCGCGCTGAAGTACGCCGATTCCATCGGCCTCGCCAACCTGATCGAGAAGTGCGCGAAGTACGCCCCGCTCGGCAAGCTCTACGAACCGACCGCAACGATGAAGGCCATGGCCGCCGCCGGCCAGCGGTACTACCCGCTCTAAGCGCGCCGCCCCGAACTGAATCCAGGAGACTTGAAATGACTGATGTCGTCATCGTTGATGCCGTCCGCACCCCGATGGGCCGCTCGAAAGCCGGCGTGTTTCGCAATGTCCGCGCCGAGAACCTGTCGGCCGAACTGATCAAGGCGCTGATGAAGCGCAATCCGGCCGTCAACCCGAAGGAAATCGAAGACGTGATCTGGGGCTGCGTGCAGCAGACCAAAGAGCAGGGCTTCAACATCGCCCGCCAGGCTTCGCTGCTCGCCGGCCTGCCGATCGAAGTGTCGGGCCAGACCGTCAATCGCCTCTGCGGTTCGTCGATGACCGCGATCCATTCGGCGGTCGGCGCGATCCAGGCCGGAGCCGGTGAAATCTTCATCTGCGGCGGTGTCGAACACATGGGCCATGTACCGATGGACTACAACTTCGACGGCAACCCGGAACTGTCGGTCACTACTGCGAAAGCGGCGGCGATGATGGGTCTGACTGCCGAAATGCTGGCGACAGCGTTCCAGCTCAGCCGTCTGAAGCAGGACGAGTTCGCGCTGGCCTCGCATCAGAAGGCGGCGGCTGCGCAGAAGAATGGCGGCTTCAAGAACGAGATGGTCCCGGTCGCCGGACATGATGCCGATGGTCTGCCGATCCTCGTCGACTTCGATGAGGTCGTCCGTGGCAACGCCAATATCGAGGACCTCGGCAAGCTGAAGCCGGCGTTCAATCCGAAGGGTTCGGTCACGGCCGGCAACAGCTCGGCGCTGTCCGATGGCGCGTCGGCGGTACTGGTGATGACTGCCGACAAGGCCAAGGCGCTGGGTCTGAAGCCGCTGGCCCGCATCGTGTCGATGGCGAGTGCCGGTTGCGATCCGTCAACGATGGGCCGCGGCCCGGTGCCGGCGACCCTGAAGGCGCTGAAGCGCGCCGGCCTGACCCTGGCCGACATCGACTACTTCGAACTGAACGAAGCCTTCGCCGCACAGGCGCTGTCGGTGATGACCGAGCTGAAGATTCTCGACCGCATGGACCGCGTCAACCTGAAGGGTGGGGCGATCGCGCTCGGCCATCCGCTGGGTTGCTCCGGTGCTCGCATCACCGGTGCGCTGGCTCATGTGCTCAACGAGCAGGGCGGCCGCTACGGTCTGGCGACGATGTGCATCGGCATGGGTCAGGGCGTGGCGACGATCATCGAACGCCTGCATTGATCGCTTGCTGAGCTGTAAAAAAGGCCGGGTGATCCCCGGCCTTTTTGTGTCTGTCTTGTCTGCGGCGAATCAGGTCTGGATAACGGTCATGCCCGGGGCGATGCCGCGGCCGAGCTTGGCGCGCGTTCCGCTGAGGCCGAAAGTCTGGATGCCTTCGACCAGCATGCGGGTCGCAAAGCGAGCGGCCTGATCGGGATCGCGGCCGCCCTGTTCGCAGAGCACGCGGCCGATCTCGAAAGCCATGCCGTAGAGCGCGGCGGCCAGCAGATCGACATCGAGTTCCGGGAACAGGCCGCGCGCCATCGCATCGTTGAGATCGCCCTTCAGCTGCTGCATCGGGATGCCGACCACGGTTTCCTTGAACAGGCTGCGCACCGCGTACTCGTTGCGCAGAATCAATTCGAAGAAACAGGGCTCCTCGATGATCTTCTCGAACAAGGTCTGGAAGGCGCCGTACAGGAAGTCGCTCAAGGTCGCGGCTTCGGCGCGCATGGCGTGCATGCGCCGGGTGATCTCGCCCATGCGCTCGTCCAGCACTTCCTTGAACAGCGCTTCCTTGTCCGGGAAGTAGTTATAGAAGGTCCCCGGCGCCAGCCCGCTTTCTCGGACGATGTCGCGCACTGTCACCGCATCGAAGCCCATTCCCACGAAACAGACGCGCGCCGCTTCGATCAGCGTGGCGCGGTTCGCCTGCTTGTTGTGTTCGCGCTTGTTATCGCGAGGCAGGGAGGACAAGGCTTTCGTCCTCGGCCGTTCAGTTGAACTTCGAGAAATCCGGCTTGCGCTTGGCGATGAACGCGGTCATCGCTTCCATCGCTTCCGGTTGGCGCAGCATTGGAATGAAGTGATCGGCTTCGAGCGGAATCGCTTCCTGGATCAGCCCGTCGGACCAGCGCTTCATCAGCATCTTGGTCACCCGCAACGCGTTCGGCGGCTGGGCGGCAAGCTTCAGAGCCCGGGCCAGTGCATGGGCTTCGACCTCGTCTTCCGGCAGCACCGCATTGACCAGACCGCTGGCTTCAGCCACCGCAGCGGTGAACGGCTCGCCGAGCAGCAGCATTTCGGCCGCCTTCACATGGCCGATCATTCGCGGCAGCAGATAGGTCGACGCGAACTCGGCGCAGATGCCGATGTTGACGAACGGGAACTGGAGACGGGCGCCGGTGCCGGCGTAGACGAGGTCACAGTGCAGCAGCATCGTCGCGCCGATACCGACCGCCGGGCCGTTGACGGCAGCGACCACCGGCTTCGGCAACGCGGCCAGCGCATGCATGAAGCGCAGCACCGGGTTCTCGTCTTTCGGCGTGTTGTGGTCGAGCTTCAGAAAGTCCTGCAGGTCGTTGCCGGCGCAGAAGGAATTGCCGGTGCCGGTGAACAGCACGACACGGACTTCCGGGTTCGCGGCGGCTTCGTTGACGGCGGCTCCCATCGCCAGATACATGTCCTGGGTCAGCGCGTTTTTCTTGTCGGCGCGGTTCAGGCGGATGGTCATCACGCGATCCTTGATGTCGGTCAGGATCAGCGGGTTCTGAGGCTGGGTCACAAGCAACTCCGGGATAGTCAGCGGGCAATGAGCCATCATGCCCCAGCCCCTATCGCGTCGTCATTCGGTAATGAAGCTTGCCGTAGCGTTCAGCGAAAGCCCGGTCTGGTTGCGAGGCCAAAAAATGCTGCGCCTCGGCGAGTTCCGGCTCAGCGACGCGGCGACACGTACATGGTGATGTCGGCTTCCATGACCACGATGCCGGCGCTGTCCAGCACCTGCACCGGCAGCACGACATCGCCGCGAAAATCGTCGGCGAACGCGGGCGTCCATTCCAGCACCGCATGCAGATCGGTCGCCGCCTTCTTCAGATAGCGCACGGTCATGCCTTTCGGAATCCAGCGCAGGGCCTTCGGCAAGGTCGCTTCGATCAGCAGGCCACCGACCAGTTCGCAGAGATTGCACATCGCGATGGCGTGAACGGTGCCGATATGGTTCTGCACCGAGCGCCGCTTGCGCAAGGATGCTTCGCAGCGGCCAAGCCTGAGATCGGTCACCAGCGGCCGGATACTGCCGAAGTAGGGCGCAGTGCGGCAGACGCCGCGGGTGAACAGTTCGCGGCCCAGCGGGAGCCGGGACAGGGCAGCGAAGAGCTTGACCGGCGACGGCATGGGATCAGTCGACGTACAGCGAGCTGACCGATTCCTCGGCGCTGACTCGGCGGATGGTTTCCGCGAGCAGGCCGGCGATCGACAGCTGGCGGATCTTCGAGCAGGCCTTGGCTTCCTTCGACAGCACGATGGTGTCGGTGCAGACCATCGAGTCGAGCTGGGAATTCTGGATGTTCGAGATCGCCGGCCCCGATAGCACCGGATGGGTCACGTAGGCGACGACCTTGATCGCGCCATGTTCCTTCAGCGCTGCAGCGGCCTTGCCGAGCGTGCCAGCGGTGTCGACGAGATCGTCGATCAACACGCAGGTCTTGCCGGAGACATCACCGATGATGTTCATCACCTGCGATTCGTTGGCGCGCGGACGGCGCTTGTCGATGATCGCGAGGTCGGCCTCGTCGAGTTGCTTGGCCAGTGCACGGGCGCGAACCACGCCACCGACATCCGGCGAAACGACGATCAGGTTTTCGTACTTCTGGCGCCAGATGTCGCCGAGCAGCACCGGGCTGGCGTAGACGTTGTCGACCGGGATGTCGAAGAAGCCCTGAATCTGGTCGGCGTGGAGATCGACGGTCAGCACGCGATGGGCGCCGCATTCGCCGATCATGTCGGCCACCACCTTGGCGCTGATCGGCACGCGCGCCGAACGCGGGCGACGATCCTGTCGGGCGTAGCCGAAATACGGCACGACGGCGGTGATACGGCCTGCCGATGCGCGCTTGAAGGCGTCGAGCATCATCAGCAATTCCATGATGTGCTGGTCGGTCGGTGCGTGCGTCGGCTGGATCACGAAGACGTCCTTGCCGCGAACGTTTTCGAGAATCTCGATCTGTACTTCGCCGTCCGAGAACCGGCCGAGCGACATCTTGCCGAGCGGCATGTGCAGGTAGTTCGCGATGTCCTGAGCGAGCGCCGGGTTGGCACTGCCGCTGAACAACATCAACTGGGCTGAACTGTCAGACATCGGGGCTCGGGTTCTTGGTGAGAGGGCCGGGGGCAACGAGGGGACAGCGGGGTTGCGTATGCCGGCAGGATAAGAAACTGGATCCCCGCCTTCGCGGGGACACTCGATCTTGTAAGCGCCGTGCAACCGGCGCTGACAGAATCTGAGTGGCTGGGGCGGATGGACTCGAACCACCGAATGGGAGGATCAAAACCTCCTGCCTTACCACTTGGCGACGCCCCAACATCTCAAAGCGCGCGAATTATAGCGTCGTGATGCGCGGGCTTGGCGGTCCGCGCAAGATTATTCGCACGCAAACGCGCTAGGGCGTGCCCGACCATTCGTCGATCACCAGGCGGAAGCTGCGATTGCCGTTCGACAGAGTGAGCTTGCGTGGCAGCGCCAGCGAATTCACGGCCTGATATTCCAGATACTCGATCTTCCAGCCGGTCTGCTCGAAAGTTTCGGCGCGGCCGATCTCGTCGAGCTTGACGATCTTCGGCGCATCTTCGTAATGACGCGTCAGCGCCGGTACGCCGAGTACCCAGTAACGCAGCATGCCGAGTGGCACGCTCCAGCCAAGACGTTCCTGCATGTAGCTTTCCGGCTCGCGCGTGGCGATGACGCCGTTCTTGCTGCGGATCTCCACGCCTTGCGGATCACCGCTGATCGCCAGCGCACCGACGCCAAGCGGGCCGGAGATGCGCATATCGATACGCTCGCCGCTCTGCGTCCAGTCGATATCGCCACGGCCGCCGGCGATGCCGGACTCGGCAATCCGGCCTTTCAGCCCGAAGCTCTGCACGGCCGCGATGTTCGAGCGGCGGATGCCCCAGTTTCGTTCAGCCAGATCGGTATTCAGCTGCTTGACCGGCCGGCCGCCGCAGGCGCTGAGCAGCAGGGCAACCAGCGCAGCGACGATCAGACGCTGCGTTGGCAATCGGGTTGGCTTCATGGCATCAGTCGTTTGACGGTTTCTTGCAGCACAGGGTGGTCGGGCGCCGTTTCCTGCGCCTTCTTCCAGACCTGCTGCGCGCGCTCTCGTTCACCGGTGCTCCACAAGGCTTCGCCGAAATGGGCCGCCACTTCCGGATCCGGGAATGCTTCATAGGCGCGGGCCAACAGCGCCACGGCCTCGCTCGCGCGGCCTTGCCGGAAGCGCAGCCAGCCCATGCTGTCGATCACCGACGGATCCTGCGGCGTCAGTTCCAGCGCCTTGACGATCAGCCGTTCGGCTTCGTCGAGCCGGGTGCCGTGCACGGTCAGCATGAAGCCGAGGGCGTTCAGCGCCCGGGCGTCGGCCGGTTCGCGCACCAGCACGGCGCGCAAGTCGGATTCGGCCTCGTCGAGCCTCTGCATGCGCTCATTGATCAGCGAACGGGCGTAGAGCAGTTCCGGATCGTTCTCGTAAAGCTTCAGCGCTTCGGAATACAGGCGCTGGCCTTCATCGAGTTCACCGGCGTCACCCAGCAGCTGACCTTCGATGACATATAGACGAGGTGCCAGCTGCGGATACTGCTCGCGCAGCTGCTCAAGCGTGGCGCGGGCGTCCGGCAGGCGGCCGAGGCGGGCCAGCATCGTCGCTCGGCGGATGGTGGCGTCGAGCACCTGCTGCCCGCTGCTGACCAGCGTGTATTCCTTCAGCGCGTTCTCGAACTGGTCACGCCGTTCGGCGATGCGGCCGAGGTAATAGTGCGCATCGACGCCCCGTTCCTTGCCGGTCGACAGCGCCTTGAAACGCAGCTCGGCTTCGTCGAGCTTGCCTTCGTCGAGATCGAGCAGGCCGAGCATGTACTGAGCGTCGGTATTGTCGGCCTCGTGCTTCAGCACGGCTTTCAGTTGCTTGCGCGCGCGGCCCTTCTGGTTCGCTTCGATCAGCAGCCGCGTGTAGCCCAGCCGCAGATCGGATTCGATCGGATTGTTGCGGACCTGATTTTCGAGCAGGCGATCGGATTCGGTGAAATCGCCCTTGCGCACCAGTACGCCGGTCAGCAGCAGCGGCGCTTCCTTGGAGCCCGGCTCGAGGCGCATCGCTTCGCGCGCCGAGCGTTCCGCCAGGTCGATGTCATTGAAGCGCAGCGCCAGCAGACCCTGGGCGTGCCAGGCGCCGCTGCGTTTCGGCTGAGTGGCGACCAGCCGCTCCATCAGCAGCAGCGCCGACGCGGCGTGGTCCTCTTCCTGCGACAGCAGCAAGGCCACATGACGGAAACCATCGTCCGGGCCACCGGGATGATCGGCGACGATCGCCATGCACTGCTGGAAGGAGTCATCGACCAGCCCGGCGCGCAGCGCCAGCCGCAGGATCACTTCGCGGGCTTCGAGGCTGGTCGGTTCCAGCTTCAGCCACTTGCGGGCGCCATTCAGCGCCAGATCGGCATCGTTGGCGCTCAGGGCCAGCATCGTGGCGCGGGCTGCAAGCGCCGGATCACTGACGAAATCAAGCGCCTGGATGAATTCTTCGGCCGCAACCTGGGGCTGCTTGCGCCCGGCGGCGACCTCACCCGCGAGGATGTGGTACTGGGCCTGGGCCTCGCGGGATGGCGCTGCCGGTTGATGCGCCGCGCTGGCCGAGGGTGCCGAATCTGCCGCCTGAAGAGCCGGGCTTAGCAGGCAGCCGCCAAGCACGGAGATTGCAAAGCCCAACGGGAGTTGCAGGGACGGACAGGAGGCTTGCACGTAGAGTTCGGCCAGGGAGAAATCGTGAACGTATTGTAGCGCTCCGCTTCGATCAGGCGTCCTCCGTCCGCCGCCGAAAGGGCGGTTGGGCGGCTCGTGAGGGGCTCGCCGTTGACGGTAGTGACGGCGCTTGCTTGTGCCGGCCGACGTCATGCCGGAAAATCAACCAAACGAGACATCTGTGACCCCATGGCCTTATTGACACTCGGACTCAGTCATCACTCCGCGCCGGTTGAAACGCGCGAGCGACTGGCGTTCACCGAGGCCGAAATTCCCGAGGCGCTGATTCGCCTGCGTGGACTGTCCGGAGTCAGCGAAGCGGCGATCCTGTCGACCTGCAACCGCACCGAGATTTTCGCCGTTGCTTCACTCGACCACGAAGTGCGTCTGCTCGACTGGTGGCAGCGCGAGCGCCAGGCGCCGGCCGGCACCATTGCCGCTCATACCTATGTGCTGCGTGATCGCGGCACGGTCAAGCACTCGCTGAGAGTCGCCTCCGGCCTCGATTCGATGGTCCTCGGCGAGCCGCAGATCCTCGGCCAGATGAAGACCGCGTTCGCGCTGGCCCAAGGCGTGAAGTCGCTCGGCCCGGTGCTGTACCGGCTTTTCCAGCATTCGTTCTCGGTGGCCAAGCTGGTGCGCAGCGAGACCGAGATCGGCGCCCATCCGGTGTCGATCGCCTACGCCGCCGTGCAGATGGCGCATCACATCTTTTCCGATCTGCGCAATCAGAGCGTGCTGCTGATCGGCGCTGGCGAAACCATCCAGCTGTTGGCGCGGCATCTGAAGACCAGCGGCGTCGGGCGCATCGTGGTTGCCAATCGCAGCCTCGAGAAAGCCCAGGCGCTGGCGACCTCGCTGGGCGGCTACGCGATCAGTCTCGCCGAGATCGCCACCCATCTTCCGGAAGCGGACGTGGTCATTTCCTGCACCGCCGCGCGCGGCTTCATTCTCGGCAAGGAACCGGTGGCGCATGCGCTGGCGCGTCGCCGCCGCAAACCGGTGCTGATGATCGATCTCGCCGTGCCGCGTGATCTCGATCCGGCGATCAGTACTCTGGAAGACGTTTATTTGTACACGCTGGACGATCTGAAAGCGGTGATCGCCGGCAACATGAAGGTGCGCGAGAACGCCGCCAAGCAGGCCGAAGCGCTGGTCGAAGACCACGCCACGCAGTTCGAGCGCTGGCTGGAAAGCCGCGATGCCGGCGTCACCATTCGCCGCTTGCGCGACCAGGCGCGGATCAGCCGCGATGACGTGCTCGAAAAAGCCGCGCGCAAGCTCGCCAACGGCGAAAGCCCGGCCGCGGTGATGGCCTTCGTTGCTGACACGCTGACCAACAAGCTGCTGCATGCACCGAGCAAGGCCTTGCGCTCGGCTGACGTGGTGGAGCAGTCGCAGTTGATGGACGCGGCGGAACGGCTGTTCGATCTGCCGCCGCTGGAACCCTGAGCGCAGCCATGGTCGGGATCGGCGAGGAAAGCGGTCAGCCTTAGCGAGCCTCACTCGCTGTGCTGCATCGCCTCGTTCCGCCGCCCACTCACGCCTGTCGCCTCTGGACCATGAAACCCAGCCTGCTCCGCAAGATCGAAACCCTCGCCGAGCGCCGCGCCGATGTTGCCGGCGAGCTCTCCTCGCCCGAAGTGCTTGGCGATTCCGACAAATTCCGTCGGCTGTCGCAGGAATACGCAGCACTCGGCCCGGTGGTCGACGCCTACGACGCCTATCGCGCGGCGCTCGACGAGATCGAAGGCCTGGAGCTGCTGAAGGCCGACAGCGACCCGGAAATGCGCGCGATGGCCGAGGCCGATCTGCCGGCGCTCAACCTCAAGCGTGATGCACTGCAGCTGGAACTCGAATCCTTCCTGGTACCGAAGGACCCGCTCGACAACAGCAACGTCTTCCTCGAAATCCGCGCCGGCACCGGCGGTGACGAAGCGGCGATCTTCGCCGGTGACCTGTTCCGCATGTACCAGAAGTACGCCGAGGCGCAGGGCTGGGCGCTGGAAGTGCTGTCCGAGAACGAAGGCGAGCACGGCGGCTTCAAGGAAATCATTTCCCGCATCGCCGGCTTCGGCGCGTACTCGCGACTCAAGTTCGAAAGTGGCGCGCATCGAGTGCAGCGGGTGCCGGAAACGGAGGCACAGGGCCGCATCCACACCAGCGCCGCGACCGTCGCCGTACTGGCAGAAGTCGAAGAAGCGCAGGCGATCGACATCAATCCGGCGGATCTGAAGGTCGATACCTATCGTTCTTCCGGCGCCGGCGGCCAGCACGTCAACAAGACCGAATCGGCGATCCGCATCACCCATCTGCCCAGCGGCGTGGTCGTCGAATGCCAGGAAGAGCGCAGCCAGCACAAGAACCGCGCGAAGGCGATGAGCCTGCTCGCCTCGCGCCTGCTCGACGCCGAGCGCAGCAAGCAGGACAGCGAGATGGCGGCCACGCGCAAGAAGCTGGTCGGTTCCGGCGATCGTTCCGAGCGCATCCGCACCTACAATTTTCCGCAGGGCCGGGTCACCGATCACCGCATCAATCTGACGCTATATCAGCTCGATCGGGTGATCGCTGGTGAACTCGACGGTGTCATCAAGCCACTGCTCGCCGAGCATCAGGCCGAACTGATGGCCAGCGCCGGGGATGCCGGCTGATGTCGGCGGACGAGACGGCCGCACCCACGGTGCAGCTGCCGAGCGATGCAACACCGCGCCCGGTACCGAACGTCCAAGGTCTGGCGCCAGGCACCGTCCGCGATTGGCTGAACTGGGCCGAGTCGGAACTGGAAGCCACGTCAGACAGCGCGCGCGCCGATGCCGAAGTGTTGCTGGCCCGGCTGATCGGCAGCGAACGCTCGCAACTGCGTTTGCGTCACGAGGACGCGATCGAAGCGGCGACCGTGCTGCGTTACGCCTCGACGATCGAACGTCGCAAGCTCGGCGAGCCGGTGGCCTACATCACGACGCGGCAGGGCTTCTGGACCCTGGAGCTGGCGGTCGACACCCATGTGCTGATTCCGCGGCCGGATACCGAGACGCTGGTCGAATGGGCGCTGTCGCTGTTGCCCGAGAAGACTTCTGTGGCACGCGTGCTCGATCTCGGCACCGGTAGCGGCGCGATTGCTTTGGCGATTGCCAGCGAACGACCGAGTACTTCCGTCATCGCCACCGATGTTTCCGAAGCGGCACTCGATGTCGCCCGCGAGAACGCGCGGCTCAATGAAGTCAGTAACCTCGAGTTCATCTGCTCATCCTGGTTAGAAGGCTTGAGTAAAAGCGCTTGCGACGAGAGAGGGGAAAGCAGCTTCGATCTGATCGTTTCCAATCCTCCTTACATCGCCGAAGGCGATAGCCACCTCACCGAGCTCCGATACGAGCCGCGCCTCGCGCTGACTTCCGGTGCTGACGGACTGGAGGCGATCCGCGAGATCATTCGCGATGCGCCAGCGCATCTGAAAGCGGGTGGCTGGCTGTTGCTCGAACACGGTTACGAACAGGGCTCTGCAGTACGATCCCTGCTGCAAGCGGCAGGCTTCGTCGAGCTTGAAACGCGGCGCGACTTCGGCGGCCAGGAGCGCGTCAGCGGCGGTCGCAAAGCCGGGAATGAAAGCGAATGAACGCGAAGAAGTCGGCCGGACTCAGCTTTGAGGATGTGCGCCGACTGGCGCTGGCCCTGCCGAGTGTCGAAGACGGCACCAGCTACGGTACGCCGGCCCTCAAGCTGCGCGGCAAGCTGTTTCTCCGTCTGCGCGAAGACGGCGAAACCTTGGTGGTGCCAGCCGATAATGCTGCCCGCGAATACTGGATGCAGGTCAATCCAGAAACCTTCTTCATCACCGATCACTACGTAGGCTATGACCGCCTGCTCGTCCGCCTGCCTGCAGTTCGTGAGACGGCTTTGAAGGTGATCATCGAAACGGGTTGGCGACGGATTGCGCCAGCCAAACTGCTGGCGCAGCACCCCACGATCGGCGAGCCTCGGCCGTGAGCGTCGATCTCCAGCGCTACAGCCGCCAGATCGTATTGCGCGAGGTTGGGGTGAACGGCCAGAGCCTGCTGCGTGACTCGACCGCCTTGATCATCGGCATCGGCGGCCTCGGCTCGCCGGCCAGCCTGTATCTCGCCGGTGCCGGGCTTGGTCGGCTGATTCTCAGCGACCGCGACCATGTCGATCGTTCGAACCTGCAGCGGCAAATCGTCTATCGCATTACCGATCTTGGCCGCGCGAAGCTCGATGCGGCGGCCGACAACCTGCGCGCGCTGAACCCGGAATGCGTGATCGAAACGCGGCCGGGGCCGCTCGATGAGGCAGGCCTTGCCGCGGCAATAGGCGAGGCCGACATCGTGCTCGACTGCTCGGACAACTTCCCGACGCGCTTCGCGGTCAATGCCGCCTGTGTCGCCGCCCGCAAGCCGCTGGTGTCGGGTGCTGCGATCCGTTTCGAAGGCCAGATCGCGCTGTTCGTGCCGGGTGGTCCCTGTTACGCCTGCCTGTTCGGCGAGCACGGCGAAGCGACCGAAACCTGCGAGGAAGCCGGCGTGCTCGGCCCGGTGGTGGGCGTGATCGGCGCGATGCAGGCGCTGATCGCGATCAAGGCCTTGCTCGGCATCGGTGACGACGCCGGCCGCCTGCAACTCTGGGATGCGCTCAAACTGTCGTGGCGGCGTCTGAACATCGCCCGTGATCCGCGCTGCCGCGTATGCGGCAGTAACTGAACAAACTTGCCGCGTCTGCGGCAGCCCCTGAACTGATCCTGAAATTCCGATGCCAACGCCCAGCACGCCAATCCTGATCCCGCGCCGCTTCGCGATCCGCCTGCTGCACGAGGCGCAGATCGCCACCGAGCCGTTCCTGAGTCTGGTCGTCGCCGACGAAGCCGAGGGCAGTGCGCCGAACGGCTGGATGCCACTGGCCGCCGGCGCGTCGATCGCCGATGCGCAGACGATGCTGGCCACGCATGGCAAGCGCATCTGGGCGCTGTACCGCCATCGGCCGGAGCTGCCGAATCCGCCGCTGGCAGAAGATTTCGCCGATCACCCGGAACTGCTGCGTTTGACCGCATCACTGGCGATCAAGGGCGTGCTGCAGCTGCGCGGCTGGTGGTGGCTGGATGCCGACATTGTCGAGCAGGAACTCGACGTGGAAGCCTGAAGGCTCGCACGCTGGCAGAATGTCAGTACGACTGTTCACAAGAACGATAGCCCGAGAGGAGTTCCCATGACTGATACCGCTGCCGCCGCCCCCAAGATCCTGACCGAACGTCGCGGCCATGTGTTGCTGATCGCCTTCAACCGGCCAGAGAAGTACAACGCCTTCGACCTGGACATGCATCACCAGCTCGCGGCTGCGTATGGTTTGCTCGATACCGATCCGGAACTGCGTTGTGCGCTGGTCTACGCCAACGGCAAGCACTTCACCGCCGGTCTCGATCTGCCGAAATGGACGCCGGCGTTCTCGTCCGGCCAATGGCCCGATCTCGCCGAGCACGAGCGCGATCCGTTCGGTCTGATTCCCGAGAAGCGTGTCTCCAAGCCCGTCGTGTTCGCGATGCATGGCATCTGCTACACGGTGGCGATCGAGCTGGCGCTGGCGGCCGATATCCGCGTTGCAGGCGACGACTGCCGCTTCGGCCAGATCGAAGTGAAGCGCGGTATCTATGCGGTTGGCGGGGCGACGGTGCGCATGGTTCAGGAATTCGGCTGGGGCAATGCGCAGCGTTATCTGCTGACCGGCGACGAGTTCAACGCCGCCGAAGCACTGCGCATCGGCCTGGTTCAGGAAGTCACGGCGGCCGGCGCGCAGTTCCAGCGCGGGCTGGAGATCGCCGAAAGAGTCGCCGCGCAGGCGCCGCTGGGCGTTTACGCATCGCTCAAGTCGTCGCGTATCGCGATCGAGCAGGGCGACCAGAAGGCGATCGATCGTCTGGTCAAGGACCTCGCGCCGATCATGGGCAGCGAAGACGTGAAGGAAGGCGTGCAGTCCTTCGTCGAGCGGCGTCCGGCGCGTTTCACGGGCAAATAAGGCTGAATTCGGCGCCGCCCCAGCGAACTGCGCGGGGCGGCGCTTTCGCGTGAACGCTACAATCCGCGCCGGTCTTTTCCCGCTGATTGCCTGCCATGCGCCTGTCCCGCTTTCCGCTGTCCACGTCGAAGGAAACCCCGGCTGATGCCGCGATCGTCAGTCATCAGCTGATGCTCCGTGGCGGCTTCATTCGCCAGCTCGGTTCGGGCCTGTATTCGTGGATGCCGATCGGCCTGCGGGTGCTGCACAAGATCGAGAACATCGTCCGCGAGGAAATGAACCGCGCCGGTGCCGCCGAGGTGCTGATGCCGAGCATCCACCCGGCCGAGCTGTGGCAGGAATCCGGTCGCTGGCAGGTGATGGGCGACGAGATGCTGCGCCTCAAGGACCGGCATAAAAACGAGTTCTGCTACGGGCCGACGCACGAGGAAGTGATCACCTTCCACGTCCGCCAGGATCTGCGCAGCTACCGCCAGCTGCCGGTCAACTACTACCAGATCCAGACCAAGTTCCGCGATGAGCGCCGGCCGCGCTTCGGCGTGATGCGTGCGCGCGAATTCATCATGAAGGACGCTTACAGCTTCCACATGGATGCCGCGTCGCTGGCTGCCGAATACGAGAACATGCGCGCCGCCTACTCGAAGATCTTCACGCGAGTAGGTGTCGAGTTCCGCATCGTCAAGGCGGATGGCGGCGCCATCGGCGGCTCTCGCACCGAGGAGTTTCACATCCTTGCGCAGGCCGGCGAAGACCTGCTGGCGGTCAGCGATGAAGGCGATTACGCGGCCAATGTCGAAGCGGCGGAAACCTTGCCGCAGCCGGCGCACGGCGCTGCCAGCGAGACGCTGACCAAGGTCGCTACGCCGTATCAGAAGACCTGCGAAGACGTTGCCAAGCTGCTCAAGCTGCCGCTGGCTCGCGCGCTGAAGCTGATCGTGGTCAAGGGCGCGGAAGGCGGTTTGATCGCGCTGGCGATCCGCGGCGATCACGAACTCAACACGATCAAGGCCGAGAAGCATCCGAAGATCGCCGCGCCGCTGAGCCTGGCCAGCGATGCCGAAATCCAGGCGGCGTTCGGCTGCGTGCCGGGCTTCCTGGGGCCGATCGAAAACAAGATCACCGTGATCGCCGATTACGCGGCCGCCGCGCTCAGCGATTTCGTTTGCGGCGCCAACGAAGCCGGCTTCCACGTCACTGGCGCCAACTGGGGCCGTGACGCCGCCGAGCCGGAAGCGGCCGACCTGCGGATGATCGTCGAAGGCGATCCGTCGCCGGACGGCCGCGGCACGATCAAGCTCTATCGCGGCATCGAAGGCGGCCACATCTTCCAACTCGGCAAGAAGTACACGAAGGCGATGAACGTCACCGTGCTCGACGTCAATCAGCAGCCGGTGACGCCGGAAATGGGCTGCTACGGCATCGGCGTGTCGCGCATGGCAGCTGCCGTGATCGAACAGCGCAACGACGCCAACGGCATCCTCTGGCCGGATGCGATCGCGCCGTTCCGGGTCATCGTCTGCCCGATCGGGCTCGACAAGGCCGATACCGCCGCCGCCGTGAAAGGCGCTGCCGAAACGCTCTACGCCGAGTTGCTGGCGGCCGGCGTCGACGTGGCGATGGATGACCGCGGTTTGCGCCCGGGCGAGATGTTCAAGGACGCCGACCTGATCGGCATCCCGCATCGCATCGTCATCGGTGCCAAGGGGCTGGCAACGCAGCAATTCGAATACAAGCGCCGTGATGCCGCCGCCGCTGAGCTGATTGCGGCGACGACGGCTGCGGTCCTCGAAAAGCTCGCGTAGTTCGTAGGTCGGGCCTCGCCCGACGGTTTTTGTCTGTCAGTGGCGGCGCAAGTCGGGCAGGGCCCGACCTACGGAAACTGCGCATGTGGATGGCCTCCGGAGTACGATATCGGCATTGCCGTATATCAAGCTCCGGAGTCGAACATGACCGCCACCGCCAAGGTTTTCACCACCGGCCGCAGTCAGGCCGTGCGCATTCCCAAGGATTACCGTTTCGACTGCGATGAAGTCACCGTCGAGCGCGATGGGGACAAGCTGGTGCTGACGCCGAAGCGCAAGGTGCCGCGCTACAGCAGCTGGGCCGACTACGCCCGGAATGCGCCAGTGCTGGACGACGAATTCGAGGTCCCCAAGGATCCACCAGGTTCAGAGCGGGACATCGAATTCTGATGCGCCTGCTGCTCGATAGCAGCGTCTGCATTGCCGTGATGCGCGATCGCCCCAAGGGGTCGCGTCGCCTGGCAGAGTCCTGGTCGAGATCGGACACGGCAGTGAGCAGCATCGTGCTCGCTGAACTGGAGGTCGGAGCCCGCCTGTCGGCACGACCGGAACAAGCCCGCGAAGCGCTTGACCGTCTGCTGGAGAATCTGTCGATCACGCCGTTCGATCAGGCCGCAGCCGAGCGCTACGGCAGTCTGCGCGCGAGCTTGCAAGCGGCTGGCCGCCTGATTGGCCCGCTCGACATGCTGATCGCCGCCCACGCCCTATCCCTGAACCTGCCCCTGCTGACCGGCAATGTCCGCGAGTTCGAGCGGGTGCCTGGCCTGCAGGTGATTTCACTCGACGAAGCCTGAGATGACCCCCGCCGTCTTCATCACCCGCTGGAAAAACGCTGGCGGCACCGAACTGGCGAACGCGCAGTTGTTTGTCGTCGAGCTGTGCGAACTGCTTGGCCTGCCGCGCCCGGAGCCGGCCAGCGATGATCTGCGCGACAACGCCTACGTGTTCGAGCGGCGCATCCGCGAACGGCTGGGTGATGGCAGCGAGGCCGAGCGGCGGGTGGATTGCTACCGGCGTGCGGCTTTCGTGCTGGAAGCGAAAAAGCTGCATGCCGGCACGGCGACGCGTGGCTTCGACGAAGCGCTGATGAAGGCTCGCGCGCAGGCCGAAGGCTATGCCCGAGCGCTGCCGGCCAATGAAGGCCGGCCACCATTCCTGGTGGTGATCGATGTCGGCCGGGTCATCGAGCTGTATAGCGAGTTCTCTCGCTCAGGCGCCACCTATGTCCCGTATCCGGACCCGCGCTCGCACCGCATCCGCATCGATGACCTTGCCCGCGAGGACATTCGTGAGCGTCTGAAAAACGTATGGCTCGATCCGGACGCGCTCGATCCAGCCAAGGTCAGCGCCCAGGCCACTCGCGAAGTGGCCGCCGAACTCGCCCATATCGCCAAGGCACTGGAAGCGGCAGGCCACGCGCCGGAAGCGGTGGCCGGTTTCCTGACCCGTTGCCTGTTCACTTTCTTTGCGGAGGATGTCGGCCTGTTGCCGGCCAAGGCCTTCGAAACTCTGCTCGGCGATCTCGCCAAAGCGCCCGCGCAGTTCGTGCCGATGCTCGGTGAACTCTGGGAAGCGATGGACGTCGGACGCTTCTCGGTTGCCATCCGCGCCGAAGTACGACGCTTCAACGGCAAGCTGTTCAAGCGGCCGGACGTGCTGCCGCTGAACCGCGACCAGATCGAAGACTTGCATGCCTGCGCCAAGCGGCGCTGGAATGAAGTGGAACCGGCGATCATCGGCACCCTGCTGGAACGCGCGCTCGATCCGCGCGAACGCCACAAGCTCGGTGCCCACTACACGCCGCGCGCCTATGTCGAGCGCCTGGTGCTGCCCACGGTTATCGAACCGCTGCGCGCCGACTGGGCGCTGGCGCAAGCCACCAGCTTGAGTCTCGCCAAGGACGGCAAGCCCGATCAGGCCGTCGCCACCCTGCGCCGCTTCCACCACGATCTCTGTCAGGTGAAAGTGCTGGACCCGGCCTGCGGCTCCGGCAACTTCCTGTACGTGACGCTGGAACACCTGAAGCGCCTCGAAGGCGAAGTTCTGGACCAGCTCGCCGCCCTGACCGGTGGCCAGCAGAAACTGGAAACCGAAGGCCTGACGGTGGACCCGCATCAGTTGCTCGGCATCGAGGTCAACCCGCGCGCCGCCGCCCTCGCCGAACTGGTGCTGTGGATCGGCTATCTCCAGTGGCATTACCGCACCCGCGGCGGCAACGCCGAACCACCGCTGCCGGTGCTCAAGGACTACGGCAACATCGTTTGTCGCGACGCCGTGCTGGCCTGGGACAAGGTCGATTTCGTCACGGACGAACACGGCGTGCCGGTCACGCGCTGGGACGGGCGGACCATGAAGCGTCATCCGGTGACGGGTGAGGAAGTGCCGGACGACAGCGCGCAACGGCCGATCGAACGCTATGAAGGCGTGCGGCAGGCGTCTTGGCCGGATGCGGATTTCGTGGTTGGCAATCCGCCGTTCATTGGTGCCTCGACGATGCGCCGCGCGCTCGGCGACGGCTATGTCGACTCTCTGCGTGGCATCTGGCCGGCAGTGCCGGAGTCCGCCGATTTCGTCATGTACTGGTGGCACCACGCCGCCAATCTGACGCGGCAGGGCGAGCTGCGCCGCTTCGGCTTCATCACGACGAACTCGATCAGGCAGACCTTCAATCGCCGGGTGATCGAAGCCGCGCTCGGCGGCGATCCGGCGCTGCAACTTGCGTTCGCGATTCCCGATCACCCTTGGGTTGATGCGGCGGAAGGGGCGCAGGTGCGGATTGCGATGACTGTCGGCGCTCCGGCCAGCGCTGCGGATGGGCGGCGCTCGGAAGTGCTTAGCGAAGCGGATGGGGCCGACGACGAAATCATGGTCACGCTGCGCGAACGCAGCGGAACCCTGCACGCGGACTTGAGCGTTGGCGCTGACGTGACCAAGTGCGCCGCGCTGACGGCCAATCAAGGCCTGAGTTCGCCGGGCGTGAAACTGCATGGCTCGGGCTTCATCGTCACGCCGGATCGGGCGGCAGAACTTGGTTACGGACGCGTGCCGGGGATCGAGCGGCACATCCGCGAGTACCGTAACGGCAAGGACTTGGCTGACGCTCCTCGCGGAGTGATGGTGATCGACTTGTTCGGTCTGCCCGTCGAGCAAGTGCGCAGCGATTTCCCCGAGGTCTACCAGCACGTTCACGAGCAGGTGAAGCCTGAGCGGGACCAAAACAACCGAGCGACCTATCGCGAGAATTGGTGGATTTTTGGAGAGCCGCGACGCGAGCTACGGCCTGCGCTATCCGGCCTTCCGCGCTACATCGCAACAGTCGAAACGACAAAGCATCGACTCTTTCAATTTCTTGATGCGTCGATCCTCCCGGACAACATGCTCATATCGATTGCTTCGGATGACGCATGCAGACTTGGTGTGCTTTCCAGTCGCGTCCACGCTATCTGGGCGCTCGCCGCTGGTGGTCGACTCGGCGTGGGCAACGACCCGCGCTACAACAAATCCCGTTGCTTCGAACCTTTTCCATTCCCCAATCTCAGCGCCGCACAGAAGCCCTCTCCCATGGGGATAGGGCTTCAAGCAGAGTATGCGGGGGGGGGGGGCATGCGGCCGCTGGCGAAGCGCTCATCGACCGCATTCGCGATCTCGGCGAAGCCATCGGTACGCATCGCAAGCGCCAGCAAGTCGCACATCCCGGCTTGACGCTGACCGGCATGTACAACGTGCTTGAACAGTTGCGACGCGGTGCGAGCTTGAATGCGAAGGAAAAGGCGATCCACGAACAAGGATTGGTGTCGGTGCTGGCCAGCCTGCACGACGAACTGGATACGGCTGTGCTCGCTGCCTATGGCTGGAGCGATCTGGCCCCGGCGCTGGTCGGCAAGCCGGGCGGCACCTTGCCGTATCCGGAAGCCGGTGAAGCGCAGACGGCGGCGGAAAGCGAGCTGCAGTCTCGGCTGGTGGCGCTCAATACCGAGCGTGCTGCGGAGGAAGCGCGCGGTGTGGTGCGCTGGCTGCGGCCGGAGTTTCAGGATCCGGCGCGGGCAGGGCAGGCGCGGGCCCCCGAACAGGTGGAGGCCGATCTCGGCGGCGATGCCGATGCAGGGGATTTGCAAGCCGGAGCGCTGGCCGCAAAGCCCGCCAAGGCCGTGGCGAAACAGGCCTGGCCAGCCGAACTGCCGGCGCAGATGCGGGCGCTGACCGAGTTGTTTGCGAGCACCCGCGTGCCCTTGTCGATCGACGCGATTGCCGATCGCTATTCGACGCGCGGCAAGTGGAAGGCGCGGCTGCCGGAACTGGTCGGTACGCTGGAAGCGATCGGCCAGATTCGCTCGGTCGGCAACGGCTGGATCACGGCGCGCTGAGCATGCTGCGGACGTTGCGCATCGCGGTGCTGATGTCGTTGCCCGTGCTGGCGCCGCCGCTGGCCGCTGCGCCGACTCACGCGCCCGAACCCGAACTGCGCCTGCTGATGAAGCAGGCCATCGATTCGGCGACCAGCTTCGACGATCGCTATCTCGCCGAGATCTGGCTGACCGACATGTCCGGGCGGATGGCGAAGTACGCGCCGAAGGCGATCCCCGATACCGAGCGGCGGCTGCGCTTTCTGCGCCTGCTGCATGCGGAGGCGACCAAGGCTGGTATCTCGCCAGAACTGGTGCTGGCGACCATCGATGTCGAAAGCCGTTTCGATCGCTTTGCGGTGTCGAGCGTCGGTGCCCTTGGCTACATGCAGATCATGCCGTTCTGGATCGAGGAAATCGGCCAGAAGGGCGACAACCTGTTCCACACGCCGACCAATCTGCGTCTTGGCTGCACGATCCTGAAGTTCTATCTGGCCAAGGAAAAGGGCAGTTACGTTAAGGCGCTGGCGCGCTACAACGGCTCGATCGGCAAGCCGGATTATCCGTACCTGGTGCTCGATCGGCTGACCAGGCGCTGGAGCCGGTAAAGGCTCGCCTGCGGTCTAGCGCGTGCCGTCGATGGAATGGCTGCCCGCGTAATCCAGCGCCTCGGTTACCGCTTTCAGGCTCGGATAGCGTGGCACCCGCAGTTTCTGGCCGCTCTTCACCTGGCCGGGCTGCGGTAGCGCTTTTGGATTGGCACGCCAGATCAGCGGCCAAAGATTGGCATTGCCGTAGGTTTCCGGCTTTGCAGCGATCTGCCACAGGCTTTCGCCGTTGCCGACGCTGTAGCTGTTGTACGCAGCATCCAGCTCATCGTTCAGCCGCAGCAGGCCGACCAGGGCGTTCTCCTGTTCGCCACGCGCCGCCGTCGCTTGTAGTCGAGCGATGCGCTCCAGCTGCGCATCATCCAGCCCGGTGCGCTCGCTGGCCTTGCTCAGCAACGAGCTGATTTCTGCGGCGGTCGGACTTTCAACGGCGGCAGCCGGCCGAATGCTCGGCGCAGGTGCCGGCGGTAGCGCAGCTTCCGCGACGGCCGCGGTGATCGACGTCGCTGGCGTTTCGCGAGGCACCAGAGTCGGCAGTTTCGGCAAGGGCATCGTCGCCAGCGCTCGGCGTTCCGAGTCGCTGATCACTCCCAATGCCGGTGCACTGGCAGCTGCGACGGCTGGCTTGGTGATCACCGCGGGCCTGGTTGGCGCAGGCGTACTGCTGCTGGCCGAGACCGCGGGCTTCGTCGGGCTGGCCGTCGTCGAGGCGGCATTGGCGGGGGCAGGAGCTGGCGGAGGAACTGGTGCCGCAGCGATGGCTTTCGCCGGCGCCGCTGATGTTGGTGGCACCGTTGTCGTCGTCGCGGGAACGGCGGATTTTGCTGGCGGCGCAGTTGGCTTGCCGTTGCTGCCCGCAGCCGACGTGGCGGCATCCGCACTGACACCCGGCGGTTGTTGCGAAACCGCAACGCTGACCGACGGCAGTTGCTTGGCTTCAGTTGTCGCCGGAGGCCTCGTGGACTTGGTCGAGGAAGGCTTGGGCTTCTCTGCAGCTGGCGCCGTGTCAGCCGGCGCAGCAGGGGCTTGGGCGAGGCTCGGCAAGCTTAGGCAGGCAAACAGCAGCGGCGGAAGCAGGCGAGCGCGGTGCCGGGACAGAAAGATCATGTAGAGCAGACCAGAGGCTTGAGGTGAAAAGAATCGCGGTATCGAAGATGTGATTGTGCGCGTCGGCAAACGTTCGCGTCGTCGAGTCGGGACTGACGGCTGAAGGCCTTACAATCGCCCAAATTCTGGGGTCTTTGGATGATCGACGTACTGGTGTTGTATTACTCGCGGCATGGCTCGACGGCGGCAATGGCGCGGCAGATTGCGCGGGGTGTGGAAGCGGTCAGCGGGGTGCAGGCGCGGCTGCGCACGGTGCCGCCGGTCTCGGCACAGACCGAAGCGGTTGCGCCTTCCGTGCCGGAAGACGGTGCGACCTATGCCACCTCGGCTGATCTGCGCGAATGCGCCGGCCTGGTGCTCGGCAGTCCGACCCGTTTCGGCAACATGGCCGCGCCCTTGAAGTACTTCCTCGATGGCACTTCGGACCTGTGGCTGTCCGGCACTCTGGTCGGCAAGCCGGCGGCGGTATTCACCTCGACCGGCAGCATGCACGGTGGCAATGAGGCCACCTTGCTGACCATGATGCTGCCGCTGCTCCATCACGGCATGCTGCTGGTGGGCCTGCCGTACAGCGAGCCAGGCCTGTCGGCGACGATGAGCGGCGGTACGCCTTATGGCGCGAGCCACGTCGCCGGCACCGGGCCGAAGCCACGTGTGCTGACCAAGGACGAGATCGAGCTTTGTCAGGCGCTCGGCCGACGCGTTGCGACGGCCGCCGTGAAGCTCGCCGCATGAATATTCAAACGAGTGGCCGTCCCTTGAGCCGGTACGCGCATTCCGCCGCGCTGCTCTGCCATGTCGCGCTGGTGATCGGCCTGTGGCTTTGGGCGACGCCGCTGACCGGCTTTCTGCTGGTGCTGCCGCTGCTGATCGCTGTGCCGGGCCTGATTCGCGGCCGGCGCTACACCGCAGGCTGGATGACCTTGCTGATCTCCGGCTACATCGCTGCGCTGATGTCCGAAGCCCAGGCCGTACCGTCGCGTCACGATCTGGCGCTGGTATTCAGCGTCATCGCGGCGCTCGAGTTCGCGGCGCTGGTGCTGTTCGTGCGCTGGTCGGCACGCGAGAACGGCGTCGCTCGAATCTGATGCCTTGATTCGGGGCTGGCCTCAGCCCCGATGCTCGCTGGCCAGATATTCCTCGGACTGCATTTCGCGCAGCCGTGACTCGATGCGGCCGAACTCGAACTTGAGCTTGGTGCCGGTATACAGCTCATCGGCCGGCACTTCGGCACCGATCAAGAGTTTCACGCCGCGGTCGTAGAACTCGTCGACCAGGGTCATGAAGCGGCGCGTGGCGTCGTCGCGGGTGCTGTCGAGCCGGGGTACGCCGGTGAGCACCACGGTGTGATGCAGGCGGCCGAGTTCGATGTAGTCGGCGGCCGAGCGCGGGCCTTCGCAGAGCGCGTCGAAATCGAACCACACCGCGCCTTCGGCGATGCGCCGAGCGTGCAGCACGCGGTCGTTCAGGGTCAGCTCGCCCGGGCCGGTATCGCCATGGGGTGCCAGCGCTTCGAAGTGGCGAGCGAGTGCCGCTTCGGCGCGGGCATCGCAGGGATACAGGTATAGCTCGGCGTCCTGCAGCTGGCGCAGGCGGTAATCGGTGCCGCCGTCGACATTGAGCACGGTGACGCTGCTCTTGAGAACTTCGATCGCCGGCAGGAAGTTCTGCCGCTGCAGGCCGTCCTTGTACAGGCCATCCGGCGGCACGTTGCTGGTGGCGATCAAGGTGATGTTGCGCTTGAACAGCGCTTCGAAGAGGCGGCCGAGGATCATCGCATCGGCGATGTCGGCAACGAAGAATTCGTCGAAGCACAGCACGCGGGTCTGCTCGGCGATTTCATCGGCGACTTTCTGCAGCGGATCGGTATCGCCCTGGTAGCGATTGCGCCGCGCATGCACATCGAGCATGAAGCGATGGAAATGGGTGCGCCGCTTGCGGCTGAACGGCAACGCGTCGAAGAAGGCGTCCATCAGATAGGTCTTGCCGCGGCCGACGCCACCCCAGAGATACAGGCCCGGCACCGCATTCCAGCTCAGGCGGCTGGAGCCGAAGCGGCGGCGCGGCGGGCTTTCGATCAGGGTTTCGTAGACCTTCTGCAGTGCTGCGACAGCGGCAGCCTGCGCGGCATCGG
Organism: Nevskia ramosa DSM 11499; assembly: GCF_000420645.1. Lineage (NCBI taxonomy): Bacteria > Pseudomonadati > Pseudomonadota > Gammaproteobacteria > Nevskiales > Nevskiaceae > Nevskia > Nevskia ramosa. The sequence continues at coordinate 91,272 of NZ_ATVI01000007.1, read as the reverse complement.
ACACGAAGCCTTCGCGCTGCAGATCCGCCGCGTAACGCTGCGCGGGCGGCGGCGCCAGTTCGGTCGCAGGGATCAGATCATCGTTGTTGCTGCGGCCAGAGCCGAACAGGGCCATGCGATCAGCTCCGGGTTCCGAACGGTGGCGGCGTCCAGTCACCAGCGTCTCCGTCGGCGCTGTTGGCGAGCATCACCGCGCGTGCGCTGGCACTCAGCGCATCGGCCGCCGCTCGGCTGTCGTCACTGGCCTGCATCGCCGGAAAGCATTCGATCTCGATCGGCGCCCAGCTGCACAGCCGTGCACCTTCGCCGAGCAGGGTTCGCGAGCCGCGAATCACAGCCGGCACGATCTTGGCGCCCGAGCGGCCGGCGATCACGAAAGCACCGGGCTGGAACGGCAGCATCAGCGGCGCGGCGCGGAAGGTGCCTTCCGGGAAGATCGCGAACGATTCGCCGGCCTTGACTCGATCGATCAGTGCCTTGGTGGCCTTTGCGGCTTCACGCGGCGATTCACGATTGACGAAGCTGACGCCCATGCGGCGGATCACGCGGCCAACGTAAGGCCATTCGCCGGCGCCGTGCTGAACCAGAAAGGTGAAGCGCGCCGGCAGCGCAGCCGTCAGCAGCAGGCCGTCGAGATAGCTTGCGTGATTGCAGATCACCAGCGTCCGCTCATTGGGAAGATTCTCGAGGCCACGCACGCGGAACGGAATGAAGCTGAACAGCAGCCAGGCACGCACCGTGAAGCGGCCGATGGCGCGGCGCAGCGGCAGCCCCGGGGCGATGATCAGCAGCGGGCAGAACAGCAACAGCACGACGACGACAAACACCAACGCCGAATAAATGCCATGCAGCTTGCGGAGGAAATTCAGGAGCATGCGTGAGGGAATTGACGAGCGAACTATTATAGGTCGATGACCGAGGCCGCCCCGATCACGCTGCACCCCGCGGATGCCGCCGGCATCGAACGCTTCTGCGATCAGCTGTGGCTGGAGCATGGCCTGTCGAAGAACACGCTGGTTTCCTATCGCTCCGATCTGAGCCTGCTGGCGCGCTGGCTGCGCCGCCAGGACATCCTGCTCGATGATGCCGACGCAACGGCGATCAAGGGCTATCTCGCTGCCCGGCTTGAGCAGGCGACGCGGCCGACTCAGGCAGGTTTCTCGGGGCGCCAGCCGGTCCAGCGTTTCGGCGCCGGATCGCAGGCCCGCTTCATCACCGTCTGCCGCCGCTACTACGGCTGGCTGCTGCGCGAACGGGTGCGCAGCGATGATCCTTCCGCCCAGCTCGACATGCCGCGCCTTGGTCGGCGTCTGCCGAAGACGCTGGCGATGCGCGAAGTCGAAAGCCTGCTGGCCGCGCCCGATGCGATGCAGACGCTAGGCCTGCGCGATCGGGCGATGCTGGAACTGCTGTACGCCTCGGGGTTGCGGGTCACTGAGCTGATCCGCCTGCGCCGCGACGAGATCAATCTGGAGCACGGCGTCGTGCGGCTGATCGGCAAGGGCAACAAGGAACGCATGGTGCCGACCGGCGAATTGGCCCTCGACGCGATCCGCGAATGGCTGCGCCACGGCCGTCCGCAGATTGCCACCGCCGATTCCGCCGACTGGGTCTTTCCGAGCACCCAGGGCGGGCCGATGACCCGTCAGAACTTCTGGATGCTGATCAAGCGCTACGCGCTACAGGCCGGCATCCGCTCGCCGCTGTCACCGCACACCTTGCGCCATGCCTTCGCAACGCATCTGCTCGAGCACGGCGCCGATCTGCGCGTGGTCCAGACGCTGCTCGGGCATTCGGATCTGTCGACGACGCAGATCTATACGCATGTGGCGAAGGCGCGGTTGAAAGCGCTCCATGCGCAGCATCATCCCCGAGGGTGAAACGGTTGCGAGCATTGCTCGCAACCGTTTCACGCCCGGCCATGGATGGCCGGGCAGGGGTCCGACGAACAAGGACGCGTTCTCGCCGGGGAGGCAGGGAAAGGGGCGTCGAGCCGGAGCTCGCAACCGTTTCACGCCCGGCCATGGATGGCCGGGCAGGGGCTCACCGAACAAGGGCACGTTCGCGTCAGGGATGACGGGGAACAGGTCGTAAAGCTGACTAAGGCCGCCAGACCGTCTCAGTTTCAGGATCGTAAACCGCCAGTCCCAGCGCCAACGCTGTATCGCGCACCATCGGCAACACGTCGTCGACCCGTGACGGCACGATGGTCAGGATTGCGACGTCGTGCATCAGATTGTCGAGCAGCGGGCCGTCGGCCCAGACACTGCGCTCGATCTGGTCCTCGCGCAGGTTGCTGATGCAGGGATGGCGCGCCGTGACCCGCTCGATCAGTTCGACCAGCAGCGGGTGTGGCGGCAGGCCGCTTTGCTCGAAGGCTTCCGAGCGACGATCGAAGTCGTCCCAGACCGCAGCGTCGTCCGCCGGTATCGGCAGCACGCTGAACATCAGCAGACGGCTCATCGGAAGTGGTTCAGAGAGGGCTCAGAGGTGCAGGCCGCACTCGGTCTTCGGCTTGCCCAGCCAGCGTCCGCTGCGGCCGTCGCCGGCCACGGTGCAATGGGTGCAGCCGATCGACGAATAGCCGCGCGCCACCATCGGATGGAATGGCAGATCGTGTTCCTTGATGTAGGCGTCGCGCTCTTCGCGAGTGACGTCGATCATCGGGTTGAACTTCAGCACGCCACGACGCAGCTCGAACACCGGCAGGCCGGCGCGGTGATCGGTCTGCCAGTGCATCAGGCTCGACATCCACACCTTGTAGTTCGGCTTGATCAGTTCCAGCGGCTCGACCTTGTTGATCGAGCAGCAGAAATCCGGATCGCGCTCGTAGGTCTTGTCGTCGATCGTGAACTGGTGCTTCCAGTCCTCGGCGCGCACGTCTTCCACCTTCAGCTTGAACAGATCGATCAGGAACTGCCGGTACTGGATGGTTTCCGGGAAGTGGTAGCCGGTGTCGATGAAGTGGATCGTCTGATCCGGCTTCAGCCGCGAGACGATGTGCAGGAAGTAAGCGGACGTCGCAGCGAACGACGAGGTGACCAGCACCTGCGACGGCGAGAAATCCTCGTACAGCTGCTTCAGGCGTTGTTCGAAGTTCAACGGCAGGTAGCGCTCGTTGAGCGCAGCCACATCTGCTTCGCTGGGGCCAGCGATTGGCGGAACGGTGAGGGTCGCGTCATCCATGTCGGTCATCCTGTCGGCTATAGGTCCCGTTCAGAAAACGGTCCTTTCTCTGGCTCAAGGACGCGGAGTTTAGGGATGCAACCGCAGCGCAACAATCGTTTGGCCCTCATTCCTTGCAAAAAAGCTAAGAATATTCTCGCCGGTGAGCGGGGCTTACTCAGCGCTGGCCGTTCTTGCACCGGCCGGCGCGGGCTTGGCGAGTTCGGTCTTGATCGCTTTCAGCAACTCGGGATTCGACGGCGTGACATCGCTGGCGTAGTGGGCGAGCACCTTGCCGTCGCGGCTGATCAGGTACTTGTTGAAGTTCCACGCAGGCGCTTCGCCGGTTGACGCTTTCAGCTGCTTGTAGAACGGATTGGCGTCCGCGCCATCGACCTTGGTCTTGCTGTACATCGGGAAGCTGACGCCGTAGTTGGACGAGCAGAACTTGGCGATGCTTTCGTCGGTGGCTTCTTCCTGGCGGAACTGGTCGGACGGAAAGCCGAGTACCACCAGACCTTCGTCCTTGTAGGTCTTGTAGAGCTTTTCGATGCCCTCGAACTGCGGCGTGTAGCCGCAACGGCTGGCGGTGTTGACCACCAGCACGACCTTGCCGGCATAGCTCTGGCAAAGGTTTTCGCTGCCGCCGAGCAGGCGCTTTTCATCGTGATTCAGCACGTGGCCGTTGCAATCGACCGCACGAGCCGGCGAGGCGAGGGCAAGCAGTGAAACGGCGGCTGAGAACAGCAGGGCCTTGCGCATCGTGAAGCTCCTGGACAATGACATGAGGAATACAATGCCGCGCCGCTGGGTTTGCTCAGGGCTGCAGGCGGAATTCGGTTTCGCGATCCATTGCAGGCTGATCGGCCGCAGCATGATACCGGCTTGCCTTCCTGAACCTCATGTCTGAACTCGCTTTGCCTGCGCCGCTGTGGCGCCGTTTCGCTGCCTCGATCTATGACGGACTGCTGCTCGTCGGTCTGTGGATGGTCACCTTGCTGCTCAGCCTGCCGTTGAACAATCTATTCAATCTCGGTCCTGGCAATGCTTTGACGCGCGCCATGCTGTTCGCCGTCGGCTTCGGATTCTTCGCCTGGTTCTGGACGCGTGGTGGCCAGACCTTGGGCATGCGTGCCTGGCGGCTGCAGGTGCGCCGCGAGCATGGCGAACTGCTGCGCCTGCCGATCGCCGCCGTACGCTATGTGGCGATGATGATCTGGTGGGGCTTGGTGCTGACGCCGCTGGCCGTGCGGATGATCGATCGCATTCCGAAGCTGGCGGTGCTGGCGCCGAACGCTGACGTGGTGGCGGTGCTGGCGCTGATCGTCGTCGTTCTGGCAGTGATTGCCTGCCGGCTCGACGGCCGCCGTCGTCTGCCGCATGACTGGATCGCTGGCAGCGAAGTGGTGCTGCTGCCGGCCAATCCGTTTCCGGCCGAAAAGAAGCGCCGAAAATAATCTGTATCTGACCCCGATTTAGCGCCGATTCAGCGGGCGGCGCGCAGACGCCAGGTAGCGATGATCGCGAGCAGGAAAGTCGGCAGGCCGGCGGCCATCGGGGCTGGCCAGCGGTACAGATCGCCGATGCTGACCGATACCTTGTTGAGCACGTAGAAGACGATGCCAACCATCACGCCGGCGATCAGCCGCTGGCCGGCGCCGGAGTCGCGCAGCGTGCCAACCACGAACGGCACCGCGAACAGCATCATCACCATCACCGTGACGGGTTCGACCAGCTTGCGCCACAGCCAGATGCGGTATTTGGTCGCATCCAGCTTGTTGTCGTCCATGTAGGCCACCAGGTTGTACAGGCCGCGGACCGACAGCACATCGCCTTCAAGAATGAACAGTTTCAATACGTTGGGCGTGATCGAGCCGGTGATCTCGATCTGGTCGAGCTTGACCACCTTGGTATGGTCGCGGCTCAGTTCGGTGCGCTTGATGCCGGTCATCAGCCAGTGGCCGTCGACATAGCGGGCTTCGTCGACGGTCGATACCTGGACCAGGCTGCCATCGGCGGCGGTGCGGAACACGGTGAGATCGCGGCCGTGGTCTTCGGCGAGCAGGCTGCGGATGCGCAGGATGTTGTCGGCGTCGCGCAACCATAGCGAGCGGTCCAAGGTGCCGCGTTCGCCGCGCGCGTCGTCACGAAGCTCCCCGGCCAGACGTTCGCCGGCCGGACCCAGCCAGTCGCCGAGGACATAGCCGAAAGCCCCGAGCATGGCGCCGGCCGTCAGGGTTGCGCCGCCGATCCTGAGCATCGACACGCCCGCTGCGCGCATCGCCGTCAGCTCGCTGCTGCGGGCCAGGGCGCCGATGCCGAGCAGGCCGCCGAGCAGGGCCACGATCGGCAGCAGGATGTACAGGCTCGACGGCATCATCAACAGGCTGTACTGAACCACCTGCAGGACTCCGTACGTGCCTTTGCCGGTTTCGCCGATGTCCGAAATGAACACCACCAGCGTGTAGATCGTCACCAGACCGAGCGCGACCAGGCCGGTCAGCGCCAGCACCGTGCGGATGATGTAGCGGTCGAGCTGGTTCATGCGACGACCTGCTGACGGCGCCGGATCATCCACAGCGCCGCACCCAGTACCAGCGCATGCGCCCACCACAGGCCGAAGCCGGTCGGCATCTGGCCCTTGCCGATCCAGGCCTGGCCGACGCCGAGCAGGTTGGTGTAGAGCAGGTAGGCGAGGATGCCGAAGACGATCTTGCTGTAGCGGCCCTGCCGTGGCCGCAGGTGCGACAGCGGCACCGCGAGCAGCGCCAGGATCAGCACCGATACCGGCGCGGCGATGCGGAAATGCAGTTCGGCCAGATCCTTCGGATCATCGCTGCCGAGCAACGCTGCGGTCGGGCTGAGCTTGCGCTGGTTGTTGAGGTAGGTGAATGGCGGCGGCGACAGGCGCAGGGTCAACGCATCGAAGTTGCTCACTTCGTAGGCGGCGTCACCCGGCGTGCCGGAATAGCGGTGGCCGTTGCGCAAGGTGACCACGCGGTCTCCAGTGACCGTGTCGATCTGTTGATCGCCGTGATCGGCGACGACGACGCTGGACGCTGCCGTTTCCTCGATCTCGGCGAATACCCGGCCCAGGTTGCGGCCATCGGCACTGATCGAATCGGTATAGAACACCGCGCGGCCACCCGCCACGGTCTTGAACTGGCCAGCCTCGAATGGCGTGAACTGCACCAGCCGCTTGGCATCCTTGACCAGGAAATCCGCTTGCCGGCCCGCCCAGGGGCCGATCGAGAACGACAGCGCCGCGGTCAGCCCGGTCAGCACCGCAGCCAGGCCGAGAAAGGGCCGATAGAGACGACCGAGTCCTGAGCCACACGCAGTCATTGCGGTGATTTCGTTATCGCTGTAGAGCCGGCCGAGCGATAGCATGATGCCGAGCAGCAGCGACACCGGGATCAGGATCACCAGATAGCGGAGGCTGGACAGCAGCGCGACGTTCATCAGCAGCTCGCGCGGCAACTCGCCCTTGGCGGCGACGCCGAGCACGCTGGCGAAACGGGTGGCGATCATGATCGCCAACAGGATGAAAGTGACGGCCGCCCACGCGGACAACACTTCGCGCAGCAGGTAGCGGTCGAGAATGCGCTGGTTCATTAAAGATGATGGTTCACGGCCCCTATCGTAACTGACCACCAGCCGATGCTGGCAGGCCGGCGGGAAACGGAACCGGGGTCGCGACGTCGGCAAAAGCCTTTCGGAATCATCCGATCAAACGTGCGGTCAAGGAACTGGGTCACAGTTTCTGGCAGAGCAATTGCAGGCATGCCGGTGAGAATTCATCAGAATCGGTGAAAAAGACAGGTTCTTGACGAAAGAGGCACTCAATTCCCAACTCTGGTAAAAAAAAACCGCTAGCAAAATCGTGATTTTTCGCTAGATTCGGATAAGCAAATTTAAATTTCTCAGATCAACAGCCGATCTGTCGACCCTGCCTACTTAACTCCTGAAACTGAACGATCGAAATGGAATATTTCGTCAAGAGCGGCAACCCCGAGAAACAACGTGTTGCCTGCGTCATTGTCGGCATCTTTGACCGTCGCAACACCACCGAAGCGGCCGAAACAATCGATAAAGCCAGCGATGGTCTGCTCGGCAGCATCATGCGTCGGGGGGACATGGACGGCAAACTCGGCCGCACCGTGGTCCTGCACAACGTGTCCGGCGTGTTCTGCGATCGCGTGCTGCTGGTCGGCCTCGGCAAGGAGCGCGATTTCGATGAAGCCGCGTTCCGCAAGGTTCATTCGGCTGCCGCCCGGGCATTGCGAAATACCGGCGCGATCGATGCCGTCAGCTATCTGACGCATCTGCCGGTCAAGGGGCGCGACTATCATTGGAACGTGCTGCAGGCGGCGCTGGCCACCGATACCGAGTTCTATCGTTTTGACGAAATGCGCGGCGAGAAGTCGCGCGAAGACATTGTGCTGCCGAAGATCGAGCGCCTGACTTTCGATGTGCCCCGGCGCAGCGATCTGCCGGCCGGCGAGAAAGGGCTGCAGGAAGCGCAGGCGATCACCGAAGGCGTTTCGCTGGCCAAGCGGCTGTCGAATCTGCCCGGCAATATCTGCACGCCGACCTTCCTGGCCCAGACCGCCATCGATCTCGGCAAGAAGTACGAATTCACGGTCAAGATTCTCGAAGAGTCGGACATGGAAGCGCTCGGCATGGGCGCGCTGCTGTCGGTGAGCCGCGGCAGTCGCCAGCCGGCGAAGCTGATCATCATGGAATACCTGAAGGGCACGCCGGGCGAAGCGCCGATCGCGCTGGTCGGCAAGGGTCTGACCTTCGACGCCGGCGGCATTTCCATCAAGCCGGCTGCAAAGATGGATGAAATGAAGTTCGACATGTGCGGCGGCGCCAGTGTCATCGGCGCTTTCGCGGCAATGGCCGAACTGAAGCTTCCGATCAATGTCATCGGCGTCGTCGCGGCGAGCGAAAACCTGCCTGATGGCGCGGCGAGCAAGCCGGGCGACATCGTCATCAGCATGGCCGGCATCACCATCGAAGTGCTGAATACCGATGCCGAAGGTCGCCTGATCCTCTGCGATGCGCTGACCTATACCGAACGCACCTACGATCCGCGCATCTGCATCGACATGGCCACACTGACGGGTGCCTGCGTCGTCGCGCTCGGCAGCCACGCTTCGGGTTTGTTCTCGAATCAGCCGGGTCTGGCGCGCCAGTTGCTGGCTGCCGGCGAGCAGATTGGTGACCGCGCCTGGGAACTGCCGCTGTGGAATGAGTACGACGGCCAGATCAAGAGCGAATTCGCCGACATCGCCAACATCGCGACGGTCGGTGCTGGTGAGGCAGGGGCGATCGTCGCCGCCATGTTCCTGCATCGCTTCACCAAGAAGATGAAGTGGGCGCATCTCGACATCGCCGGCACGGCCTGGCACGGCAAGGCGGCGACGGGTCGCCCGGTGCCGCTGCTGACCCAGTACCTGATCAACGTGGCGGCGAAGCGCGGCGACGACTGATCGCAGAGTGGAATGGCGGCTTGGCCGTCCATTCCACTCGCGCAGCGCAACGAAAAACCCCTGCATCCGGCGAACACCGGATGCAGGGGTTTTTCATGTACGCCTAGGTTCGAAGAACTCAGAACCGATGCGGAACCGGCTCCGTTGTTGCCTCAGGTTCGGCGGCCGGCGTTTTCTTCGCCTTGTGAGCGCTGGCCAGCCACAGGTACATCGCCGGGACCACGAACAGCGTGAACACGGTGCCGATAGTGATGCCGGTGGCGATCACCAGACCCATGTGATTGCGGCCTACGGCGCCGGCACCGCTGGCGATGACCAGCGGCATGACGCCGAGCACCATCGCGGCGGTGGTCATCAGGATCGGCCGAAGACGGGTTTCGGCAGCGATCTCGATCGCTTCACGCTTGCTGTGACCCAGCGCCACCTGCTCGTTGGCGAACTGCACGATCAGGATGCCGTGCTTGGCGATCAGGCCGACCAGCGTCACCAGTCCCACTTGCGTGTAGACGTTCAGCGTGGCGAAGTCCAGAAAGATGAACACCATCGCGCCGAAGATCGCCATCGGCACCGACATCATCACCACCAGCGGATCGCGGAAGCTTTCGAACTGCGCGGCCAGGGTCAGGAAGATGATCACCAGTGCGAACACCATGGTGGTCAGGAAGCCGCCGGATTCCCGGACGTACTGCCGCGACACACCGCCGTAATCGATCGTGTAGCCCTGCGGCAGGGTTTCCTTGGCGATGTCGTTGAGGATCTTCAGCGCTTCACCCTGGGTGCCGCCGAATACGGCGCCGATGGTGGCCGAGTTCATCTGCTGAAAGTGCGGAATCGACTGCGGCACGGTTTCGGTCTTCAGCGTCACCACGGTCGAAGCCGGCACCATGCCACCGGTCGAAGTGCGGATGTAGTAGTTGTCCAGCTGATCGGCATTCAGGCGATCGCTGGTCTGCACCTGCGGAATGACCTTGTACGAACGCCCCTCGATCGAGAAGTAGTTGACGTAGCCGCCGCCCAGCAATGAACCGAGCGCGCCGCCGACATCGCGCATGGTCAGACCAAGTGCGGCCACCTTGTCGCGATCGACGTTGACCGTGGTCTGCGGCTTGTCGATCTTCAGGCCGTTGTCGAGCACGTAGAACTTGCCGGTCGCCTGCGCCTTGCTGACCACGGCATCGGCCACCGCATAGAGCTTCTCGAAGGAATCGGTAGTGTTGATCACGAACTGGATCGGCAGGCCATTGCCGCCACCGGGCAGCGGCGGTGGATTGACCCAGAAGATGTTGGCACCGGCAATCTTGTTGCTGCGATTCTGGAGATCGACCGACAGCGCATTGGTATCGCGTGTGCGATCCGCGTACGGCACGGCCACGAAGCCGCCGATTCCGGAGTTGACCGTGCCGACGCCTTCGATCTGGAACGCGCTGGCGTACTCCGGCGTTTCCTTCATCACGCCGTAGATCTGGTCGGTGTAGGTCGACATCTGCTTCAGCGTCGCATTCGGCGGACCGCTGACGATGTGGATCAGAAAGCCCTGATCTTCGGCTGGCGCCAGTTCGCTTTTCGCGAGTACGCCGGCCATCGGCATCACCATCATCACCGCGATCAGGCCCATGATCACGAAGCCGAAGACCACGATGGTGACCCAGCCGTTGAGCATCCGGCCGAGCATCCGCCGATAGGAAGCCGAGAAGCGCTCGAAGTTGCGATCGAGCATCTGCACGAAGCGGTTGGAGCCGTGATCGTCGCGCAGGAACATCGCGCACATCATCGGCGACAGAGTCAGCGCCACCACGGCAGATACCGCGACCGCACCGGCCAGGGTGAACGCGAACTCGGAGAACAGCACGCCGGTCAGGCCGCCCTGGAAGCCGATCGGCACATAGACCGCGATCAACACCACCGAGATCGCGATGATCGGCCCGGCCAGTTCGCGGGCGCCGACCAGCGCCGCCTGCAGCGGCGTCTTGCCCATCTTCATGTGACGGTCGACGTTCTCGACGACGATGATCGCGTCATCGACGACCAGGCCGATCGCCAGCACCAGCGCCAGCAGGGTCAGCAGGTTGATCGAATAACCGAGCACCAGCATCACGAAGAACGCGCCGATCAGGCTCAGCGGCATGGCGATGATCGGGATGATCACCGAGCGGAAGCTGCCGAGGAACAGGAAGATCACCACTGTGACGATGGCAAGTGCTTCGATCAGCGTCTTCTCCACTTCGCTGATCGAGGCGCTGATGTACTCGGTGGAGTCGTAGACGATCTCGCCTTTCAGGCCTTCCGGAAGCTGGGCCACCAGTTCCGGGAAAGCGGCGCGGACGTTCTTGATCACGGTCAGCGCGTTGGCGTCCGGCGCCACCTTGATGCCGATGAAGACCGACTGCTTGCCGTCGAAGCGGGTACCGGAATCGTAGCTTTCGGCACCCAGCGACACCTTGGCGACGTCTTCCAGACGCACCAGCGAGCTGCCTTTCTGCTTGATGACCAGCTTCTGGAATTGCTCGATCGAATGCAGATCGGTGCCGGCGGTCAGATCGACGCTGACCATGTCGCCGCGCGTGGTGCCCAGCGCCGACAGGTAATTGTTGTTGGACAGGGCCGTATAGACGTCAGCCGCGGTCAGGCCGACGGCGGCCAGCTTCTGCGGATCGAGCCAGGCGCGCAGCGCGAACTGGCGTCCGCCGAGCAATTCCGCCTGCTTGACGCCAGAGACCGTCTGCAGCTTCGGCTGGACGACGCGAACGATGTAGTCGGTGACCTTGTTCGACGGAATGCTCGTCGAGTGGAAACCCATGTACATCGCCGCGACTGCTTCACCGACCTGTACGGTCAGCACCGGCTGCTGCGCTTCCGCGGGCAGCTGGTTGATCACCGACTGGACCTTGGTGTTGATCTCGTTCAACGCACGATTGGCGTCGTAGTTGAGCACCAGGGTCGCAGTGATCGTCGAAGCGCCGGCGACGCTGGTCGAGGTCAGGTAGTCGATGCCCTGCGCCTGCGCCACGGCCGCTTCGATCGGCGTGGTGATGAAGCCGGCGACGACATCGGCGTTGGCGCCGTAATAGACCGTGGTCACGGTCACGGTGGCATTTTCGGTCAGCGGATACTGGCGCACCGGCAGCCCGAACATCGAGCGCAGGCCGAGCACCAGGATCATCAGGCTGACGACGGTCGCCAGGACCGGCTTCTTGATGAACAGATCGGTGAATTTCATGAGGATCTCATCGTCCTTGAGCGAGCGGGGCCAGTGAACAGGGACCGGCTCACTCGTCGACCGGCTTCGGAGTGGCGTTATTGGCCGGCTGCACGTCGTTGTTGACCGCCACCTTGATGCCGGTCTTCAGCTTCAACTGGCCGCTGGTGACGACGATGTCGCCTTCCTTGACGCCGGTCAGGATCGCCACCTGATCGCCACGGGTCGGGCCGACCGTGACGAACACTTGACGAGCCACCATCACCGGCGGCGCGTCGGAGGCTGGCGCCGGCGGTGCGGGCGCAGCAGCTGGCGCTTCCTTGCCTTCCGCCTTGGCCACTTCAGCAGCTTGTGCCGACTTGATCTTGGCGTCCTCGGCGTCGAGCCGCTGGGTTTTCTTCAGCGCCGCCGGGGTGTTCGGATCGTCCGCCTTCTCGCTGCCGCGCGGCACCACCAGGAACACCGTTTCACCGTAGGGATTGAAGCTGACGGCGGTCTGCGGCACGGTCAGATAGCGAGCCTTGGCGCCGACGGTCACTTCGACATTGGCGAACATGCCCGGCAGCAGTTTCTTGTCCGGATTCTTCAGCGTCGCCTGCACCTTGACGTTGCGGGTATCGGCATCGATCGCCGGCTCGACGGCGCTGATCTCGCCGGTGAAGGCGACGCCGGGGAAGCTGTCGGACACCGCCGATACCTTCTGGCCCAGCGACAACGAGGCGAGCGCCTTCTGCGGCAGATTGAAGTCGATGTAGATCGGATCGAGCTGCTGGATGCTGACAATCGCATCGCCCGGATTCAAGTACTGACCGCGGTTCAGCGTCGAGATGCCGAGCCGTCCCGAGAACGGCGCGGCGATGGTTTTCTTGGCTACCGTCGCTGCCTGTTCGGCCACTGCGGCGCGTGCCGAGGCGAGAGTCGATTCCGACTGGTCGAGCTGGGCCTGGCTGATCGCATCGGCGCTGCGCTGTTCCTGATCACGCTTGGCCACGCTTTCGGCCAGCCGCAGATCGGCCTTCAGGGCATCGAGCCGGGCCACATCGCTGACCGCATTGAGCTGCACCAGCCGCTCGCCAGCCTTGACCTCGTCACCGGAGCGGAACGACACGTTGTCGACCAGGCCCGCGACTTCCGTCGACAGGGTCACGCCGCGCACCGCACGCACCGAACCCGCGGCGGCCTGGGTCGGCTGCCACTCTTCGAATGCGGCGGTCAGCGTGGAAACCGCGACCTGCGGTTCCGGCGCGGCCGCGAAGCCGGCCATCATTTTTTTGATCTGAAACGCCTTGACGCCGACGATGACGACCAGGATCAGAACGACGACGCCGATGAGGGTGAGCCAGCGCTTCATGAGGTTCTCCGGGAGTTTTGCATTCCGAGCTTCGAGGCGCGGTCAGTCGAGTGATTGGATGATCGTGTGCAGCAGTTGGGGGCGGCGATCACGGCGCACCCACGGATGAGCTGGCCGATTCGGTCGGCAGCGTGCCGCCCGGCGGGCCATTGGGCAGTTCGGCGTCTGCATTTCGGGTTGCCCAGCCGCCGCCAAGCGCCTGGAACAGCGCGGCGGTATCGCTGAGACGGGAGACGCGGGCGGCGATGTAGCCGGCGCGGGCCTGGGTATCGCGGGTCTGGGCATCGAGCACGGCCAGCGAGCTGCTGCTGCCGAGCTTGTACTGGCTTTCGGTCAGTTTCAGGCTCTGCGCAGACAAATCAGCGGCGGTGTACTGGGCCTGCAGATACTCGGCGTCGGTTTCCAGTGCACGCAGCGCATCGGCGACATTGCGGAAGGCATCGAGCACGGTCTGCCGGTAATCGGCCGCCGTCTTGTCGAGAGTCGCGAATGCGGCACGGCGTTCGGCTCGCAGCTTTCCGGCATTGAACAGAGGCTGGGTGACATTGCCGGCAATCGACCAGACATTGCCGGTGAACAGCTGATCGATGACCGAAGCCTGGGTGCCGAACTTGGCGGTCAGCGCGATCTGCGGCAGCAGGTTCGCCGTGGCCACGCCGACCCGTGCCGACGCCTCGTGCATCGTCGCTTCCGCAGCCCGGATGTCAGGCCGCTGACGGACCAGCGACGACGGCAGCGAGATCGGCAGCTCCTGCGGCAAGTTCAGTTCATCGAGTTCGAACGGCGCGCTGACGTACTCGCTCGGCAGCTTGCCGAGATAGACCGCGAGCTGGTTCTGCGCCTGGGTCATCGCCAGCTTGTAGGCCGGCAGCTTGCCGCGCTCGGTAGCGACCTGCGACTGCATCGACAGCAGTTCGGAGCGAGCGATGGCGCCACTGTCATAACGGGCCTGGGTGATCTTCAGCAGCGATTCCTGCTGCCGGATCACCAGCTCCTGGCCGACCATCAGGGTGCGCTGCTCGATCTCGCGGAACGCCGTGGTGACGACGTTGGCGATCAGCGTCTGATAGGTGGCTTCAAGCTGCCATTGCTGGAACTCGGCGGCCGCCCGCTCGGCTTCGACGCCGCGCCGCGTGCCGCCCCACAGATCGAGCCCGTAGCTGACGCCGACAGAGGTGTTGTACAGGTTGTAGATCACGCCGCCGCCGCCTGGATTACCGAAGGTGGCGGTATCGATTTTCTGGCGCGAGGCATCGAAAGTGCCGTCCACCGTAGGGAACAGGCTGGAACGTTCGGCGCGATAGTTAAGCTGAGCCACGCGCAGCGCCGCCTGCGCGGAAGCGACGCTCGGGCTGGCGATCAGGGCCTGTTCGACCAGCGCATCGAGCTTCGGCGCACCGAACAGCGTCCACCAGCGATCCGGCAGTGCTTTGCCGGCCAGGAACTGTTGCGCTTCACCGCCCACGACTGCGGTGGAAACGGTCGCACCGGGCAGCGCTTCGCTGGTGTAGCGCGCGGTTTCCGGAGCCGCAGGCGTGGTGAAGTCCGGACCCAGCGCGCAGCCGCTGGCAAACAAGGCCGAAGCGAACAGGCTCAGTCGGGTCCGTGAAGGCAGTTGCATCATCACGTCGGTTTCCTCTGGAATTGGGCAGCGTCGACCGCGACGCTCGCCGCGTTGTCGGGCAGCAGGCCATGCAGCAGCGTCTTCACGATTTTCACGGCGTACTCGGCTGGAACGGTCGCATTACCCATGCCGGGCGTGCGGCTCAGGATGTTGCGGTTCTGGAAGAACATCATTTCGCTGGCGCCGAGCATCCAGGCTGCGATACCCGGATCAAGCTCGGGCCGGAACTCGCCGCGATCGACCCCTTCCTGGAACAAGGCGATGACGGCATCGCAATTGCGCTGGAAGATGTTTTCGGCGATCTCGCGGCCCTTGCCGCTGCCGGCATTGAGCACTTCGCGAAAGATCAACTGGGTGCGGGCCTCGTTCTCGAACATGTCGTGAAATTCGAACTCGACCAGACGTAGCAGTTTCTCGGTGGAACTGAGCGGCTGCAGCAGCAACTGTTCGGCGAACTCCGCGTGACCCTTGCAGGCTTCGCGCATCACATCGAGATACAGCGCTTCCTTGGAATCGAAGTGATGAAAGATGTTGGCCTTGCAGACGCCGGCGCGCGACGCGATCTCCGACAGCGACACGGCATCAAAGCCGGTCCTGGAAAAAAGCGACGCGGCAGCATCGAGAATCGACCGGGCACCGGCTGGAAGGCTCATCGCATCGACTCGTGACATCCGGCAGGGCTGAAAGGGTTTCGAAGCGGTGAGCAAGCTACTGACTGACCGGACGGTTAGTCATTCTAACCACGCCATTAATGTGCTGGCAAGCAATGACGGTTTGATGTGCGCTGCGAGGCGCGGAACGCCGGATCAAGCCGGAGGGCGAGGGCACGGACTCTGCCATTGTCGGATGTCACAGTCATGTGTAGTCTGCTTTGACGAGATCGCTTGCCGGTTCACGGAATCAGCGCCGACGGCGATCCCGAAAATGACAGAACAAGGCGGCCAAGCCGTCGGTGGTGGGGGCGGGGAGATTCGGTGATGAAGGCAGACCCTCAGGGTTCGACGGATGGCATGCCGGCCTGGGCGGCTGCGCGCGCAGAGCTGTCGGAGGTGCTGGTCGGGCTGACCGATCTGCAGTTGCGCACCATTGTCACCACGCGGATGGCGCCGGCCATCTATCTGCTCTGCGTCGCCGGCGTGGCGGCGATCAACATCTATCTGTCGGTGCTGGTGTTCGGCTACTCGCTCACCCTGGGACTTGCCTGGACCTTGCTGATCATGCCGGTGCTGTTCGTCTCCGGCGTGGTCGTGGTCCGGGTGGCGCTTGAAGTGATCCTGTCGATCTTCCGGATCCTCGTGAACCTGGAAACGCTGATGGGCCACGTCGTCACCTTGAAAGGCCAGACCGAAACCATCGTCGATCGCACCGAAATCATCGAGCTGCCGCGCATCCAGTTCTGGAAGCCAAGGCGCAGCAGGAAGAATCAGGACCAGGATGACGGCCAGAGCGACGCCGATGCGCGTTAGGGCCATCTTCGTTGCGGCCTTGCTGGCGCCGCTGCTGGCCAGTGCCGAACCCGCCGGTGACAGCTGGACCGAAGGCTGGGTCCACGAGTGGACCAACCGGGTGTCGATCGGCACCGCAGTACGTGTCGAAGGCCGTGATCCGAATCTGGTCGGCAAGTCCAATCTCGATCCGAACCTGTGCGCGGCCGACGAATGCCTGTCGGTCAGCCCCAGCAACAGCGAGCCGAACAACCGCTATCTGCTGGCGCCGGGCGCGCGCAATTCGGTGTACGACGAAGGCGACCTGAACTACGACAAGGGCGATTTCATTTCCTCGCCGATCAAGTGGACCTCGCGTTTCTCGATCCGCCGGGACAACCTGAAGATCGAAGTCGGCGGGCTGTTCTTCTACGACTACATCAACGCCACCTTGAAAGAGAACCACCCGAACCAGATCGTCGTGCCAGGTCCGGGGCCGGGGCAGGTGGTGCGCAACAAGCGCGACATCGACACCATCCACCAGATCGGCTACGGCGCGCAGTTGCTCGATGCCTACGTGCAGGACACGTTCGAGATCGGAGGTCAGGCGATCGATTTCAGCATCGGCCGCCAGCGGCTGGTGTGGGGCGAAGCGAGCTTCGCGACTCAGGGCAGCCTGAATTTCATCAACCCGCCGGACGTCAACAATCTCACCCGTCCCGGCGGCACTCTGGACGAGGTCTACCGGCCGGCTGGCATGCTGCTGGCGCGCGGCCCGTTCAATGACGATCTGAGCTTCGAGGCCTTCTACCAGTTCGAATGGAGGCCGGTCGGCATTCCGCCGCGTGGCTCCTATTTTTCGTTCTTCAACGCCAGCAATCACCTGACTGCAAACGAAGGCATCATCGCGCCGTTCGCCAAGGCGCCGTATGACCCGCTGCAGATCGGCACGCCGGGCAACGACATTCTTGATCTCGTCAGCACCACCAGCTTCACTCTGCGGCGCGGCGAAAATCGAAATGCCCGCGATCAGGGGCAGTTCGGCGTGGCGCTGTACTGGCATCCGGACAACGATTGGTTCCACGGTTCGGAATTAGGCCTGTACTACTCGCGCTATCACTCACGCATTCCGACGGCGAGCGCCACCGCCGCCAACGCCAGCTGCGCTCGCGCCGAGGGCAACCCGGCCGGCATCGATCCGGTCGACCTGACCAGCTTCATCGCTGCCTGCGGCGTGCCTGGCACTCATCTGCGTGAAGCGGTGCCGCTGGATACCGCGCAGTACTTCCTCGAATACCCGGAAGACATCCATCTGTTCGGCGCCAGCTTCTCGACGCTCTATGAAGGCGTGGCGATCCGCGGCGAGTTCTCGTTCCGGCCGAACCAGCCGGTGCAGATCGATCTCGAAGACGTGCTGTTCGCCGCGCTGCAGCCGGCGCTGCCGCGCAACGACATTCCGCTATTCACCGCCAACAACACTGTGGAAGGTCTGCTGCTGGCGCTGCAGGACCCGGGCAATGCGCTGGCGGTGATCGGCAATGCAGCCGGCAATCTGCCCGGGGCGATCAGCACGCTGCAGGCGCTGGCCGGCGCGCCGAACGTGCTCGGCACCACGGTGCCCGGTTCGCGGACGGCGATTCCCGATTTCCTCACTGGCTACCGCGGCGGCATTCCGGGTGAAGTGGCTCCGGGTGCCTACATCCGCGGCTACCAACGGCTGGCGGTGCAGCAAAGTTCGATCGGCCTGACCAAGGTCTTCGGCAACACCCATTTTCTTGGCACCAAGGACTCGGCACTGCTGTTCGAGCTGACCAGCATCTGGGTGCCGAACCTGCCGTCGCGCTCGCGGCTGCAGTTCGAGGCGCCGGGCACCGATACCCATGCCGGGCAGGGCGCTTTCGACACCGGCAACGCGATCATCATCAATCCGATCCGCAACACCGGCGGCTATGTCACCTCGTTCTCGTCGGGCTACCGCCTCGGCGCGCTGCTGCATTACACCGATGTGCTGATTCCCGGCCTCGATGTCAGCCCATTCCTGGTCTTCACCCACGACATCTACGGCGTCTCGCCCGGGCTGGCAGAAAACTTTCTCGAAGGGCGCAAGCTGATGGTCGGCGACTTCCGCTTCAGCTACGGCGACTTCGACGTCAACCTGGTCAGCACCTTCTTCTTCGGCGGCGGCCGCCGCAACACGCTGGCGGATCGCGATTTCGTTGCCGCCAGCATTGCCTACAAATTCTGAGAGCCGGATGAAAAATCTCCTTGCCGCGATCGGATTGATCGCCGTCATCGGCGTGATTGCCGGCGTGCTGATCGGCGTCTGGGTCTTCCGCAATGTCGATGCCCGCCTGCTGCTGAGCAATCAACCAGCGACGGTGATCATTCCGGAGCCGCTGCGCGTTTCGGCGCAGGTGCTGAACAATCTGGAAATCGAACTTGATACCAGCATCAAGACGACGGTGCCGATCGATCAGGTGATCACCATTCCGATCGCCGAAACCCTGAACGTGATGGCCGATTTCGACGGCGATGTGCCGATCAAGATGAATGTGCCGGTGCGCGACAAGATCCAGATCGACCAGATTCTCGACATCGATACGGTGATCAAGGCCGAAATTCTCGGTGACAAGCACGATCTGCCGCTGCGCGGAAAGATTCCGGTCAAGGCAGTGGTGCCGGTCAGCCTGAACATTCCGGTCGATCAACTGGTGCGGCTGAAGTTTCGTGCGCCGGTACAGGCCCGGCTCAAGCAGGCGCTGACGGTGCCGCTGAAGGCCGACATCACGACGACGATCCCGATCAAGAGCCAGATGAGCGTGCCGGTGAAATCGGCTCTTGAAGCCGTCATCACCATTCCTGATCCAGCGAAGATCGTCATCGTCGAATCCGATCTGCTGCTGCCACTGCGCACGGTGCTGCTCGGCATGCGCGGCAATCCTGCGCCGGCAGCAACTGCTCCGACTCCAGTTCCATGAGCAAACCGGGCGGGGTCGGCCGGCTGTTCAAGTGGGTTCTCGGCCTGGTTGCGGCTGGCGGACTTGCGCTGGCGGCCGCTGCGCTCGGTTTCTGGCTGTACGCCAATCTGTTCGTGGGCCTGACGATTACGGATCAGGCCGGCATGATCACCCTGCCGCCGAAGTTCACCGCCTATGCCCAGGCCACCAACAACGTGACGATCAAGCTCGATGGCTACATCGATGCGATCGTGCCGTTCAAGCAGACTCTCGATCTGCCGATCGAAGGCGATTACACCGCCGACATCGATTTCGATACGGTGGTGCCGGTCAAGTTCACGATCGAGTACAGCGGCCTGATTCCGGTGGACACCTTCGCCGACATCGAAGGCCGTACCGATTTCGTCTACCAGAACGTCAAGCGACTCCGGAACGTGGCTTTCAAGGGCCGGGTTCCGCTGCAGTTCGAGCAGCCGGTGAAGTTCGTGGTGCCGATCGACACCTCGCTGCGGGTGAAATTCCATGGGCCGATCGGACTCAAGCTGAATCAGACGATCAAGGCGCCAGTCGATACCGTGCTGAAGACGCGGATCAAGGCGCAGCGTGAAGTGACCACGCCGATCCTTGCCCGGTTCGGGCTAGAAGTGACTTCCCCGACCGAGGCCATCCCAGTCATCATCCAGCACTCGGATCTGCGCTTGAAAGCCGATACGCTGCGGCTCGAAAAAGCCCCCGACATCCTGCTGCCCCAGCGGCCCCAACCTGGCCATCGAACAGAGCCATCCACGGCCGGAGAGCCCGCATCATGAGCAACAAGAAAAATCCTTCGCTGTGGCAACGCGCGCTCGAAGCAGCAACCGGTGAGGAAGGTGCCACGGGTTCGGCGCTGGCCAATCGCATCCTCGCCAAGATGCCCGGCGGGGCGATCGTCCAGGAGCAGCTCGGCAAGGCCGAGAAGCGCGTGCTCGGCGAACTGAAAGCGCGGCTCGATCGTCTTGAGGGCGAGCAGTCGACGACCGTGCAGGTGGTCGCCTTCTCGATGGAAAGCATCGACAAGACCCACGCGCCGACTCGCGAGCTGCGCGCGCCAGGCGAGATCCTCCGCGCCTTGCTGCAGGCATCGAGCGAGCAGACCAAGGAGCAGGCCGAGCTGGCTTACTACAGCCTGCTGGTGCGCAATCTGTTGCCGGACGAGGCACGCATCCTGTCGGCGCTGTCGGATGGATCGGCCTATCCGATGATCTCGCTGGTCGCGCTGTCGAAGCTCGGCATGGTGTCCCACACGGTGCTGGAGTACACCTGCAATGTCGGCCGTGCCGCCGGCGTGCAGTTGCCGGAGATGACGCGAGGCTATCTGCAGCGTCTGGCGGCTGCCGGGCTGGTCGAGACCGGGCCGGAGGACTACGCGCTGACCACCAAGTACGAAATCCTCGAAACCGACGACGTGCTGCGCAAGCTGATGGCGCAGATGAAGACGGCGGGTCAGCGCAGCCAGATCAAACGCAGGACGCTGAAAATTTCCGAGCTGGGTCGCAACCTGTGGGAAGCCTGCCGGATCACCGAAGATTGAGCCGCACAACCGACAACGCAGTGCCAAGCTGAAAAGGCAATTCGTAAAACAATAAAGCTGGACGCAAGGGGGAGAAGGCAATGCAAAGCTGGTCACAAATCGTCGCCGACGTGCAGCTGAACTGGTGGCTCTATCTGTCGATGCCCTTCGTGGCAGCGGCGATCGGCTATGTCACCAAGATCGTCGCGATCAAGATGATGTTCCAGCCGATCGAGTTCATCGGCTTCAAACCGTTTTTCGGCTGGCAGGGCATCGTGCCGCGCAAGGCGGCGACGATGGCGGCAATCGCCTGCGACACCATGACCTCCCGGCTGATCAGGCCGGAAGACATCTTCAACAAGCTTGATCCCGACCGCATCGCCAAGGAAATCGAGAAGCCGCTGCTTGCGGCCGTGGAAGACATCACTCGCGAAGTGGCGGCGGTCTACTCGCCGGGCCTCTGGGAAGCGGCGCCGGAAACGGTCAAGCGGCTGATCATCAGCCGCATCCAGAACGAGGCGCCGAACATCGTCCGGTCGATCATGATCGACATCAAGCAGAACATCGATTCGGTGTTCGATCTGAAGGACATGGTGGTCTCGAACCTGCTGCGCGACAAACCCCTGCTGAATCGCATCTTCCTGGAAGCTGGCAGCGGCGAATTCAAGTTCATCCGCAATTCCGGCATCTACTTCGGCTTCATCATCGGCATCGTCCAGGCCGTGACCTGGGCGCTGACCCAGAACCCGCTGGTGATGCCGCTGTTCGGCCTGTTCACCGGCTGGTTCACCGACTGGCTGGCGCTGAAGATGGTGTTCAACCCCAAGCATCCGACCAAGTACTTCATGGGCCTGGTCGAATGGCAGGGCCTGTTCCTGAAGCGCCGCGCCGAAGTGTCGGCCGAGTACGGGCGCCTGATCGCCAAGGAAATCGTCACCCCGCACAACATCATCGATGCGGTGCTCAAGGGCCCGCTGTCCGACAAGCTGTTCACGATGGTGCAGAAGCAGGTGCAGAAGGTGGTCGACGAGCAGTCGGGCATCGCCAAGCCGTTCGTGGTGTTCGCGGTCGGCAGCAGCAAGTACCAAGCGATGAAGCGCCTGGTCGCCGAAGAGATCATGAAGCGCCTGCCGGCGACCTTGAAGCACATCGAGGAATACGCCGCCGACGCGATGGCGATCGAAGACACGCTGGCGACCAAGATGACCGAACTGTCGGTCGAGGAATTCGAGGGCCTGCTGCATCCGGCTTTCGAGCAGGATGAGTGGATCCTGATCGCCGTCGGCGCATCGCTTGGCTTCATCGTCGGCGAAATGCAGGTGTTCATCATGGAACATCTGGCCAAGAAGGCGCCGGTGGTCGACGCAGCACTCTCGCTGCTGCAATGAGCTTCACAGGGCCGCGCGCCGCGCGGTGGGCGGCCCTGTGCTGTCTGGCGCTTGCCTTGCCGACAAAGGCGGCGC
Organism: Nevskia ramosa DSM 11499; assembly: GCF_000420645.1. NCBI lineage: Bacteria > Pseudomonadati > Pseudomonadota > Gammaproteobacteria > Nevskiales > Nevskiaceae > Nevskia > Nevskia ramosa. The sequence continues at coordinate 69,045 of NZ_ATVI01000007.1, read as the reverse complement.
GCGATGAAGCCGTACTGCGCGCCTGCCTCGCGGCCAACGCCTCGGCGGCCAGCCTGGCGCAGGACATCGCGATCACCCAGACCGACGCCAACGGCGCGATCAAGCGTCTGTCCGGCCGCTGGTACTGGCGCCGTGGCTCACCGGATCAGCAGGCGATGCTGAAGCTGGCAGCGCCCGCCGATCTCGCCGGAGCTTCCTATCTGTTTCTGCGCAAGTCCGGCAAGGAAGCGTTCTATCTCTATCTGCCGAGCGTGCGGAAGGTGCGCAAGGTGGTCGGCGCCACGGTGGCGCAATCGCTGTTCGGCAGCGGCCTGTCCGCTTTCGATCTGAAGTTCCTGTTCAGCGGCCTGAGCGGCGGCCAGTTCAGCTATGTGGGGCCGGACAAGGTTGGCGCGCGGACCGGCGAACGCTGGCGCTACGTGCCGCCCACCGATCCCGACATCCTCTACGACCGCGCTGATCTGGTCATAGACGACCTCTGGTGCCTGCCGGTGAAAGCCGAGTTGTACGGCGGCGTACCGTGGAAAACGCTGATCGTCGATCAGGCCACGGTGACCCAGGTCGACGGCCGCTGGCGGGCAGGCAGGGTGCTGATGCAGGACCTTCGCGAAGGCAGCCGATCGGAGATCAGGCTTGGCACCGAGCAGACCGACAAAGTCCTGCCCGATGCGCTGTTCAATCCCGACAAGTTCTACCGCCAGCCATGAAAGATCGGAGATCGTGAAAAAGTGCTGGCACATTGGCAACAGACGGGTATACTGCGCGCCGCAATGAAGTGCAGGACACTTCGACGGTTCGAGGCAGAACCTGAAGATTCCAAAAGCCTTGCGAACAGTTCAGGTTGGTACCGAACTGCGTTGTAATTGCAGTTATGGTGGGCGTAGCTCAGTTGGTTAGAGCTCTGGATTGTGATTCCAGAGGTCGTGGGTTCGAGTCCCATCGTCCACCCCATTTTCGGCAAGTCGTGCGGGTTGCTAGCTCAATTGGTAGAGCAGCTGACTCTTAATCAGTAGGTTCCCGGTTCGAGTCCGGGGCAACCCACCATACGGCTTAAAATCGAAGTCCAAGCGGGTCCAAGAAAGTCCATCAAGCCGCACCTTTTCAAGGGGTTGCGGCTTTTTTTGTGCCTGCGAGGTCCGCAGAAGTCCAGCAACATCCGTTGACAGCCGGTCCTGCGCGGGGGTATCTCTGGGGGTATTCGCAGAGGGCAGGGGGTATCGCATGGCATTCACGGACGTGACGGCACGCAACGCCAAGCCAGCCGACAAGGCGCGGAAGATCGCCGCCGGTGGCGGGCTGTATCTGCTGGTACAGCCGAACGGCTCAAAGCTGTGGCGTTACAAGTACCGGATCGAAGGCAAGGAAAAGCTGCTAGCCATCGGCAGCTATCCCGAAGTGACGTTTGCCAGCGCGATGAAGGCGCATCGCGACGCCCGGACGCAGGTTGCCAGTGGCATCGACCCATCGGCCGCGAAGGTGCAGGGCAAGGCAGTCCGCCGCGCCGTGACCGAGAACAGTTTCGAGTCGATCACGCGCGAATGGCTGGCACAGAAATCCATCGTGCCGACCTACCTGGAAAAGATCACCGCACGCATGGAAGCCGACGTGCTGCCCTACATCGGCAACCGACCCGTTGCGGAGATCACCCGCGCTGAACTGACGGCGGTACTCAAGCGCATTCAGGATCGCGGCGCGATCGAGACGGCGCACCGTGCGCGCAGCGAGATCGGGCAGGTGTTCCGCTACGCGATGAAGGACGACCGCGCGACCGTCGATCCGACCGTGGCCCTGCGCGGGTCGCTCAAGTCGCCCGAGGTCAAGCACTTCCCGGCGATCCTTGACCCGAAGCCATTGGGCGAACTGCTACGCGCCATAGACGGCTATCAGGGCGACCCCGTGACCCGCGCCGCGCTGCGCCTTGCCCCGCTGATCTTCGTGCGCCCCGGCGAGCTGCGGACGGCACGCTGGGAAGACTTCGACCTTGAGGCAGCCGAATGGCGCTACATCGCCAGCAAGATGGGAAATCACCATCTCGTTCCGCTGGCAGTGCAGGCCGTCGACGTGCTGCGCGATCTGTACCCGCTGACCGGCCCGGCTGGCTATGTGTTCCCCGGCGCACGCACCAAGCTGCGCCCCATGTCCGAGAACACCGTCAACGCGGCTCTGCGGCGGATGGGCTACCCGGTCGGCACCGCCACCGGGCACGGCTTCCGCGCCAGCGCGCGGACGCTGCTTGCGGAACTGGGATGGCGGACGGATGCGATCGAGCGACAGCTCGCCCACAAGGCCAGCGGGCCGCTCAAGGGAGCCTATGACCGGGCGCAGTTCCTCGCCGAACGCCGGAAAATGATGCAGGCATGGGCCGATTATCTGGACGCGCTGCGCGAGGATCGCAAAGTGGTCGCGGGCAACTTCGGACGCGCGGCCTGATCGAGCAAGACCGGCAAGCCTCGCGCCGGATCACGCGGGGCAATGAGGCGGGCCGATGGCGTGCTGAGAACACGTCATCGGCCCTGACTCGCAACATGGAGTAGAGCCATGCAGCAGGCTGAGACGAAGGGTAGCAGCGAGGATGGCATCAAGCAGGTGCCGAGCCTCGATGGCTTTCGCGCGGCGCGCGCGGACAAGTTCGGATACGCATGCAAAGCGGCAGACGGTGAAGAGGTGAAGTTCTACAGCGTCAACCCTGGCGCTTCTGTTGCAGACGTTTTGGGGGAAATTCTCTGCGTTGTGAATGTAATCGAAGCGCTGTCTAGGGGCATCGCCGAGCGTGTGGATGGTAACGACGAGATTGCCGCGCAACTGGCCTATGGGGCATTGCGCTTTGCGGAGCAGGCCAGCGCCCTGACCAGCTCTGCGCTCTCCGCCAATTGGGTGCAGTCATGAGCCGCTGGCGAAGTTGATCCGCTAATGCCGACGAGGCGGAAACCGAAGTTCGACGCAGCAAGGCGCAATCCGCCTGGAGTGGTTGCGCCAGATATTCCGCTGTCAGTTGAAGATCGGGGGAAGGTCCAAAGTATCTGCCCTTCCCCCGATTTTGAGGCTGCTATTCGGGATATTGCGGAAGTCTATGCGGCGAGTTTGATAGCGCGCGCGACACGCGAGACGCTGACCGAAAGGCGCGATGCGATCAAGCATGCAGGCAAACGCGCGCATGACCTGGCGAAGGTGCTTGCGTCAATGCCCGAGGGTGCAGTTCATGCTTTGGACGACATCGAGGGCGTTCTTTTCGATAAGGCCGGCGGCGTTGATGAGGCAGCTTCCGCACTGTATCGCGTGTCTTTTCTGGCAAATAAGTACTTCGAAAAATTTCCGAAAGTCCCTAACCGCATCCCTCAAAGCGATGCCGAGATTCACGCCGCGTGGAAGCTGCTCAGGGTATTTGAGCGGTTCGGCTTGGAAGCCTCGCTGAACATCGATAGCAGCCAAGCCGTCGGATCGGTCATTCGAGCCTTTGCCATCGTGGTGCGAGCCGCGCGAAGTCACGTTGATCTGAAGCCGGTGAGCCTTCGGGTTGCGACGCTGGCGAACTACCTACGCGACGCGTCAACTGCGGAGTATTGAACTACCTGAGAAACCGGGCAGTTCGGCTTATTCCTGTAAATGCCAGCTGACTAGACGATTCCCCCGAAGCCCGAGGCGACCCGCCCGGCATCAGGAGGACTCTAGATGGTCAGTCAGCACAAACAATCGCTGTTGCGGCGAGATCAGGTCGAGTTGCGCACTGGCCTATCCCGTTCGTCGTTGTATGCCTTGGTTCAATCCGGCGAGTTTCCCGCCCCGATCGAACTGAATGGCCGGAGCCGTGCATGGATCGAATCCGAGGTTGATACCTGGATTGCCGGGAAGATTGAGGCCGCCCGGCCAAGCCATCTGAAGTGCGCATGAAGCCCGTTCCTCTGTTTACGGGCCGTCAGCTTGTCGCCGAATTGAGCCGGCTTGGGGTTGGCGATTGGAGGGCGGAAGCCGTGCGGCAGTGGATCCGCCAGCCGAATCCTTGCCCGATCAAAACGCACAGCGATCTATCGAACGGCGAAGGGCACCTGTACGACCTTGCGGCCGTTCTCGATTGGCTCGCACACAAGGATGAGTCTCGGCCCGGTCTTGTTCACTGCCCTCGCTGTAAGCGCGAGAACGCGCGTGCAGCGCTCCAAAAGCTATCGGAGAGCCGATCAACACACGTCCTGATACGCGCGTTGCGCGCGGTCATTCGTGCACTGATCGGGATGCGGGCTTGATCGTGATAGACGGCGCGATTGGTGATCCGACGGAAGCCGATGCCGTTTTCTACACGGATGTGCTGGCGGCGCTGCGGGCGTGTGGCGATCCGATGCCAGTTGTCCAAGTCACGTCTTGGGGCGGTTCTGCGCGCGAAGGCATCGCGATCTATGACGCCATCCGCTGCGATGGCCGCCCGACAGTGACCAGAGTTCGCAGGATCGCCAGTAGCGCGGGTGCATTGGTCGCGATGGCGGGTGACCGGGTTGAGATCGAGGCCGATGCCTTCCTCATGTTCCACGGCGCAATCGCTTATGTCGCCGGCGATGGGCCGGTCTTCGGCATCGCTGCCGATTTGATCGACCAGACGAACCAAGCATTGGCAGCAGCGATGGCCCGTATAAGCGGCCGGAGCGTGGCCCACGAACTAACGCAGTTGATCGCCGCAGGTGACCGCTGGCTGAGCGCAGATGAAGCGCTGCAAGCCGGATATGTGCACGCCATCGTCGCGCCGCATTACGGGCGGCTGCCATGAGACGGCTAATCGTCTGGGGCTGCCCCGGCTGCGGCACGGTCGCGCCTTTGTATCCAGTTTCACGCGTGACAGGTGGGCACGACTCGCGTTGCCTGACCGCCTATGTCTGCGCGGAATGCTTTTTCGAGTTGCTCGAAGGTGGCTCCCGTTGCGCTTCTCGCGTGTGGTCCCGAGTCGCGACGCGAATCGCTGCGAATCACGCCCTTTTCGTTTTTTTAGATCGGTCTCGTTCCGAGGCCATCACTCAAGGAGATGCACAAATGTCGAAGTTGATTCCCGAAGGCGCGTTGGAATGCTTGAAGAAGAAACTCAAATCATTCCCCGAACAGGTGTTTGGGGTGCAGCAGATCGACCGGGATATGACGCAACGTTTGATTTGTTCGGAAGCCACGTTGACGATGGCGCGCAACGGCATTCGCGTCATGAAAACTGACATTGAGAAATTTCGGCCACAAGTGCTGAAGCTGGCCGCTGCTGTCGATGTGCTTACAGCTCGCCGCAATGAGGCGGCAGACCGGCTAGCTTCATACCGGGATGACCGTGGCAGCGAAATCATCAACGCAGTTATTTCTGGCTTCGACGTGCCGCCACCGAAGGAAACGCAATTGGCAATCGATGAGGCAGAACTAGATTCCGCCTTGAAGCAAGCAACCGACCGTCATGCCGATATGGCACAAAAGCTACGGAAAAAAGAGGCAGAGCTAAAGGAGAAAATCCATGCCGCTTTGGATGCGCGGATCGACGTTGCAATGGCAAAGAGGGTTTGGCTCGAAGATCAGATAGACGAGCTGAATTTTGAAGCCGGCCTATTGGAACGATCCAAGACATGGCCGGACGCCGTTCTCTCCAATTCAGATGACTACATAGACCAGCGATTGGTATTGCCGCGCGTCCGCGCAGAACTCAAAGATGTTTGGGACGCCTACGCGATTCTGCGCTAACGGTGATATCGGACACGTTTGCTATGCAGCTCTCCGAAGTCTTGGGGCAGTTCGGCCGCGCCATGCGCGCGGCCGGACTCGACACCGATGCGACCATTGATGCCGACGGCAAGCTGCATCGCTTTCGTGTGACAGGCGATCGGCGAGACCAGCGCAACGGCTGGTATGTGCTGCATGCCGATGGCCTGCCGGCCGGCGAGTTCGGCTGTTGGAAGCGCGGCCTGTCCGAGACCTGGCACGCCAACATCGGGCGCGAGCTGGACGAAGGCGAGCGCGAGGCCAATCGAGCGCGCCTGGAAGCGATCCGGCGCGAGCGTGATGCCGAGACGCAGCGGGTTCGAGCCGAAGCCCGCAAGAAGGCCGCGAAGCTGTGGGACGAAGCCAACCCGAAGCCGTCGGCAAAGCATCTGTACCTGGCGAAAAAGCAGGTACGCGGCTACGGTATCCGGCAGCTCCGCGAAGCGCTGGTGATTCCCGTCCGCGATGCCGACGGCGCGCTGCATGGCCTGCAATTCATTCAGCCCGACGGGTCCAAGCGCTTCACATCGGGCATGGCGAAGTCGGGCCACTATCACGCGATCGGCAAGCCCGGTGCCGTGCTGCTGATTGCCGAGGGCTATGCGACAGCGGCAACGCTGCGCGAGGCCACCGGGCAGGCCGTGGCGGTCGCGTTCGATACCCGCAACCTGCGGCCCGTTGCGCTGGCGCTACGCGCGAAGTTTCCAGCGGCGCGCATCGTTATCGCGGCGGACAACGATCACCGCACCGAAGGCAATCCGGGCATGGCGAAAGCCACCGAGGCGGCGCAGGCTGTCGACGGTTCCGTCATCGCGCCATCGTTCCCGGAAGGCGATGCCGGATCGGATTGGAACGACTACGCGGCCGTGCATGGCCTGGCCGCTGTGCGCGCCGTATTCGAGACGGCAGGCGATGCCGAGGCCAGCGCACCGGCTGCGCCAGCGGTAGGGCCTGAAGCTGCGCCAGCGGCCCGCGCAGTGCCTCGCGCCAAGCCTGCCGAGGCGAGCGGCAGCGGCAGACAACCCCGTTTCACCCGCGACGATCGCGGCGTCTGGCACAACGCCACCGATCCGAAGGACGGGACAGCGCTTGCGCCGTACTGGGTCTGTCCGCCGATCGAGGTTGCGGCCTACCTGCGCGACCTGGACGGGACGAACTGGGGCCGCCTGCTGAGCTTCAATGATGCCGACGGCACCGAGCACCGCTGGGGCATGCCCATGCGGCTGCTATCCGGTGGCGGTGATGAGATGCGCGCAGAGCTGCTGCGCCTGGGCTTCGACGTGCCGACTTCACAACGCAGCCGCAACCTGCTGACCGACTACATCCAACAATCCCGGCCCGATGCCCGCGCCCGCTGTGTGGAGCGTGCGGGCTGGCATGGCCGCGTGTTCGTGATGCCGGATCGCACCATCGGCGAGGCCGACGAAGCCGTGCTGTTTCAGAGCGAGACCACGGCGGGGCATGTCTACCGGGAGCGCGGCACGCTCGATCAATGGCGCAGCGACCTGGCCGATCTGTGCCGAGGGAATTCCCGGCTGCTGTTCGCGGTGTCGGCCGCGTTCGCCGGCCCGCTGCTGCACTGGGCAGGCGAGGAATCGGGCGGCTTCAACCTGCGCGGAGCATCGAGCACCGGCAAGACCACGGCCTTGCGGGCGGCGGCTTCCGTTTGGGGCGGGCCTGAGTTCATGCGCCGCTGGCGTGCCACCGACAACGGGCTTGAGTCGATCGCCGCGCAGTACTCCGACGGGCTGTTGATCCTGGACGAACTGGGGCAGATGGACCCGCGTATCGCGGGCGATGCCGCGTACATGCTTGCCAATGGCGAGGGCAAGGCCCGCGCCGGGCGCGGCGGTTCGGCCCGTCCCGTCATCACCTGGCGATTGCTGTTCCTGAGTGCCGGCGAACTGAGCCTTGCCGAGCACATGCGGCAAGGCGGCAAGCAAGCGCAGGCCGGGCAGGAAACCCGCATGGCCGACATTCCCGCCGATGCCGGCGCGGGCTTCGGGATCTTCAACACTCTGGGCGGATACGACAACGGCCCGGCCTTGTCCCGTGCGATCACCGATGCGGCGGGCGACGTGTACGGCGTCGCCGGCCCGGCGTTTCTCCGCGCGCTGTTGCCGCGCCTGGACACGCTGCCGGACGCCATCCGCACGCTACGGCGAGCCTTCACCGATCGCCATGTTCCAAAGGGCATCGACGGGCAGGTATCACGCGTCGCGGGCCGACTGTCCGTCATCGCAGCGGCGGGCGAGCTGGCAACGCAAGCCGGCATCACCGGCTGGGAAGTGGGCGAAGCCGATGCCGCTTGCGGCCGATGCCTGGAAGCGTGGATCGACACACGCGGCGGCACCGGCAACCTGGAACCCGTCCGCATGCTGGCGCAGGTACGCCGCTGGCTTGAGAACGAGGCCAGCGCCCGCTTGCAGCACTGGGGCGAAGATTCAAACAGCAAGGATTGGGTGACGGTGAAGCGCGCCGGCTTCCGCTGCGCCGAAGTGTTCGGCGATGACGGCGAAACCTATTACCTGCTGCCGGAGACGTTCGAGCAAGAAATCTGCACCGGCTTCGATCCGCGACAAGTGGCGCAGCTACTCGCCAGCGTTGGCGCGCTGAAGCGGCCGAAGGAAGGCAATCGGCTGAAGCGCAAAGAGCGGCTGCCGGCCCTGGGCTTGACCTGGTGCTATGTCGTGCTGCCGTCAATCTGGCAAGCCGTGCCGGGCGATGCCGAGCCGGGCGCGTGAGGGGCGCGGAGCGCGACCCGAGTTTTCCGCGCGACACTTTCCAAGAATCGCCGGGGACAACGGGGACAAGGCGAAGCCGAAGCGCTGGAAGGCTCGCCGTTGCTGGGCTTTCCGCTGTCCCCGGTCTATGTGTTCTTACTGGGGACACAACGGGGACACCGGGGACAACGGACGGCTTCCATCTTCGATTTGTCCCCGGTGTCCCCGATGACTGTTGTCACGGACATCAGTCACCGGGGACAGAATTTTCTATATAAGTCAGTAGTTTGTATCGATTGTCCCCGGTGTACCCGTTGTCCCCGGTCATTTTGAGAGATGGGCGCTCCACTATGGACTGAATCGGAAAAGGTACTCCCTGGCGTTTTTGGATGCGGGTGAGAAAGACTCGCGGATTTCTCGCAGACACAAGCGTCTGTTTACCAGTTCACAGGTAGGCCGTTAATCAAGTTTCCGCCTGTGTTCACGGCTGCGTAGTCTGGTTTCGCTGGCGAAATGCCAGCCTGAACATTTTTCTGGTGACGACGACGATTCCGCGCGCGCAAAAACACTGGCTCGCGCCACCACGCCATTCCGCCCGCACCGCAGACCGAGCCATTTGCGGAGCACTGAGCCTTGTCTGGGGGTATTTCTGGGGGTATCGTAAAATTCGTGATCGCTGGAATTCCCGCCGTTGCTACGTTTCAGCGCACATTTCGAGTGAGTGGCAACCATCCGCATGATGGTTCAGCAAACAAGCCCGCTGCGCGCGGGTTTTTTTGTGCCTGTCGTTCGGCCTTTTCCGGTGATGTCCGGTCTGGGCGCGAAACCTCGTCTGAAATGTTATCGACAGCCGACAAGCACTCCCCTGATGGCCGTGGTCCACGGTCTCCGGCGATGCCGAGGCTGTTTACGGCATCGATCGTGCGGATCGCCGATCAAGCATTTCGATGAGCAAACAGACCGGCTGGCAGGCCGGTCTTGGCGGGGCTTCCCGCTCCTCTTCGTGGAGGAGCGGGCTTTTAACTCGATCGATGGCGGGAACAAGGTTCTCGGCTGCTTCGGGTCGGTTACTGTTCGGGGCACGCCGTGTCCTGATTCAACTCGGCCTGCCAAACCCTCAGCCGCTGCCGCCCATGACCGATTTCTCGAAGCCGTTCGCCAGCGGTCATCATCGTTCCACCAGCCTGGCTCTGCTCCTGAGCCTGCTGCTGATCGCGCTGCTGCTGGCGTTTCAGGCGCAGCGTTATCGGCCGTCGCCGGCCTTGCCTGCCGATGCGTCGCCGAGCGTGTTTTCGGCGCAGCGTGCGATCGATGCACTGGCTGTCGTGCTGGGCGATGAAAGCCCACATCCGACCGGCAGCGCCGCGAATCACGCGGTGCGGGACCGCCTGGTCGCCAGGCTGACCAGCCTCGGCTATGCCCCCGAAATCCAGACCGGCCGTTCCTGTGACGAATGGGGCGACTGTGCGGTGGTCGAGAACATCGTCGCGCGGCTCGACGGCCGTGAGGCCGGTTCGGCGGTGGCGCTGACGGCGCATTACGACTCGGTGGGCGCCGGGCCCGGTGCCGCCGATGACGGCATCGGTGTGGCGACTATTCTGGAGATCGCGCGTCTGCTGAAGGCAGGCCAGCCGCAGCCGCGACACAGCTTGCTGCTGCTGATCACCGAGGGCGAGGAAACCGGCCTGCTGGGCGCCCGGGTATTCGTCGACGAGCATCCCTGGGCCAAGGAAGTGCGCGCGGCGGTGAACCTCGAAGCGCGCGGCAACGATGGCCCGAGCTTCATGTTCGAAACCGGCCGGCACAACGCCTGGGCGATGGCGCTGTATCAGGGACGCGCTGCGCGCCCGATCACCAATTCGATCTATTACACCGCCTATCAGTTGCTGCCGAACGACACCGATTTCACCGTGTTCAAGGCAGCGGGCTGGGAGGGCTACAACTTCGCGCTGACCGGCAACGTGCAGCACTACCACACGCCGCGCGACAGCCTCGCGAACCTGTCGCGGGACAGCTTGCAGCACCACGGTGACAACGCCTTCTCGATGCTGCTGGCGCTTGCTGAAGCGTCGTTGCCAGCCAGCGGGACCTCCGGGGCGGCGCCAGCGGAAGACGCGGTGTATGTCGATCTGTTCGCCGAGCATCTGCTGGCCTGGCCGGCGGCGCTGGCCTTGCCGATCGCGGCAGGCAGCGCGCTGCTTTGGGTGTTGCTGGTGGGTGTGCAACTGCGCCATCGTCGGCTGGGCTTGCGCGAACTGGCCTTGGCGACAACAGGTTCGATCGTGGCCATGCTGCTGGCGGCGCTCGCCTGTTGGACGCTGCTGCTGGTGCTGCGCAGAGTTTCGGCAATTCCGCCGGAGGCTGCCAGCTATCACTGGAGCGCCCATCCGCTGCCGCTCGATATCGCCAGCGCGGCATTGGCTGCGCTGGCCTTGTCGATCGTCGCAAGATTGCTGAAAAGCCGCGTCGGCCTGACGGCTTGGTGGTCGGCAAGCGGTCTGCTGTTGACCCTGGCCACGCTGGCCAGCGCGATGCTTTTGCCGGGGCTGGGGTTCGCCTTCCAGCTGCCGCTGATCGTTTTGCTGCTGGTCGGGCTGCTGAACCGCCGGGGCAGCGATCGGGCGCTGGTTCTGGCGCTGGTCGCCGCTGCGCTGGCGGCGACCAGCGTCTTCGTTCCCACCATTGGTTTCCTGCATCAAAGCCTGGGACCGGATGCGCTGTGCGTGGCCACTGCCTTGCTGATGTGGGTCTATCTGCCGCTGCTCGGGCTGATCGGATCGGCCGGCGTCCGGTTGCAACGCGGTCTGCTGGCCGCGGCCTTGGTAACAACGGTCGTTTCCGCCGCGATCGCAGCTTGGTTGCCGATGTACAGCGAGGCCTCGCCACAGCGCCTCAACTTCGAATACCTGCTCGATACCGATCAGGGAGCGGCTGAATGGCTGGCGCGACCGGATTCCGGTCTGCTGCCGTCCGAGCTGGCATCCGCCGCTGTGTTCACTCCCAGACCAACACCGGTTTTCCCGTGGAGCCGCGGCCAGGTCTGGCACGCCGACGCACCCGAAACCGGATTGCCAGCCCCCGAGTTGCACCTGCTCGGCAGCGCCGCCGACAACGGCGGCCTGCGCTACGAGGTTCGATTGCAGTCACCCCGCGGCGCATCTTCGATCAGCCTGTGCTGGCCGCCGGGCAGTGCCCCGACTCAGCTCGTGCTCGGTGGCCATCGGCTGCCCGAGCCAGATGCCAGGACCTTGAAAGCGCTGGAAACGCGGCGTGCCGGCTGGCGCTGCATCAGTGATCACGCGCTGAATCCGGATGGCGTCAGCCTGGCATTCACGCTGCCGAGTTCAGCCCCGGTGGAAGCGCTGCTGTTCGATCTCAGCGCCGGGCTGCCGCCAACGGGGCTGAAGCTGTTGATGGCCCGGCCTGAGACGGCAGTGCGGTCTCAGGATGGTGATGTCACCCGGCTGATCCGCCGAGTCCGGATCGGCCCGCCTTGAGCCGTTCGAGGTTGGTAACGTCACAAATATTCTTGCCGAACTACGGCTGGGATCAAGTTTCCATAACTTCCCGGTCTGCTTAAACCTTCGGAAAGCGTGAAGCACGCGCGAAACAGGTTACTGAATAAACGCTGGAATTCATGCCAACAGTTCTCGCGTACGGATAAAAATTTTATGAAATCAATGCAGAAAACAGAGAACCCTGATAAAACCCTGTCAATCAGACGTTAGCGCACGGCGACGGTCCGGCGGACGGGTTCAGGAGCACTTATGGCTTTGAAGCAATCGGATGCAACAGCGGCTGCGAGCGCATCGACTGCCAGCGTTGGCACCGTGGTCACCAAGCGTCGTGGCTACGCCGGCCGCACGGCCGAGCAACTGGCTGGCGAACGTCGGCAACGTCTGCTCGAGGCAGCACTGACGCTGTTCGCGGAGCGCGGCTTTTCCCGCACGCCGATCGAACTGCTGTGCTCTACGGCCCGCGTCACCACTCGGCATTTCTATGAGCACTTCGATTCGCGCGAGGCGGTGCTGATCGCGCTGTACGAGCAGATCAACCTGGAGACCCGTGCCACTGTCATGAAGGCGCTGCAGGTGCGGGGCAAGACAACCGAAGAACTGATGTTCGCGGCGATCGATGCCTTCGTCCAAAGCTGCACGGTCGATACGCGTCGTACCCGCATTCTCTGTGTCGAGGTGATCGGCGTCAGCAGTGACATGTTCGAGCGCCGCCGTCATGCCGTGCACGAATTCGCGACCATCCTCAACATGTTCACGCGTCAGCTGGTGGACTCCGGCGGCCTGCCGCCGGGCGATTACTGGCACAGCAGCATGGCGCTGATCGGTGCGATCCGGGAATTGATGATCGAATGGCTGATGAGCAAGGAGCGTCCGCCGATCGACACCGTGCACGGCCAGATCAAGGGCCTGTTTCGCTGCCTGATCGCCGGTGCTGGCGCGATCAATCGCGAGACGGCGAAGCTCAAAGCCTGAGCCCGTAACGATCCTTGGGGTTAAAGTTTTTTCCCGGATTTTCCCGGACGATCACGCCCTTGCGATAAAGTAACGCGCCTTTTCAGATCCGCGCGCAACAGCGCTGCAGGCTGTCAAGCCGCCCTCGAACCAGTCTGGAATTCCGCGATCATGAGCGACTCCCCCGAAGCCCCCTCCACGCCAACATTTGATCTCATCGTTATCGGCGGCGGTCCCGCCGGCTACCCGGCCGCGATCCGCGCCGCCCAGCTCGGCATGAAGGCGTTGTGCATCGATAGCTGGCTGAACCGCGACAACACGCCGAGCTTCGGCGGCACCTGCCTGAACGCCGGCTGCATTCCTTCGAAGGCGTTGCTGGAATCGTCGGAGCTGTTCCACAAGGCCGGCCACGAATTCGCGATCCACGGCATCGGCGTCGGCACGCCGGTCCTCGATCTGAAGAAGATGCAGGAACGGAAGATGGCGGTGTCCAAGGCCAACTCCGGCGGCGTCAAGCTGCTGTTCCAGGCCAACAAGGTCACCGGCGTGTTCGGCCATGGCGAGTTGCTTGGCAACGGCCAGGTCAAGGTCACCGCGCATGACGGTGTGGCCACCACCTACAAGGCCAAGCACATCCTGATCGCCACCGGCTCGGCACCCGTCGAGCTGAAGAAAATCGCGCCGTTCGATGGCGACAAGATCGTCGACAGTTGGGGCGCGCTCGATTTCTCGGCCGTGCCGGAACGCCTCGGCATCATCGGCGCCGGTGTCATCGGTGTGGAACTGGGCAGCGTCTGGTCGCGCCTCGGCGCCAAGACCGTGATCCTCGAAGCGCTGCCAGGCTTCCTGCCGATGGTCGATGCTGCTATCTCCAAGGAAGCGCTGCGCCAGTTCACCAAGCAGGGCCTCGACATCCGTCTCGGCGCCAAGGTCAGTGCCGTTGCCAAGGGCAAGACCGATGTCACCGTGACTTACGAGCAGGACGGCGAAACGAAGAAGGAAACCTTCGACAAGCTGATCGTCGCCGTAGGCCGCCGTCCGTTCACCGACAAGCTCGGTGCCGATGTTGCCGGTGTCGCGCTCGACGAGCGTGGCTTCGTCAAGATCGACAAGAACTACAAGACCTCGGCTGCCGGCATCTACGCCGTTGGCGACGTCACCGGAGGCGTGATGCTGGCGCACAAGGCGATCGAGGAAGGCGTGGTGCTGATCGAGCAGCTGCACGGCGAGAAGTCCGAGGTCAACTACAACGCGATCCCGTCGGTGATCTACACCAACCCGGAAATCGCCTGGGTCGGTCTGTCTGAGGAGCAGGCCAAGGCTGCCGGCCATGAGGTCAAGGTCGGCTCCAGCCCGTTCGCCGCCAACGGCCGCGCCCGCGCGCTGGAATCGATCGCCGGCCAGGTCAAGTTCGTGTCCGATGCCAAGACTGACCGCGTGCTCGGCGTCCACATGATTGGCCCGTATGTCTCCGAACTGTGTGCCGAAGCGGTGCTGGCGCTGGAATTCGCGGCGACCACGCAGGACATCCAGATGACCATGCACGGCCATCCGACCTTGTCGGAAACCTTCCATGAAGCCGCGCTGGCGGTGGACGGCCACGCGATCCACTCCGCGAACAAGAAAAAGTAAATCTTGCTTGGACAGGCATCGCGCCGTGAATGGCGCGGGGCCTGTCCGCACGATACACAGGAGTAGAAAATGGGACGCGGTCCGAGCATCGAAGGGCGCAAGAACGCCACCGACGCCGTCAAGGCGAAGAAATTCACCAAGTTCATTCGTGAGATCACCATCGCGGCCCGTGCCGGCGGTGGCGATCCGAACGCCAACCCTCGTCTGCGGCTGGCGATCGACAAGGCGCTGACCGCGAACATGACCAAGGACACCATCGAACGTGCCCTGAAGCGTGGTACCGGCGAAGGCGCCACCGAGCAGGTCGTCGAAATCCGCTACGAAGGCTATGGCCCGAGCGGCGTCGCGGTGATGGTCGATTGCATGACCGACAACCCGACGCGCACCGTCGCCGACGTACGTGCCGCATTCAGCCGCAACGGCGGCAATCTCGGCACCAGCGGTTCGGTTGCCTTCCAGTTCACCAAGACCGGCGAGATCATTTTCGACATTCGCGATGACGCGGCGCTCGAGGAAAAGATCCTCGAAATCGCGCTCGAGAATGGCGCCGATGATGTGCAGAGCGATGACGGCTTCGTCGACGTGCTGACCACGCCCGAGGCTTATCTGGCGGTGAAGGGCGCGCTCGAGAAAGCCGGTCTGACGCCGATCGATTCCGACGTTCTGATGCGGCCGGCGACCCGCGCCGCGCTGGATGGCGAGGCTGCCGCCCAGCTGACCAAGCTGATCGATCGTCTCGAAGAACTCGACGACGTGCAGGACGTGCATCACAACGCTGACCTTCCGACCTGAGAGTGTCCGCCAACGCGCCGATCCGCATCCTCGGTATCGACCCCGGCTCGCGGATCACCGGTTGGGGCGTGATCGAACACGGCGGCAATCGCTCGCGCTGCGTCGATCACGGCCGCATTCATCTCGAAGCCGGCGACCTGCCGGCGCGGCTGCTGCGCATTTTCAAGGAAGTGGGCGAGGTGATTCGCCAGTACCAGCCGCAGGAAACCGCGATCGAGGAAGTGTTCGTCAATCGCAATGTCTCCAGTGCGCTGATTCTCGGGCAGGCGCGCGGCGCGGCTATCTGCGCGCTGGCTTTCGCTGACTTGCCGGTGGCCGAATACGCGCCGGCGCAGATCAAGTCCGCCGTGGTCGGCAATGGCCGCGCCGAGAAGCAGCAGGTGCAGCACATGATCAAGATCCTGCTGAACCTGCCGGAAGCCGCACCGACCGATGCCTCCGATGCGCTGGCCGTCGCGCTCTGCCATGCCCACGTTCGCGGCACGGTGATCAAGACTGGCGAGGCACTGCGCGGCGCCTGGGGCAATGCTGTGGTGGCAAAGCCGCGAACTCCTTCCCCACGATGAACGGCCTCCCAACATGATCGGCAGACTCAGCGGCACCCTGATCGCCAAGCAGCCACCGCTGTTGCTGCTCGATGTGCACGGCGTCGGCTACGAGATCGAAGCGCCGATGTCGACCTTCTTCAAGCTGCCGGCGATTGGCGAAGCAGTGGTGCTGCAGACCCATCTGGTGGTGCGCGAGGACGCCCATCTGCTGTTCGGCTTCGCGACCCAGACCGAGAAGAACCTGTTCCGCGAGATCATCAAGATCAGCGGCATCGGCCCGAAGCTGGCGCTGGCGATCCTGTCCGGCATCGGCGTCGATGATTTCTGGGCGGCGGTCCGTGCGGCGGAGACCGGCCGGCTGGTCAAGCTGCCGGGCATCGGCAAGAAAACCGCTGAGCGCATCGTCATCGAACTGCGCGACAAGGCTGGCGCTGGCGGTCCGGGCGATCTCGGCATGCTGAACGCCTCCGGCGTGACAATCTCGGCCAGCCCGATTGCCGAAGCGCGCGCGGCGCTGGAATCGCTGGGCTACAAACTGCCGGAAGCGCAAAAGCTCACCGATGCCGTGCACAAGGAGGGCATGAGCACCGATCAGATCATCCGCGAAGCCCTGAAACGCGCGATTCGTTGATCCTGACGCCCGTTTCGGCGCGTAGCCGCTTACCCCTTTCCCCCTGACGGGATATCCCGCTTCGCGTCACAGGCGGCAAATGCGGGCCTTGCGGGGCGTGAACTGCTAAAATGCCGGCTTCTATTGGCAGCCCGCCCGCAGGCTTTCCGATGACGACCATGGCCAGGCAGTACCGGCCACCGCATCGCAGGAATCCTGAGCCGGTGCGCCTAAAACCGCATTCAGAACACTCTACGAATGACTGATTTCGCCAAAGAAGTTCTGTCCGTCAATCTCGAAGACGAGATGCGGCGCTCCTACCTCGATTACGCGATGAGCGTGATCGTGGGCCGAGCGCTCCCTGACGCCCGTGACGGCCTGAAGCCTGTGCATCGCCGCTCGCTGTACGCGATGAACGATCAGGGCAATCACTACAACAAGCCGTTCCGGAAATCGGCGCGCATCGTCGGCGACGTGATGGGCAAATACCATCCGCACGGCGATACCGCGATCTACGACACCATCGTCCGCATGGCGCAGCCGTTCTCGCTGCGCTACATGCTGGTCGACGGCCAGGGCAACTTCGGCTCGGTGGACGGCGATCGCCCGGCGGCGATGCGCTACACCGAAGTTCGGATGTCGAAGATCGCCATGGAACTGGTTGCCGACATCGACAAGGACACCGTCGATTTCGTGCCGAACTACGACGGTTCCGAGCACGAACCGGCGGTGTTGCCGACGCGCATCCCGAACCTGCTGGTCAATGGTTCGAGCGGCATCGCGGTCGGCATGGCGACCAACATCCCGCCGCACAACCTGTCCGAAGTGATCGACGCCTGCGTGGCGCTGATCGAGAACCCGGACATGGATCTCGACGCGTTGATGAAGCTGGTGCCGGCACCGGATTTCCCGACCGCCGGCCTGATTCTCGATGCCGCGGGCCTGAAGGAAGCCTACGAAACCGGTCGCGGCCGCATCGTGCTGCGCGCCCGCACGCACTTCGAGGACTTCGAGCGCGGCGGCGATCGCCAGGCGATCGTCACCACCGAGCTTCCGTATCAGGTCAACAAGGCGCGGCTGATCGAAAAGATCGCCGAGCTGGTCAAGGAAAAGAAGATCGAAGGCATCACCGATCTGCGCGATGAGTCCGACAAGGACGGCATGCGCATGGTCATCGAGCTGCGCCGCGGCGAGAACGTCGAGGTGGTGCTCAACAATCTCTACCAGCAGACCCAGCTGCAGACCGTGTTCGGCATCAACATGGTCGCGCTCGACGACGGTCAGCCGAAGACCATGGGGCTCAAGCAGCTCCTGGAAATCTTCCTGCGCCATCGCCGTGAAGTGGTGACCCGCCGCACCCAGTTCCTGCTCAACAAGGCCCGCGATCGCGCCCACATCCTCGAAGGTCTGTCGGTTGCGCTGGCCAACATCGATGAAGTGATCGAGCTGATCCGTCGCTCGCCGAATGCCGCCGAAGCCAAGGCCGGGCTGATGGGCCGCGACTGGCGAGCCGGGCAGGTCGCCGACATGCTGTCGCGCGCCGATGCGTCGCGTCCGCTCGGCCTCGATAGCCAGTTCGGCATGCAGGTCGTCAGCGGCGCGGCACTGGGGCCGGAAAGCCTGTATCGGCTGTCTGACCTGCAGGCGCAGGCGATTCTCGATCTGCGCCTGCAGCGCCTCACCGGCCTGGAGCAGGACAAGATTCACGACGAGTACCGCACGATTCTCGAAGCGATCCTCGACTACATGGACATTCTCGCGTCCGAGCCGCGCCTGCTGGGCGTGATCAAGGCCGAGCTGCTCGACGTCAAGGACAACTTCGGCGACGAGCGTCGTACCGAGATCACCGATTTCGCACTCAATCTGAACCGTGAAGATCTGATCACGCCGATGGACATGGTTGTGACCCTGTCCAAGGCCGGCTACGTGAAGGCGCAGCCGCTGTCCGAATACCAGGTGCAGAAGCGTGGCGGCCGTGGCCGTACCGCGGCGGCGACCAAGGAAGACGATTACGTCAACGGTGTCTGGGTCGCCCATTCGCACGACTGGCTGCTGTGCTTCAGCTCGCGCGGCCGCATGTACTGGCTGCGCGTGTTCGAACTGCCTACCGGCGGCTCGGGCGCTAAGGGCAAGCCGTTCAACAATCTGTTGCCGCTGGAAGACGGCGAACGGATCAGCGTCGCGCTGCCGATCAAGCGTTTCGACACCGGCCAGTACGTGTTCATGGCCACCCGCGGCGGCACGGTCAAGAAGACGCCGCTGGAAGATTTCTCGCGGCCACGCACTGCCGGCATCATCGCGGTCGATCTGAGAGTCGACGACGAACTGGTCGGTGTCGTGCTGACCAGCGGTGAAAGCGACGTGCTGCTGTTCTCCGACGCCGGCCGCGTGATCCGCTTCAACGAAAAGGACGTGCGCCCGATGGGCCGCGGTGCCACTGGTGTGCGCGGCATGCGTCTGATCGTCAAGTCCGGCGCCAGCGACGATGACGACACGGCGACGGTCGAAGCGGATGGCGAGGAAGCCGCCGCCGAACCGATCGCCAGCGGCGCCAAGCTGATCGCGCTGATCGTTGCCCAGGAAGGCGACATCCTCACCGTCTCCGAATTCGGCTACGGCAAGCGCACGCCGATCGCCGGCTTCCCGCTGCGTGGTCGCGGTGGTCAGGGCGTGATTGCCCAAGCGCTGTCGGAGAAGTCCGGCAGGCTGCTCGGCGCGCTGGACATCAACGATCGCCACGAACTGATGCTGATCTCCGACGCCGGCCATCTGATCCGGGTCAAGGCCAGCGAGGTCAAGCAGCTCGGTCGCAACACCCAGGGCGTGCGCGTGGCGCGGCCCAGCGAGGGCGATCGCCTGGTCGGGCTTGACCGGATCGAGCCGGAGCCCGATGCCGTGAACGAATCAGATGATGTGCAGGCCGCCGAACCATCGAACCCCGAAGACGGCAAGAACGCCGCTCCCAACGTATAAAACGAGGATTGATTGAACAGTCCGCGCCAGGGATGGCGCGGTCTTGTTCAGGACGAACACTATGACCAGAGTATTCAACTTCAGTGCTGGCCCGGCGACGCTTCCAGTTCCGGTGCTCGAACAGGTTCGTGACGAACTGCTCGACTGGCATGGCACCGGCATGTCGGTGATGGAAATGTCCCATCGCGACAAGCCGTTCATGTCGATCGCTGCCGAAGCCGAAGCCGATCTGCGTGAAGTGCTCGGCGTGCCGGCGAACTACAAGATGCTGTTCATGCAGGGTGGGGCGACCGCCCAGTTCGCGGCGGTGCCGCTGAACCTGCTGAACGGCAAGGCGGCCGATTACATCGTCAACGGTGCCTGGGGCGCGAAGGCGGTCAAGGAATGCGCGAAGTACGGCAAGGCCAACACTGCTGCCAAGCCGGACAAGTTCAATCACGTGCCGGCGCGTGACGGTTGGAAGCTCGATCCGAACGCCGCTTACGTGCACTACACGCCGAACGAAACCATCGAAGGCGTGGAGTTCCAGACCGTTCCGGACGTGGGCTCGGTGCCGCTGGTGGCCGACTTCTCGTCGAGCTTCCTGTCGCGGCCGCTCGATGTCTCGAAGTTCGGCCTGATCTACGCCGGCGCGCAGAAGAACGCCGGGCCGGCCGGCATCACCTTCGTGATCGTTCGCGAAGACCTGCTCGGCACCTGCAATCCGGTGGCGCCGTCGATCTTCGATTACAAGTCGGTCAGCGAGAACGAGTCGATGCTGAACACGCCGGCGACCTTCGCCTGGTATGTGTCCGGCCTGGTGTTCAAGTGGATCAAGTCGGAAGGCGGTCTGGCGGCGATCGGCGAACGCAACCATCGCAAATCGTCGCTGCTGTACGACTACATCGACAGCGAGCCGTTCTATGCGAACCCGGTCGCCAAGGCTGATCGCTCCTGGATGAACGTGGTCTGGACCCTGGCTGACGCCAACCTCGACGCCGACTTCCTAAAGGGCGCGGCGAAAGCCGGCCTGCCGGGTCTGAAGGGCCATCGCGCCGTCGGCGGCATGCGCGCGTCGATCTACAACGCGATGCCGGAAGCCGGCTGCGCGGTGCTGGTCGACTACATGAAGGAATTCGTGCGGACCCAAGGCTGAAAAGCGGTCGAGCAGCGGCACGCTACTTCCACAACCGTCATTCCCGCGCAGGCGGGAATCCAGTTTTGAAGTCTGCGTGTCGCCGGCGACAGAGAACTGGATTCCCGCCTGCGCGGGAATGACGCGGTTGGTGATTTCGACTTTTGAATCCATGTTCAAGATCAAGACGCTGAACAACATTTCCGTGCTCGGTCTCGAGCGCCTGCCGCGTGCGCGCTATGAAGTCGCGTCGGACATCGCGGCACCGGATGCGCTGCTGCTGCGCTCGGCGGATCTGCACAAGGTCGAGATTCCGTTAAGCGTCAAGGCGATTGCCCGCGCCGGTGCCGGCACCAACAACATACCGGTTGCCGCGATGAGCAAGCGCGGCGTGCCTGTGTTCAATGCACCGGGCGCCAACGCCAACGCGGTCAAGGAATTGGTGCTGGCCTCGATGCTGCTCGCCGCCCGCAACATCGCGCCGGCGATCGCTTTCGTGCAGGGGCTGAGCGGCACGGACGAAGAACTGCACAAGCTCGTCGAGGACGGCAAGAAGCATTTCGTCGGCATGGAATTGCCCGGCCGCAGCCTGGGCGTGATCGGCCTCGGCGCGATTGGTGTGAAAGTCGCCAACGCCGCGCTCGATCTCGGCATGAAGGTCTACGGCTTCGATCCGGCGATGACCGTGCAGAACGCCTGGCAGCTGAATTCCGGCGTCATCCAGGCGCTGTCGGTGGACGATCTGGTATCGAAATCGCAGTTCATCTCGGTGCACGTGCCGCTGCTCGACGCGACCCGCGGCCTGATCAATGCCGAACGCATCGAGCTGATGCAGAAGCCGGGTGTGGTACTGAACTTCGCTCGCGCCGAAATCGTCGATGAGGACGCGGTGCTCGCCGGCCTCAAGAGCGGCGCGCTGCAGGCCTATGCCTGTGATTTCCCGAGCAACAAGCTCGCAGGCAATCCGAAGGTCATCGCCACGCCGCACCTCGGTGCCTCGACCGGCGAAGCTGAAGACAATTGCGCGATCATGGTCGCCGATCAGCTGCGCGAGTTCCTGGAAACCGGCAACGTCCGCAACTCGGTTAACTTTCCGGAGGCGGTTATGCCGCTGCTGCCGGGCAAGCAGCGCCTGACCATCGTCAACGCCAACGTGCCGAACATGGTTGGCCAGATCACCACGGCGCTGGCCAAGCACGAGATCAACATCAACGATCTGCTCAACAAGTCGCGCGGCGAGATCGCCTATACGCTGGTCGATGTCGATCAGGCTTTGCCGGACGAGATGGTCGACGAACTGGCAGCGATTCCCGGCGTGCTGGCGACCCGCGTGATCGGAGGTTGTGTCCGATGAAGCTGACCACTCTGCCCGAGGCTCGCGCTGCGATCGATGCGATCGACGCCGAGCTGCAGACGCTGATCGCCCGTCGCGCTCGCGTTGCCGAAGCGGTGCGCGAGATCAAGGTGGCGGCCGGCGCGACCGGCGACCATTACCGCCCGGCTCGCGAAGCCGAGGTGCTGAAGAAGGCGATGGAGCGCAATCGCGAACTCGGCGGCCCGCTGCCCGATGAAGTGATGGCCAAGCTGATGCGCGAAATCATGTCGGCCTGCCTGGCGCTGGAGTCGCCGCTGTCGGTCGCTTATCTCGGCCCGGAAGGCACCTACACACAGGCTGCGGTCTACAAGCAGTTCGGTGCTCAGGTGGCTGCGCGTGCGGTGGCGACCATCGACGACATCTTCCGTGACGTTGAATCCGGTGCTGCCGCCTATGGCGTGGTGCCGATCGAGAACTCGACCGAAGGCGTGGTGAACTCGACACTCGATCTACTTGCGACCACGCCGCTTTCGATTTGTGGCGAAGTCTGGCTTCCAGTGCATCACCAGCTGCTGTCGCCGCATGCCGATCTGGCCGACGTGAAGGTCGTCTACGCGCATCCGCAGTCGCTGGCCCAGTGCCGGCGCTGGCTGGACGCCAGACTGCCGGGCGTGCCACGCGAGACCGTGGTCAGCAATGGCGCTGCGGCGAAACAGGTGTCCGAAACCGGGCAGGGCGCGGCGATCGCCAGTGCCGCTGCCGGCGAGCGCTACAAGCTGCATGCGCTGGCCGCGAACATCGAAGACGATCCGAACAACACCACGCGCTTCCTGGTCATCGGCCGGCAGCAGCCGGAAGTGACCGGTGCTGATCGCACCTCGCTGGTCTGCTCGGCACCGAGCGGCGGCGAAGCGGGCGCCTTGTTCCGCTTGCTGGAGCCATTCGCGAAAGCCGGCATCAATCTGTCGAAGATCGAGTCGCGGCCTAGCCGTCGCGGCATCTGGGACTACAATTTTTTTCTCGATATCGAAGGTCATCGCGGCGAAGCCATCGTCGCCGAGGCGCTCGATGCCGTGCAGAAGCGCGCGGCGTTCTTCCGGGTGCTGGGCTCCTATCCTCGCGCCGTTGTCTGATCACTGATTTCTGAATCTGTCATGACCAAGATTGAACAGCCTTTTCTGAAGAACGCGCTCGCCGGCGTCATGGCGCTGGAGCCGTATTCGCCCGGCATGCCGATCGACGAGCTGCAGCGCCGTCTCGGCCTGTCCGATGTCATCAAGCTGGCCTCGAACGAGAATCCGCTGGGCCCGAGCCCGCAGGTCAAGGCAGCGCTCGCCGAGCACGCGGCGAGCGGCAATGTCTCGCTGTATCCGGATGGCGGCGGCTTTCGTCTGAAGAAGAAGATCGCCGAATTCCACGGCATCGAAGCAGAGCGGATCACGCTAGGCAATGGCTCCAACGATCTGCTCGAATTCATCGCCCGCGTCTTCCTCGGCCCGGGCCGCAAGGCCTTGTTCTCGGAATACTGCTTCGCGGTCTATCCGCTGGCGACGCTGGCCCAGAACGCTGAAGCGATCGTTGCCAAGGCGTTGCCGTCGGATCACCCGACGATGCCCTACGGCCATGATCTCGATGCGTTCGCCGCGGCGCTGACGCCGGAGGTCAGCGTGGTGATGATCGCCAACCCGAACAACCCGACCGGTACCTGGGTCGAGGCCGCACCACTCGAAGCCTTCATCGCCCAAGTACCGGCATCGACGCTGATCGTGCTCGACGAGGCCTACATCGAATACTTCGAACCGGGCCTCGCGCCTGCCAGTCGTGCCTGGCTCGACCGCTATCCGAACCTGGTCATCACCCGCACCTTCTCGAAGACCTATGGGCTGGCGGGCCTGCGCGCAGGTTATGCGCTGTCGCATCCGAGCGTGGCTGACCTGCTGAATCGCGTCCGTCAGCCGTTCAACCTGAACATGCTGGCCTTGCTGGCGGCCGAAGTCGCGCTCGGCGATCAGGCGCATGTCGCGGAAGCCGTCGAACTGAATCGCAGCGAGATGGCCCGGCTGAAGGCCGAATTCGACGCGCTGGGTTTGAAGACCCTGCCGTCGCAGGCAAACTTCCTGACCTTCGACCTCGGCCGCGAAGCAGCACCGATTCACAAGGGCTTGCTGGAGCGTGGCGTGATCGTGCGGCCGATGGCCTCGTACCAGATGCCGACCTATCTGCGCGTCAGCATCGGCACCAACGCCGAGAACACGCGCTTCCTCGCGGCGCTGAAGGAAGTGCTGGCGGCGTGAGCGGCGTTGCACCGATCCGCCTCGCGATCGTCGGGCTGGGGCTGATCGGCGGCTCGCTGGCGCGCGCCTTGCGCGAAGCGGGGGCGGTATCGAATATCGCCGGCTTCGATCGTGATCCGGAGCAGATTCGCATCGCGCTGGAACTCGGCGTCATCGATCGCGCTGCGACCGATGCTGCCGATGCGGTGCGCGGTGCCGATGTCGCGGTGATCGCGGTGCCGGTGCTGGCGACAGCAGCGGCCGTTGCGGCTTGCAAGCCGGGGCTGGGGCCGAACACGATCCTGACCGATGTCGGCAGCACCAAGCAGTCGGTGCTCGATGCGGTGATCTCGGTGTTCGGCGACATCCCGCCGCGCTTCGTCGCCGCGCACCCGATTGCCGGCACCGAGAAGAGCGGTGTCGCGCATGCGAAGGCGGATCTGTTTCGCAAGCATCGCCTGATCCTGACGCCGCATCCGGCGCAGGACGCGCAGGCGCTGGCGACCGTCGAAGCATTGTGGACGGCGGTTGGCGCACGTGTCGTCAAGATGGATGCGACCCGTCACGATGCGATCTTCGCCGCGACGTCGCATCTGCCGCATCTGCTCGCCTACAGCTTCGTCGACATGCTCGATCAGCTCGATGGCGCCGATGCCGACATTTTCCCGAACGCTGGCGGTGGCTTCCGCGATTTCACTCGCATCGCGTCATCGAGCCCACGCATGTGGCATGACATCCTGCGTGCCAATGCCGGGCCGGTCGCCAAACTGCTGCGCAAGCAGATCGACGAACTGAACAGCCTGCTGCAGATGATCGAAACTGGCGACTGGGACGCGATGCGTACCGTTTTCGAGCGCGCGCGCGCGGCGCGTGAACGGCACCTGACAAGAATCGAATAGAAACCCGAATAGAGACTTATGAGCACTGATGGCCCCGGTTTGACCTATGTCGTGCAGCCAGGCGGGCAGTTGTCCGGGTCCTTGCGCGTGCCCGGCGACAAGTCGATCTCGCATCGCGCGGTGATGTTCGGCTCGCTGGCCGAAGGCGTGTCGGAAGTGACCGGCTTCCTGACCGGCGAAGACTGCCTGTGCACGATGAAAGCCTTCCAGGCGATGGGCGTGCGGATCGAGCAACTGGGGCCGACGCATCTGCGCGTGCATGGCGTTGGCTTGCATGGTCTGAAAGCGCCTTCGGGCCCGCTGGATCTCGGCAATTCCGGCACTTCGATGCGGCTGATGTCCGGCCTGATGGCGGCGCAGGCGTTCGAGACCACCTTGATCGGTGATGTCTCGCTGTCGAAGCGGCCGATGCGCCGGATCGTCGATCCGCTACGCCAGATGGGCGCGACCATCGCGACGACCGAGAAGGGTACATCGCCACTGAAGTTCTCGGCCGCGGGCGGATTGAAGGCGATTTCCTATGAGTCGCCGGTGGCCAGCGCGCAGGTCAAGAGCGGCATTCTGCTGGCCGGGTTGTACGCCGACGGCAAGACCGAAGTGCGCGAGCCGGAGGCGTCCCGCGACCACACCGAGCGGATGCTGCGTGGCTTCGGCGTCGAGGTGGAAGCGACGCCAGGCTACGCCGCCGTTCGCGGCGGCCAGCGGCTCAAGGCGACCAACATCGAAGTGCCGGCCGATATTTCTTCGGCAACTTTCCCGATGGTGGCGGCCGCGATCGTCCCCGGCTCGGACCTGTTGCTGACCGCCGTCGGCATCAACCCGACGCGCACCGGCATCATCGAAATCCTGCGCCGCATGGGCACGCAGATCGACCTGACCAACGAGCGCCTGTTCGGTGGCGAGCCGGTGGCTGATATCCGGGTTCGTGGCGGGCAGCTTAAGGGCATCGCGATCGGCGGTGATCTGGTTGCTTCGGCGATCGACGAGTTTCCGGCCGTATTCGTGGCGGCCGCCTGTGCCAGCGGCACGACGGTGGTCACCGAGGCTGAAGAACTGCGGGTCAAGGAATCCGACCGCATTGCGGCGATGTGCGATGGCCTGACTGCGCTCGGCGTGTCGGCAATTGCCCAGCCGGATGGCGCAATCATCACTGGCGGCGGTATCGGCGGCGGCACGGTGGATTCGAAGGGCGATCACCGCATCGCCATGAGCTTCGCGATCGCCGGACTGCGTGCGACTGGCGCGATCACCATTCTCGATTGCGCCAACGTCAATACCTCGTTCCCTGGCTTCGTCAGCCTGATGGGCAAGGCCGGCCTGCGGGTCAGCGAGCAGCAGCCCTCGTGACTTCCGCCCTGCCGTTGGTGATTGCGGTGGATGGCCCGAGCGGTGTCGGCAAGGGTGTGGTCACCCGCTGGCTGGCAACCCGAACCGGTTGGCATCGGCTCGACAGCGGTGCGCTGTATCGCATCCTCGCGCTCGCGGCCGTGCATGCCGGCATTCCACTGGATGCGCATGAACGGGTGGCGGCGCTGGCGAGCGATCTGCAGATCCAGTTCATCGGTGAAACCGAGGCGGATGAAGCGATTCTGGTGGGTGGCGCCAACTGGACCCACGAAATCCGCGCTGAGACCACCGGCAATCTCGCGTCGCAGATCGCCACGGCACCGGTGGTGCGGGCTGCGCTGCTGCAGCGGCAGCGTGATTTTCGCACCGCGCCAGGCCTGATCGCCGATGGCCGCGACATGGGCACTGTGGTGTTTACCGATGCGACCTTGAAGATTTTCCTTGATGCGAGCCCCGAGGCGCGAGCGGAGCGCCGCCATCGCCAGTTGAGCAGGAAAGGCGCAAGTGTTAACCTCGACGACCTGTTTGTAGAAGTCCGTGCTCGTGATGAGCGCGACCGCAAGCGAACTGTGGCACCACTGGTTGCCGCGCCCGACGCCGTAGTGATCGACACGACGCGGATGGCGGTACCGGAAGTGCTGGAAAACATTGAAAAACTGCTGGATTCCCGGCAGTTGGATCGATAGAGCGGGACCGTTGCAAAGCGGATTGCCAGGATGGCGATCCTTAAATCCCAGACCATGTTGCCAGGGCGGCTCCATGGAAGCGTTACCTACTTATAGAGCTTGCTGAATGATCGAAAGTGTCGTTGAACTCAGTTTCGCCGAGATGTTTGAAGAAAGCCTCTCAGGCGGCCAGTCGATGCAGCCTGGCACCATCGTTACCGCGCTGGTGCTCGAAGTTAAGGCTGATGTTGTGATCGTCGACGCCGGACTCAAGTCCGAAGGCGTCATCCCCATTGCCGAATTCATGGTCGACGGCGCACCGGCAACGGTGATGGTCGGCGACCGCATCGAAGTGGCGCTGGAAACGGTCGAAGACGGCTTTGGCGAAACCCGCTTCAGCAAGGAAAAGGCCGAACGCATCCGGACCTGGGACCGCCTCACGAAGGCGTTCGAGGGCAAGGAAACCGTCATCGGCATCATCACAGGCAAGGTCAAGGGCGGTTTCACCGTCGATATCGGCAACGTCCGCGCATTCCTGCCGGGTTCGCTGGTCGACGTCCGTCCAGTTCGCGACACCGCGTATCTCGAAGGCAAGCCGCTCGAGTTCAAGGTGATCAAGCTTGATCGCCTGCGCAACAACGTCGTCGTTTCTCGCCGTGAAGTGCTCGAAGCCGAATACTCGGCCGAACGCGACATGCTGCTCGAGAAGCTCCAGGAAGGCGCGATCCTGCGCGGCGTGGTCAAGAACCTCGTCGAGTACGGCGCGTTTGTCGACCTCGGCGGCATCGACGGCCTGCTGCACATCACCGACATGACCTGGAAGCGCATCAAGGATCCGGCGGAAGTCGTGACCGTGGGCGTGGAAATTGAAGTCAAGGTCCTGAAGTACGATCGCGAGCGTCGCCGCGTGTCGCTCGGCCTCAAGCAGCTGGGCGCGGATCCGTGGGTCGACATCGAACGTCGTTACCCGGAAAAGACCCGTCTGTTCGGCAAGATCACCAACATCACCGATTACGGCGCCTTCGTCGAAATCGAGCCGGGTGTCGAAGGTCTGGTCCACGTCTCCGAAATGGACTGGACGAACAAGAACGTCAACCCGGGCAAGCTGGTGCATCTCGGCGACGAAGTCGAAGTCATGATTCTCGACATCGACGAAGAACGTCGCCGCATCAGCCTCGGCATGAAGCAGTGCGTGCCGAACCCATGGGAAGAGTTCTCGCAGAACTTCCAGAAGGGCGACAAGGTCAAGGGCCAGATCAAGTCGATCACCGACTTCGGCATCTTCATCGGTCTGGATGGTGGCATCGACGGTCTCGTCCACCTGTCCGATCTGGACTGGAACGAGCCGGGTGAAACCGCCGTTCGTCGCTATTCGAAGGGTCAGGAACTGGAAGCCACGGTTCTCGCCATCGACGGTACCCGCGAGCGCATCTCGCTGGGCATCAAGCAGATGGGGCAGGATCCGCTCACCATGTTCCTTGCTGACAACCAGAAGGGCCAGATGGTCAAGGGCATCGTCAAGGAAGTCGACGCCAAGGGCGCCGTCATCACCTTGGCAGGTGGCGTCGAGGGCTACATCAAGGCTGGCGATCTGGCGCGCGAGCGCGTCGAAGATGCCACCAAGGTGCTGTCGGTCGGCCAGGAACTCGAGTCGCGCTTCATCGGTGTGGATCGCAAGAACCGCATCGTGACGCTGTCGGTTCGTGCCAAGGAAATCCAGGAAGAAGAAGAAGCCGTGGCCGAGTACAGCCGCAACGCTTCGACTGGCAAGACCAGCCTGGGCGACCTGCTCAAGGAACAGATCGGCGGCAACGACAACTAAGTCGAGCCAGCACCGAGCTTTTCCGCAGCACAGAAGAGCCGCGCAGCTGCGCGGCTCTTTTTTTGTGTCTCGAATTCAGAAAACTGCGCGACAACGGTTGCGCACTGAGCTATTTTTCACTATCGTCGACCGTCCCAAAGGTTTGATCACGCAAGCATTTATGACCAAATCCGAACTGATCGAAGCGCTTGCGCTGAAGCAGACCCACCTGATGCAGAAAGACGTCGAGCTGGCCGTGAAGCTGGTGCTCGACCAGATCAGTGATGCGCTTGCTCATGAGGAGCGGGTGGAGATTCGCGGCTTCGGCAGCTTTGCGCTGCACAGCCGTCCGTCGCGCATCGGCCGCAATCCGAAGACCGGCGAAGCGGTGCAGATTCCGGCCAAGCACGTACCGCATTTCAAGCCCGGCAAGGAAATGCGGGAGCGCGTCAACGCCAGCATCGAGACCACACCGCTGAAGAACCTCTGACCGCCGGTCAGCCGCCGTTTTCTTCACTCCATCGCGGATCGATTTCCCCATGCTTCGAGTGCTGACCGTGATCCTGCTGGCTCTGGTGTTTCTGACCGGCGCCAGCCTCGGCTATTTCAATGCCGAGAGAGTCACTTTCCATTATCTGTTTGGCCAAGCCGAAGTTCGCGTCGCCGTGCTCGTGGCGTTCAGCTTCGTCATCGCGGCGGTGCTGACCCTGGCGCTGTGTGGCCTGCGCATGCTGCGCCTGCATCGCGAAATTCGCCGTCTGCGCAAGGCTCTGCGCGACAGCGAAACCGAGCTCAAGAACCTGCGCAATCTGCCGCTGCTCGGCAGCCGCTGAGCACCGGCCGGCGATGTTCGAAACGCTGTTCTCCTGGGCTTTCCTGCCACTAGGCGTGGTGCTTGGCTTGGCAATGGCCAAGCGCAAGACGCTGGATCGCCCGGCACCTTCGACACCCGGCGAGCCACGGCTGGACATGAATCTGCCGCCGCGGACCGATACCGATCCGATCGAACTGCAGATGACGCTTGGCAGCCTGTTCCGCAAGCGTGGCGATTTCGATCGCGCCATCCAGCTGCATGAAGCCGTGCTGGCGAGACCCGAACTGACTGCGGACGAAGGGGCTCGTGCACGTCTTGAGCTCGCGCAGGATTTCCTGCGCGGTGGGGTGATGGACCGAGCCGAACAGCTGTTGCTCGACCTGGTCGCCGCTGGCCAGCATCTCGGCGAGGCATTGGAACTGTTGCTCGATCTGCATGAGCAGGGCCGAGACTGGCAGCAGGCGATGCGCACTGCGGCCCAATTGCAGGGTGTTCAGGGCAAATCTCAGGCGCGGCGCATTGCCCATCATCACTGCGAGCTGGCGGAAAACGCCCGCCATGACGGCGATCTCGCAACCGCGCATCAGCGTGCCGAAAAGGCTCTCGACTCTGATCACGGCTGCGCGCGTGCCAGCCTGCTGCTTGCCAGCTTGGCCGAAGCGGCCAAGGACTGGAAGGCGGCAATCAAGGCATACACGCGGGCGATTGAGCAGGACGTCCGGTATCTGCCGGAGGTGCTGGCGCCGATGCAGCGCTGCCACCTCGAAAGCGACGATGTCGACGCTTATGTGCAGTTTCTCGACGATGCCGAAGCCGATCACCCGGATTCGCTGGCCGTGGCGCTGGCCAAGGCCGACATCCTGGCCGAGCAGGGTGACAACGCGCAGGCCTATCTGGCGACCCGGCTGATGAAAACGCCGAACTGGCGTGGCCTGCTGGTCTGGATCGACGCCTCGATGCCCGGTTTCGATACGGCGTCCAGCCTGACCGCGGCGTATCGCAAACGTCTGCAAGGGCAGCCGCGTTACAGCTGCAGCAATTGCGGCTTGAAGCCCGGCGTGCTGTTCTGGCAATGCCCGAGCTGCAAGCACTGGGCGACGATCGCACCAGCGAAGGAAGACCTCTGAGTCTGCGCCGGCAACGGCAGTTCGCGGTGGCGGCGCAGCCGTCCTGGGCAGGTGCGCAGCCATGAGCCGTACGGCATTCGTGACCGGTGCCGATGGCTTCATCGGCGTCAATCTGGTCGAAGAACTGCTGGCCCAGGGCTGGCAGGTGACGGCCATGCACCGGGCCGATGCCAAGCTGCAGCGACTTGAACAACTGGCCGCGCAGCGTGTCATCGGCGATGTCACCGATCATCGAAGCCTGCGTGACGCGATGCCGGCGAATATCGATGTGGTGTTTCATGCCGCGACCAATACCTCGCTGTGGTCGCGGCAGCGCATCGAGCAGCTCAAGACCAACGTCAAGGGCACGCGCAATGCG
Source organism: Nevskia ramosa DSM 11499 (assembly GCF_000420645.1). Lineage (NCBI taxonomy): Bacteria > Pseudomonadati > Pseudomonadota > Gammaproteobacteria > Nevskiales > Nevskiaceae > Nevskia > Nevskia ramosa. The sequence goes on along the minus strand of NZ_ATVI01000007.1, from coordinate 37,873 downwards.
GTGCGTGCAGCTTTGGAAACCGGGGCTGGGCGTTTCATCCATACCTCGAGCCTGGTCGCCTACGGTCTGCATGGCGGCACGGTATCCGAAGACACGCCGTCCCGCGGTCTCGGTTCGACGATCAACTACGTGCGCAGCAAGGCGCTCGCCGAGCGCGAGATCAGGCAGGGCATCAGTCGCGGTCTGAACGCCGTGATCATCAATCCGGCCCACGTCATCGGCCCGCATGACGAACACAACTGGTCGCGAGTGTTCCGGATGGTCGAGCGCGGGCGGCTGCCAGCAATGCCCGGAGGCGGTGGCAGTTTCTGCCATGTGCGCTCGGTGGTTCGCGCGCACGTCGCGGCGGTCGATCGGGGGCGGGCGGGGGCGAACTACCTGCTCGGTGGTGCCGATTCGAGTTACATCGGCCTGGCGCGTGCGATTGCCAAGCTGATGAAGGTGCCGGTCAGGCCGCGTTCCCTGCCATTGCCGGCATTGCGTGCGCTGGCGCGGCTCGACGAGCTGATGTCACCGTTGCTGCGTCGCGAACCGGAGCTGACGGTGGATGCGATCGAGCTGTTGTCGACCACGCTCTACTGCCGGAATGCCAAGGCAGTCGCCGAGCTTGGCTATGAACCGCTACCGCTGGTGACGCTGCTGGAGGACTGCCATCGCTGGATGACCGCCAGTGGCCGCCTCAAGTCAGGTGCAACTGAAACCTGAGGCGCGCCTTACTCGCGCTGCAGCCGGCGCAGCTGATCCTTCGGAATGGTCTCGAGAATTTCCTGACGCTTGGCGCTGAGGCGTGAGCGATCCTGGGTCGTGATGCTGGCCACCCGCAAACCCGCATTCAACTGCTGCAAGGCGCCGCGCACATCGCCGCGACCGTAGTAGTACAGGCACTGCTGATACTGCGCTTCGGCAACGTTGCCGGATGCGCGGGCCGCCGCGGCCAGCAGACGATAGGTGTCGATGCGGGTGCCGAGTGCCTGTTCGTGCGACAGCAGCACGCGCCGCGCTTCATCGGGGCGGTTCGCGGCAATCAGTGCATCGGCATAGGCGAGGATGGCAGGCGGATGACGCGGCACGCCGTTCAGCGTCTTCTCCAGCAAGGCCAGCCCTTCATTGGTCTTGCCCTGGCCGATCAGGATTCGAGCTTCGAGCAGCGGCACGCTGACAGCTTTCGATCCCGCTTTCAGCAAGGGTTCCAGCGCAGCCTGTGCTTCGTCGTAGTGCTCCTGCATCTGCAATGCCATGGCCAGCCCGTACTGGTTCTCCGGGGTCAGCTTGCCGGCGTTCAGTTCGCCTTCGAAGAACGCCGCGATCTCGCTTGCCGAATCGGCCATCAGCACGCGAATGCGCGCCCGCATGATCTCGAAGTCCGGTGAGTTCTTGACGTCGCGCTTCTGGTAGCTCGCCGCGCGGGCCGATGCTTCGGCGATACGCGTCGAGTTGACGGGATGGGTCAGCAGGATTTCAGGCAGACGATTGCCGTACAGGCGCGTCTGCTGTTCGAGCTTGGCGAAGAAGGTGGCCATGCCGTTCGGGTCAAAGCCAGCAGCGGCCAAGGTGCGGATACCGATGCGATCCGCCTCGAACTCGTTCGAACGCGTGTAGCTGACCTGACGGTTGTAGTTGATGCCCTGGCCCAGAGACAACGCGCCGATGACGATGTTCGGGTTCGCGGAACCGGCGATGATCGCAGCGATCACCGCTGCCCAGGTGGCGATGGTGGCGACCTGATCGTCGTTCTGGCCGCGTGCGGCATGGCGCTGGGTGACGTGCGCTTCTTCATGCGCCATGACGCCGGCCACTTCGCTCTCGCTGTTCGCCGCCAGCAGCAGGCCAGCGTTGACGCCGATGTATGCGCCTGGCAGCGCGAAGGCGTTGATGCGCGGATCGGCGATCAGGAAGAAATTGAAGGCGGGCGGTTTCTCGGTCCCGAAGGCGGCCAGACGCCAGCCGAGTGCGGTGAGGTACTCACCGATCTCGATGTCTTCAAGCACGTAGTTGTAGTAGTAAAGCTCGGCTGCAACCTGCTGGCCGATCTCGTTTTCTTCCGCGGGCGACAAGGCCAGATCAGCGGGGTTGCCGATCTCGGGCAGATCGATGATCGGCTGCTCGGCGTTGCTGACGGCACTGACGAACGCCAGCGCAGCGATGGCCAGCGAAAGGAAGGTTTTGCGCATGTAGGAGTTAAGCCCGGGGTAACGTCGAGTTTACGCTTAGAGACCTGCGGCTTACTTAAGTTTCAACACCTTCCTGTGTCTGCAACGTAAAAAACGGACGCCTCCATGCCTCATGGCGATGGTAGACTTCGCCCGATTTTTCGGGGGGACGTCCACGCGGCATGATCTGGGTCGATTACGTCTTCATCGCCATCGTTGCCTTCTCGCTATTGCTGGGCATCTGGCGTGGCCTCGTCCGCGAGGCCATCAGTCTTGCTGCCTTGATTGCAGCCTTCGTCCTGACGGCGCTATACGCGCCCGATCTCGCCCATTGGCTGGAGCCGCACATCGAATCGCCGCTCGGGCGCATTCTGGTTGCCAACGTTCTGGTCTTCCTGTCGGTGATGCTGGTCGGCGCGCTCGTCGCGTGGCTGGCGTCGCGCATCGTCAAAGGCGCCGGGCTTGGCAGTTTTGATCGCATGCTCGGCGGCGCCTTCGGCATCGCCCGCGGTGTGCTGGTGCTGGCGGTGCTGGCCCTGGTCGTACAACTCACCTCGTTGCATCGCGAGCCAGTCGTTCAGCAATCGAAACTGCTGCCAGCCCTTCAGCCGCTGGCCGATGACCTGGCGCGCATTGCGCCAGATGACTGGCTGAACTGGCTCAAGCCGGCCAACCCGCTGCGAAATACGGATTCGGAGTAACAGACATGTGCGGGATTGTCGGAATCGTTGCCAAGAGTCAGGTCAACCAGGAAATCTACGATGGCCTGACGATGCTTCAGCATCGTGGCCAGGATGCCGCCGGCATCATCACCAGCGAAGGTGATCGCCTGTATCTGCACAAGGAGAACGGGCTGGTTCGCGACGTTTTCCACAAGGACGAATACATGGTTCGCCTGCGCGGCAACATGGGCATCGGCCATGTTCGCTATCCGACCGCCGGCACCGCAACCTCGGCCGAAGCGCAGCCGTTCTACACCAACACCCCGTTCGGCGTGTCACTGGCCCACAACGGCAACCTGACCAACGCCGAGCAGCTGAAGCAGGAACTGTTTGCCGAAGATCGCCGGCATCTGAACACCGATTCCGATTCCGAAGTGCTGCTCAACGTCTTCGCCCACGAGCTGATGATGATGGGCTCGCCACGGGTGTCGCCAGAAGACGTGTTCGAGGCCGTATCCCGCGTCCACATTCGCGCGCGCGGTGCCTACGCCGTCGTGGCGATGATCAGCGGTTACGGCGTGGTCGGTTTCCGCGATCCAAACGGCATCCGTCCCGTGGTCTATGGCCGTCGTGAAGGTCCGCACGGCATGGACTACATGATCGCCTCGGAATCGGTCGCGCTCGATGCCGCCGGCTTCGAGCTGATTGCCGACATCGCCCCGGGCGAAGCGGTATGGATCACGCTCGACGGCGAGATTCATGTTCGCCAGTGCGCCATCAATCCGAGCTATTCACCGTGCATCTTCGAGCACGTCTATCTGGCCCGCCCGGACTCGGTGATGGACAAGATCTACGTCTACAAGGCGCGGCTGCGGATGGGCATCAAGCTCGCCGAAAAGATCCTCCGCGAGTGGCCGGATCACGACATCGACGTGGTGATCCCGATTCCGGACACCTCGCGCGTGGCCGGTGCCGAGCTGGCCGCGCGCCTGAACGTCAACTACCGCGAAGGCTTCATCAAGAACCGCTACATCGGCCGCACCTTCATCATGCCGGGCCAGGCTCAGCGCAAGAAAAGCGTGCGCCAGAAGCTGAATCCGATCCCGGTCGAGTTCCGTGGCAAGAACGTGCTGCTGGTCGACGACTCGATCGTGCGCGGCACCACCAGCCAGGAAATCATCCAGATGGCCCGCGACGCTGGCGCCCGCAAGGTCTACTTCGCTTCGGCCGCACCGCCGGTGCGCTATCCGAACGTCTACGGCATCGACATGCCGTCGGTCACCGAACTGGTCGCTCACGGCCGTACCCATGGCGAACTGGAAACCCTGCTCGGCGCCGATCGCCTGATCTACCAGGATCTCGAAGACCTGATCGAAGCCGTGCGCCACAAGCATTCGAAGATCGTCAACTTCGACTGCTCGGTGTTCACCGGCCAGTACGTGACCCAGGATATCGACGACAACTACCTGAACCAGCTCGAGCTGTTCCGCTCGGATTCAGCGAAGGAAGCGCGCCGCATCCGTGGCGGCAACGTGGTCATCGAACTGCACAACGCGCGGCAGGCCCGGTAAGCCCCACTGAGCGCTTAGTAGCCCAGCGCCTGGCGTCGGTCTTCGGCCGTCGGCAGCGGCGGTACTTTTTCGTCGATCACCGGAAGCTCGCGTGACCAGTGGCGATTGAGTTCGACCAGTGCTTCGGCGCCGGTCTCGACATCGAAGCTATCGATGATCGCCTTGACCGGACACACCGGCACACAAGCCGCACAGTCGATGCAGACATCGGGATCGATGTACAGACGCTGTCCGGAGCCATGGAAGCAATCGACCGGGCAGATGCTCACGCATTCGGTGTAGCGGCAGGCTTCGCAGTTGTCGGTGACGACGTGTGGCATTAGGCCAGCCCCACTTCGACGCGATTGTCGGAGAACGTCGGTGCGCCGCCCAAGTCGGCGAGGGCCGTGGGATTCAGCGCAGCGGGAGTGGCCTGCGCGCGCGAGCTGGCGATCCAGTGACCCATCGGCGCGATGACCACGCCCGGCATTGCCTCATCGCCGACCTTGGCAACTGCCACGAACGAGCCGCGATCGTTGTGCACGCGGACCACGTCGTCACTGCGGATGCCGCGCACAGTGGCGTCGGACGGATGAAGAAACAGCTTCTGCTCGCCTTCGCGCGAAGCCTGCCGGCGAAGATTGCAGTAGGTCGAGTTGAGGAAGGAATGGCTCTTCGGCGACATCATCGCCAGCGGATAGCGGGCAGGGCGCCGCTGTTCGCCGCCACCGGATTCATTCGGCGGCCGATAGGTCGGCAGCGCCGGCACCGGCGAGCCATCCTGATGATCGTTCGATCCCTGGCGGAAAGTCGGCAGCACGAAGTTGCCGCCGGCGGCCATCGACGCCTTCAGCTCCACCTTGCCCGATGGCGTCGGGAAGCCACCCTGCGCATGCGGCGCGAATACGTCTGCCGCCGGCAGATTCAGGCGTGCCCAGCCCTGTTCTTCCAGAGACTCCATGGTGATGCCTTGCATCGCGGGACTGGCCCAATCCATCGCATCGCGCATGATCTGTTCATCGCTGCGATAAAAAAACGGATCTTCGAAACCCATGGTGGTGGCAAGCCGACGGAACAGTTCCGCGTTGGCCACGGATTCTCCCAGCGGCGCGATCGCCTGCCGGTTCAGGGTGAGATACAGATGACCCCAGGAGAACATCAGATCCACCTGTTCAACCTGCGTGGTCGCCGGCAGCACGATGTCGGCGTAGCGCGCCGTATCGGTCAGAAACTGCTCGCTGACGACGGTGAACAGGTCTTCGCGCGCCAGGCCTTCCTTGAGCAGCAACTGGTTGGGCGCCACCACCAGCGGGTTGCTGTTGTAGACGAACAGCGAACGGACCGGCGGATCAAGCTTGAGGTCGCCGGTCAGCGCGCGGCCGAGCTGCCACTGGTTGACGACGCGGGTGCCGGGTGTCGCCAGATCGGCACGGTGCAGCACGTCCCAGCGAACCGGAAACGCCCACAGCGGCAACTGCAGCAAGCCACCACCCGGTTTGCGCCAGGCGCCGACCAGTGCCGGCAGACAGGCGAGGGCGCGGACCAATTGCCCGCCACCTGCCGAGCGTTCGATCGCCACGCCGATGCGGATCGCCGATGGCTGCGCGGTGGCGTACTCGCGGGCCAAGCTGCGGATCACCTCGGCGTCGATTCCGGTTTCCTGCGCCGCGAATTCGGGCGTATACGGCGCCACGTGCTCGGCAAGCTCTTCGAAGCCGATGGTGTAACGGTCGACGTAATCCTGGTCGACCAGACCTTCGCGGATGATCACGTGGATCAACGCGAGCGCCAGTGCGCCGTCGGTGCCGGGGCGCACTCTGATGTGCTGGTCCGCCATCGCCGAGGTGCCGGTCTTGACCGGGTCGATGACGATCACCTTGGCGCCGTTCTTCTTCGCCCGGTCCACGAACGGCCACATGTGGGCGTTGGTGCTGAGCATGTTGCAAGCCCAGAGGATGATCAGGCGCGAGTGCTGGAAGCTTTCCGGATCCATGCCTGGCGTCGGTCCCACGGTCATCACATAAGCAGTGGACGCACCTGAGTCGCAGAAGCTGCGCTCCGAAACGGTCGCGCCGAGTTTGTTGAAGAAAGGATCACCGACGGTGAGGCCGTTGACCAGCCCCTGGGTGCCGAGATAGCTGTACGGCAGGATCGCGGTCGGGCCGTCGTCGGCGATGATCGCCCTCCATTTCTCGCCGATGGTGGCGAGCGCTTCATCCCAGGAAATGCGCTCGAACTCGCCCGAGCCCTTGGGCCCGGTGCGGCGCAGCGGATGCAATATCCGGTCAGCGTGGTAGACGCGCTCCTGATAGTGATTGGTCTTCGCGCACAAACGGCCTTGCGTGAACGGATGCACCGGGTTGCCCTGGACACCGGTCACCTTGCCGTCCTGCACCAAGACCCGCATCGAGCAGGTGTCCGGACAATCGTGGGGACAGGCGCCGATCACCGTGGCGTCGTTCAAGAGCTGGGTCGGCATGGCGTTCCTCGCGTGTTTCAGGGAATGCAGCTGGCGGCGTTGGCGTTGATCGAAGAATGCTGCAGCCCGGCGATGGATTCAACCGGGCCGACAACCATCGCTTCGATCAATGCGTGATGATTTTTTCGCGCCCCTGCTGCGGCGTCATCCCGGTCCATTCCCGATAGGCGCGGGTGAAAGCGCTGTGCTCGGAATAGCCGAGCAGCAGCGCGATATCGACGATCTGCAATCCCGGATCACGCAGGTAGGATTCGGCAAGTTCCCGACGCACCAGACCCAGCTCTTCGCGGAAGCCCGTGCCCGCTGCCTTGAGCCGGCGCTGCAGTGTTCGCGATGCACAGCGGAGCTGCGCCGATACCGCTTCGATGTCCGGCTCGCCCGCGTGCAGCAGGTAGGCGGTGGCCTTGCGGACCTGCTCGACGACGGCGTCTTCCTGCGGCAGTTGCTCCAGCAGCTGATCGGCGTGGCGCTCCATCACCGCGATCAGGCCGGCATCCGGGCTCTTCAGCGGTAGCGCCAGCGTGTCCAGGCTGACCCGCAGTAGTGCTTCCGGTTGACCGAACATCACCGGGCAGCGGAAGTAGTCCTCGTAAGGCCGCACATCGGCGGGGCCGGGACTGGTGAAGTGCACCAGCAAGGGCGACACCGGCGTGCGAACCATACTGCGGCAGAACGCCGTCACCACGGTCAGGCCGTTCTCGCCGACCAGCCGGCCGGGATGGAACTGCGAGCTGTCCCAGACCAATTCCACCCAGCCGGGGCCTGGGCGACTGCTCATCGGAATGACGTCGAAAACCAGGCGCTGGTAACGCTCCAGGCGCTCCAGCGCCGCGGCCAGGTTGTGGCAGGCCAGCAGCACGTAGCCGAGCACGCCGAGGTGTCGCGGCGTGATGGTCTGGCCGAGATGCAGGCCGAGCAGGGGATCGTCGAGATGCTGCGCAGCCCGATCCAGCATGCCGGCCCAGCGTTCCACTGCGACGCCACCACCCTGCGCGGCAGGCCAGGGCTCGCCAAGTACCGCCTCCGGCGAATGGCCGCGCGCGTCGAGATATTCGTACACCAGCTGCACGAAGGATTCCGGAACCACACGCCGATGCAGCGGTTTTCCCACGAGACCTCCTCGGTTCCGAGTGGCGCAAAGTGTCAAGCGCGTCGTCGGCAATCGTCAAGAGCGGCCGCTGCTTTCCATCCAGCATGGCTCTAACCAATAAGAACGATCTGGAAGGAGACGACGATGGAATTCAGCAACGAGCAAGTCATGCCCGCGCCGCTCGAGCGCGTCGAGAAGATGTATTGGGATCTCGCCTTCGTGCCGCGCAAGTACCGGGAACTGGGCCTGCAGGACATCGAGGTGGTGTCCCAGAAAAAGGAGGGCCGCGAGCTTCAAATCTGCTGCAACTTCAAGATGAAGCCCAGCATCGAACTGCCCAAGATCGCCCAGAAGTTTGTCCGCGGCGGCGAAGCGCTGGCCGTTACCCAGACCGATACCTGGGACATGCAGACGCGAACCGGCCGTCTGGACATCGTCATCCACGCCTTCAAGACCGTGACCATCCGCTGCGACATGAAGCTGGAAGCGCACCCGCAAGGCGCGGTCAATCGCATGCGCTGGAAGATCGAAAGCTCGATGCCGCTGATCGGCGGCACGATCGCGAAGATTCTCGCTCAGGACATCCAGAGCAAGTTCAAGGACGATGCCGCTGCCGCCAACCGGGTTCTAAAGGACTACTGATGGCCACGACCCTCGAAGTCCGCTTCGACTCCGGCGATGCCTGGTGCAGCGCCTCGCTTTACCGGCCAGACGGCTCCGGCCCGCATCCGGTAATCGTCATGGGCCATGGCCTCGGCGGCCTGCGGCAGATGCGCCTGCCGGCGTTTGCCGAGCGCTTCGTCGACGCCGGTTACGCCTGTCTGGTGTTCGACTACCGGCACTTCGGTAGCAGCGGTGGCGAACCGCGCCAGCTGCTCGATATCAAGCGGCAGTTGCAGGACTGGCAATCAGCCCTGCGCTACGTGCGTGGTCGCGCGGAGTTGAACAGCGCGAAGATCGTTCTCTGGGGATCATCCTTCGGCGGTGGTCACGTGCTGGTCGCCGCTGCCGACGATGGCAAGGTCGCAGCAGTGGTTTCCCAATGTCCGTTCACTGACGGCCTGTCTTCCGCGATGGCGGCCAACCCGATCAGTTCGGCGAAGGTCACGGCGCTCGCAGCACTGGACAAGCTCGGAGCGTCCTTCGGGCGAGCACCGATCATGGTCGCGCTTGCTGGCCAGCCCGGTGCGGCGGCGCTGATGACGGCGCCGGACTGCGAACCGGGCTACCTGCGGCTGGTGCCGCCGGGCCTTGCCTTCCAGAACCAGGTCGCGGCGCGCTTCGGCCTAGACATCGTGCGGTATTTCCCCGGCCGCCGAACGAGCGACATCACTTGCCCGGTGCTGTTCTGCGTCTGCGAAACCGACACCGTGGCGCCGGCCAAGGCGACCTTGCGCCATGCGCGCAAGGCACCGAAGGGCGAGATCAAGCGCTATCGCGATGGTCACTTCGACATCTATGTCGGCGAAGGCTTCGAGCGAGTGGTCGGCGATCAGATCGAGTTCCTGCGGCGGCACATCCCGACGGCCTGATCGCTGGATTTGCAGCGCCGTCGAACGGCTAGGCTGCAAGGATGCGGACGTGGCAGAGTCCTTCCGTCTCGTGCCGCCAGCAAAACTATAAAAGAGGGGAGAGCCGATGCAGACCGATCCGAGTCCGATGCGCAGCGCGCCGTCTTTGTGGTCGCGCGTCACCGCCGTCACCGATTACTTCGCCTTTCCGCTGCGAACCTCGCATTACGTGGAGCTGGTCAATCCGCTCTGGGCTCGCCATTCGCTGCAGGCCCGAGTCGAGAAAGTCTGGGACGAGACCAAGGATGCCCGTACGCTGACTCTGCGCCCCGGCGTCAACTGGCGCGGCCATCGGGCTGGCCAGCATGCACGACTCGGCGTGCCGATCGGCGGCATGCACTACACCCGCACCTACACGATCTCCTCGGCGCCGGAGCGCGATGACCGCTGCATCACGATCACCGTGAAGGCGATCGCCGGCGGCCGCATGTCGCATCACCTGGTGCGCAATGTGAAGCCCGGTGACTACCTGCCGCTGGGCCTGCCGCAAGGCGATTTCTATCTGCCCGATGCGCAGCCGGTGAAGCCGCTGTTCATCACCGCCGGCAGCGGCATCACGCCGGCGATGAGCATGCTGCGTGGACTGATCGCCCAGGAACGCCTGCCGGACACCGCGCACATCCATTACGCCCCGCACGAATTCGATGTGATCTTCGGTGCCGAGCTGCGGGCGATGGCGGCGACTCATTCCCGTTACAAGCTGAATCTGCAGTTGACCCGGGAAATCGGTGTCGAGAGTTCCGAGGCGCGGCATTTCTCCGCGGCGCAGCTGGAGGCGCTATGTCCGGACTGGCGCGAGCGCGAGGTTTACGCCTGCGGTCCGCAATCGCTGCTCGAAGCGCTGGAGCGACATTGGCAAGGCGCCGGCCTGTCGCGGCGGCTGCATGTGGAACGTTTCCGTGCTGCCTATGCCGGCGTTCCGGCCGATGCCGTCGGCGGCAAGGTGAGCTTCTGCAAGAGCCGCATCGTCGCGCAGGGCGATCACCTGACGCCGCTGCTGCGCGTTGCCGAGGATGCCGGCATGAATCCACCGCATGGCTGCCGGATGGGCATCTGCCACACCTGCAACACCCGGCTGCTCGGTGGCTGCGTACGCGATCTGCGCACCGGCAAGCTGCTCAACGAAGTGGGCGCCATCGTCCAGACCTGCATCTGCGCCGCTGCCGGCGATTGTGAAATCGACCTCTGAGGACCCCGAACCATGAACAGCGCCGGCATGCCCGTGGACCTCAGCGACGCCCAGATCGAAGAATTCGGACGCGAGATGGATGCCATCCGCGACGAAGTGTTCGACAGCCGCGGCGAACGCGATCGCCGCTACATCCTGCGAGTGATCCGCACCCAGCGGACCCTGGCCGTGGTCGGCCGCTTCATCATCTACGCCGGCCTGTTTTTCGTGCCGGCCTGGGGCCACGCGCTGGCCGGCTGGTGGACCACGCTGGCGATCATCGGCCTGGGCACGGCGATGCTCGGCACCGCCAAGATTCTCGAGAACATGGAGATCGCCCACAACGTGATGCACGCGCAATGGGACTGGATGAAGGATCCGGAGATTCAGTCGAACACCTGGGAATGGGACACGATGGGCCCATCCGATCGCTGGATGCATTCCCACAACGTGGTGCACCACACCTGGACCAATGTGGTCGGCAAGGATCTCGATGTCGGCTACGGAATCATGCGGGTCACGCCGATGCAGAAATGGCATCCGGCCTATTTGTTCCAGCCGATCGCCTTCCTGCTGCTGATGCTGCTGTTCGAGGAGGGCGTGGCCCTGCACGAGCAGGCGATCGACGATCACATGAAGGGCCGCAAGACCTTCGCCGAGATCAAGCCGGTGCTCGCCCATATCGGCCGCAAGGCCGGGCGGCAGATCGTCAAGGACTACATCGCCTGGCCGGCAGCGGCGGCACTGGTTGCCATCCCGATTTCGTTCTACGTGCCCTGGTCACCGTGGGCGGTGTTCGGCATGGTCGCGGCGGCGAATGCGATCGCCAACGTGATGCGCAACATCTGGACCTTCACGATCATCTTCTGCGGCCACTTTCCGTCCGGCGCCTACAACTTCAGCCAGAAACAGGTGGAGGGCGAGACGCGGGCGCGCTGGTATCTGCGGCAGCTGCTCGGCTCCTGCAACATCAAGGGCGGCAAACTGTTCCACTTGCTGGCCGGCAATCTGTCTCACCAGATCGAACACCATCTGTTTCCGGACATGTGCAGCAACCGCTACGCGGAAGTTGCGCCAAGAGTGCAGGCGCTGGCCGCACGCTACGGCCTGCCGTACAACACCGGCTCGCTGATGCGGCAGTTCGGCACCACCTGGCTGAAGAACCTGCGCCTGGCTTTTCCAGGCGGCGAGGCGCTCGATCCGGCGCGTGCCCACCCAGCCCAATCAAGGGCGTAGCGGCGACCCTTCGAGCACGAAGACCTTCGGCGTGCCGGCGGTCGCCGACGGCGCGACCCAGACTTCGAACTCGCCCGGTTCGGCGATGAAGTTCATCGCGGCGTCGTAGAAGCAGAGATCGGCGCGTGTCAGCTTGAAGCTCACCACGCGCGATGCGCCCGCGGCGAGTTTCAGCTTCTGGATGCCTTTCAGTTCGCGTACTGGCCGGGTGAGGCTGGCTACTCGGTCGTGGATGTAGAGCTGCACCGTTTCCTCGGCTTCGCGAGTCCCGATGTTGGTCAGCTTCGTGCGGATCGTGATCGCGCCATCCCAGGCCAGCTTGCCGCTGCCGACCTCCGGTTCGCCGTAGCGGAACTGGGAGTAGGTGAGCCCATGGCCGAACGGAAACAGCGCCTCATGGGTGACGTAGCGATAGCGCGTTTTCCAGTAGGGGTCCTTGGGATTGGTCTGCGGCCGGCCGGTGTTGCGATGGCCGTAGAAGAACGGCTGCTGGCCTGAGGACTGTGGAAAGCTGACGGGCAGGCGGCCGGAAGGTGAGTGATCGCCAAACAGCACATCGGCGATCGCGTTGCCGGTTTCGGTGCCCAGGAACCAGGTGACTACGATCGCCGAGGCATCGCGCACCGCGCCTTCCAGCGCCAGCGCGCGGCCGTTGCGCAGCAGCACGATCACCGGCTTGCCGACATCGACGATCGCCTCCGCGAGCGCCTGCTGCACGGCCGGCAGCAGGATGTCCGCCCGCGACGCAGCTTCGCCGGACATGTCCTGTGACTCGCCCAGCGCCAGCAGCACGATGTCGGCGGCCTTGGCTGCGGCCACGGCCTCATCAAGACCACCGCGAATGATCTGCTCCGGATCGCAGCCTTTCACCACCTTGAGCGACGCCGGATCACGCAAGACTGCGCGCAGGCCTTGTTCCAGACTCACGGCGTCCTTCATGTCCGAGAACGGCGACCAGGGGCCGGCAAGATTGTCGGCATCGGCACCGAAAGGGCCGATCAGCGCGATCTTCTGGCTGGACTTGCGCAGCGGCAGCAGCTGTCCTTCGTTCTTCAGCAGCACGATCGAGGCGCGGGCACTTTCACGAGCAAGGCTGCGCGCGGCCGGCGTATGGGTATCGCGCTGCTCGACCACGGGATCGAGCGAGCGATAGGGATTGTCGAACAGGCCCAGCAGCTTCTTGACCCGCAGCACTCGCCGAACGGCTTCGTCGACCACCGCCATCGGCACCTCTCCGCGCTCGACCAGCGAGGGCAGGTGGAGGTTGTACAGATCGCTCTGCATGCTGATGTCGACACCGGCAAGGATCGCCAGGCGCGTGGCATCGCGATCGTCGCGGGCGACACCGTGCATCACCAGTTCGCGGTCGGCGGTGTAGTCCGAAACGACGATGCCGCGAAACTTCCATTGCTCGCGCAGCAGGCCGGTGAGCAGCGGCCGATGGGCCATCATCGGCACGCCGTTGAGATCGTTGAAGGCACTCATCGTCGACAGCGCGCCAGCGTCGAATGCCGCCTTGAACGGCGGCAGATAGACCTCGTGCAAGGTCTGCTCGGACATCTCGACGCTGTTGTAGTCCATGCCGCCGATGGCGCCACCGTAGCCGACGAAATGCTTGGGGCAGGCGAGCAGGCTGTCCGCGTCCGACAGACGTTGACCCTGGAAGCCGCGCACCCGTGCCGCTGCGAACAGCGAGCCGAGATAAGGGTCTTCGCCAGCGCCTTCGGCGACTCGGCCCCAGCGCTGGTCGCGGCCGATGTCGATCATCGGCGCGAACGTCCAGTGGATGCCGTTGGCACTGGCCTCGATAGCGGCAGCGCGCGCCGTGCGTTCGGCAAGACCAGGATCGAAGCTCGCCGTTTCGCCGAGCGGAATCGGGAACACCGTGGCAAAGCCGTGCAGCACGTCGGCGCCGAACAGCAGCGGAATCTTCAAGCGCGATTCCTCGATCGCCAGCCGCTGCAGCGCTCGGCCTTCGGCTGCACCGACGCCGTTGAACAGCCCGATCAAACGACCTTCGCGAATGCGCTGCGCAAGCCCGTTATCGATCTTTGGGCCAGCGTCCGGGTTGATCTGCCGACGCGTGCCGATACGCATGGGATCGGAATAGATGCTGAGCTGACCGGCTTTCTCCGCCAGGGTCATGCGGGCGATCAGCGCCTCGATGTCAGCTTCGTCGTGATCGCGGTTCAGCGTCTGTCCGGTGACGCGCTGCGCGAAGGCGAGCAGGGCGAGGGACGAGGTGCCCGCCAGGAAGGCGCGACGCGTCGTCGTGGGCGGCGGAGCTTGATCGGTCATGCAGGCAAGGTGTGATGAGCGTCGGCGCGATCAAGCGCGCCGATGCGAGTGAGGATGGCGAAGCTGGCGATGCCGACGTAGCAGATCGCCGGCACCAGGAGCGAGGCGGGCAGGCCGAAGTGATCCGCTGCGAGCCCGGTGATCACCGGCACTACGGCGCCGCCGACGATGGCCAGGCAGAGCAATGCTGAGCCTTGCGGCGTCTCGTCGCCAAGCTTCTCGATGCCGAGCGAGAAGATGCCCGGGAACATGATCGAATTGAACAGACCGATGGCGATGATCGTCACTGCTGCCACAGTGCCGGTGGACAGGCTGGAAACCACCGCGAGCGTGGCCGCACCGAGAGCACAGAACGTCAGCAGGCTTGCGGCTTCGATCTTGCGCAGCAGTACAGAGCCGATGAAGCGGCCGATCATCGCGCCGGCCCAGTAAAGGGACACCAGCTTGCCGGCACGCGCGGCGGTTTCGCCGAGCGTGCCGGGGAGCATCAGGTAATTGGTCAGGATGCTGCCGATCGATACCTCGGCACCCACGTAAAGAAAGATCGACAGCGTGGCCAGCGCCAGGCGCGAATGACGCAGCGGTGCCAGAATCGCCCGGCCGCTGACCTGATGCGGCACGTCTGGCAAACCGGGCTTCCGGCGCAGCAGCCAGAAGCTGATTGCCAGAATGCCGAGTGCGGTGGCTATGGTCAGGAACGGCACCATCACCACCGATGCTTCCTGTCGGCGCAGCGCGCTGAGGGCCTCGGTCGAAAGCGTGGCCGGATCGCCGGGCAGATCGACACCAGCCGACAGGATGAACGCCGCACCGACCCAAGGTCCGACCGTCGTGCCCAGCGAGTTGAACGCCTGTGCCAGGGTCAGCCGCATATGCGAACTCTGCAAACTGCCGAGGTTGGCGATCAGCGGATTGGCCGCCACCTGAAGCAAGGTGATGCCGCTCGCCAGCACGAACAGCGCAAGCAGAAACATCGGATACAAGCCGACATTCGCCGCCGGCGCGAACAACAGACAGCCCGCGGCCATCACCGCCAGACCGACGACGATCGAACGCAGATAGCCGATACGCGCCAACAACAGACCCGCCGGAATCGACATCACCAGATACGCCAGAAAGAACGCGAACTGCGACAGCATCGCCTCGGCATAACTGAGCGAAAACAAGCCCTTGAGCTTGGGAATCAAAGTGTCGACCATCACCGTGCAGAAGCCCCACACGAAGAACAGCCCAACGATCATCGCGGTCACGCCGATTTCGGGTTTCACGCCGCTGCGGGTCTCAGCAGCGTGGGATGGCACGTCCATGGATTCGTCCTGGTAACGAGTTCGCCGATTACGGCGTGATGTCCGGCGTCGATTGCGACGGCCGGGCATTTTTCATCATTGAAGCGGCGAAGTCTTCTTGGGCAACACCTTGGTGTCGACGGTTCCGTAAACGATACCAATAATAAGTGCACAATAAATATTATGTAAAGTCCGAGGGCGGTTAAAAGCGGCGCTAACCTCGCGCCGCTGTTCGGGAAACTCGCCGAGCCAAAAAGCAAACCAAGTGTCAGCACGGCACCGATGCTCAATGCGCGTGACGCAACGCCGTTTGCGCCTCTCGCCAAGGCTGCCACCCGTTCCCATAGCGCGCGAGCCTCGGTTGTCTTGGCGCGCTCGCAATGAATCGAGGCAATAACGATTGCAGGGTCTTCGCCTGCAAGAATTGCAGCTTGGACGGCCGAATCGTCATCCATCTGAGTGCGTCCAGTTCGATAGCTCGAAATCCGGGACGTTGACGTGCTTAGAGCCTTCGCAATCGCGTAATCGGACTTGAGTCCGTGACGTTTTGCGATGCGATCAAGTAGTTCGTTCGATGCATTCATAGCTGACCCCTAGCCGAGTCAAAAAAGCAAAAGTTGTCGCGGTGCAGCGTAAGCCCATATCGGACTGTTGGGTAGCGTCGTGATGTTGCTTAGCGTCGGTCCGTTGGCTACGGTCCGCCTCGCTGCCCTAGCCGGTCGCGCCCGCCCCCTTACCGGGGCGGGACTTTCCGGGCTACCGCAGCGACCGGCTAACTACTTGAGGGCTCCCGAATGTCTGCAACCCTGCGTGCAACGTCGTCGCGGGCGGCTGAATCGCCGCTGAACCGCGCACCATCCAATCCGCAACCTGCCTGCTCCGCTGATCTCGCCTCGGTGTCTTTCGAGGCGGTTGCGGAACGCTCCACCCGCGATCGTGTGTCGCTGATTCGCATCGTCGAGCGCCGCTTTGCCGGCGAAACCATTTGCACCATTGAAGGCCCGGAAACCCGCGTCGTTACTGACAACGGGCTGACTGCCGGTGACCTTGCCGGCCTGATCGTGGGCGCGCCGAAACTGGTCAACGCGCTGCGCGAAGCGGCGGCGAATATCGGCCAGCCGATGCACCCGGCCGATGCGCTGCGTTTGCGCTCGGAATGGTCTGTTTTGTTGGGGACGCTGTCGGCGGTGACTCTGTGAACGGCGTCACGGAAGCGCGCAGCGATTCGGCCGATCTGGCGGCGCTGATTTGCCAATACGAGATTGCAGCCGAGGCAGGCACGCGGGCTCGGGCTGAATCAGCGCTCGCGGAAAGGAATGCTGCCGGCTGCTTGGACCGGCTGTTGCGGCAGATGCCGCCGCGCTCTTGCGTGCTGGTTTCCGTGGGCGGGAAACGCTCCGCGCTGCTCAATGACGGCGGGCGTGGGGCGGTCTGGATGCTGGTCGAGGTGCCGGCGTGATCGTCGCCCGCGCGGTCCATCGTTCGCACGCCGGCCCGATGGTCGACAAGGTTTCGGCCTCGTGGTCTGCCCGTTCGGCACGCCGCGCGACCGTTCGCCGCGTGGTGCTGCATCTGGTCGTCGCGGCGGTGGTCGCGGCCGGTGCGGTGCAGTGCGATTCCATCGGTGATGAGCATGGCGCGCCGGTTCCGGCGGGTGTTCGGTCGTGACCCCCGCCCCGTCGCTCTCGCGTCCGCAGCTAATGCTGTTGAAGCTGCTGCGGCGGGATGAATGGAAGCTGGTCTATCGGCGTCGCATGCGAACGCTGGCGGTCGTGGTTCGGCTCGGCTTCGCTGAGCTTTGGCCCGACAACAACAGCTATGCCCGGATCACGGGGCGCGGCCTGCATGCGGTGATCGCACACGACAAAGGCCAGGCGAAAGCCAGGGCGGCGGCGTGAGTGCTGCCGCTGCCGTCTCTGTCCGGTCGCAAGTTCGGCCGGTCCTGAACGAACGCGCGGCCCGCGCTCGGCACGATGCCGACGCCTCGGATGGTCCGGCGGCGGCTGTCGTCGGGTCGGCTGAATGGTTCGCCCATTCGGCGGCGCTTGCTTACTCCGCGTCCTGCGCCGTGTGCGTCTATCACTGGCGCGGCGAATGCCGGGCGCGCTCGCCGCTGCCAACGCGGCAGGCCGGCGCGGTGGTCGCGGTCTGGCCTGCCGTTTCGGCTGGCGAGTGGTGCGGGGAGTTTCGCGACAAGTGATCGCGCCGATTGCTCCCCCGCTCCCCGTGGCCGTGCTGTTCGCCCGCCGTGACTCGTTCTACAAGGCCCTACCCGGCTGCGACGTGTACGACGAAGATCGCAACGCGCTGACATGGTCGGGCGGCTCGCCGCTGATCGCGCATCCACCCTGCAGGGCTTGGGGCGGGCTGAGCCATTTCGCGAAGCCGGTGCCGGGCGAAAAAGAGCTGGCCTTGTGGGCGGTCGACCAAATCAGGCTTTGGGGGGGGGCACTGGAGCATCCGGTCGCCTCGCGCCTCTGGCCGGCGAAAGAGCTGCCAGCGCCGGGCCAGGTTGACCGCTTCGGCGGGTGGACGTTGGCCGTCGATCAGGATTGGTGGGGCCATCGGGCGCAGAAGCGGACGAAGCTCTACATCGTCGGCGTTGACCCTCGGGACGTGCCGCTGATGCCGTTCAAGATCGTGGAACCGTCGCACGTCGTCAGCCCGTCGAGCCGCATCCGTGTCGGCCATCCGAGCTATCGGCCGCAGCTTCGCAAGTCCGAACGCGAGCACACGCCGCCCGATTTCGCCCGCTGGCTGGTCGATCTCGTTCGCCGCTGCCGCCAGCCGATGCGCGAGGCCGCATGACGCTTTCCGCTGGCCTGCCTGCTGGCCTCCCCCTTGGTCCTCCCGCTGGCCTGCTGGCCGGTGCCGGGCTGGCAGCGGGGCTGGAATGGACTGCCAATCCCATCGATCTTGACGCGGCAATGATGGGGTTTCAGGCCGATATCGTTCGCAAGATCGCGGGCGATCGGGTGCCGTGGCGGCTGGCGAAAGCCTTTGCGGAGTCTGAAGCGCTGGCCGAAACGGCCGTGCTCGAAAGGCAGGCGGCGGCAACGGCGGAACGCTGGCAATCAGCGCTTGAGGCGATGCGCGAATGCAGCGGCGCACGGGTGCGGAAGGCTTCGGCCGAATCAGAAGCTGCGATCCAGCTGACGCGCGATGCGCTGGCCGTGCAGACCACCGACAAGGCGCTGAAGCTGTGGGCCGCAGCGCGCTGCGCGGAAGCGCGGGTGATGGTCGAGGGCTTGCCGGCCGGCGGGCTGTGCGCATGGGCTCGGCTCGCTGCGCACTGCGCGGCTTGGGACGTGGATGCTGCGCAACCGAAACGGCCGCGGTCTTTGCCCGGCTGCGCCTTGCGGATGGTCACCCTGAAATGGTGGCGCAAGGTATCTCGCCAGCGGTGGGCGCGGCTGCGGGAATATGAGGCGATCCAGTCCGGCCAGGTGCATGCACGCGCCGGCCTGTACGTCTCCCGCGAGATGATGGAATGGGCGCGGCGGCGGCGATCCGACAACCGCGACATGCTTGCCGAAATGATGGCGATCAGCGATGCCGGCGATTCGCTGTCGTTGCTTGAAGCGATTGACGCCAGCGTGTCTAACCCGGCGATCCGCTGCACCGAAATGATGACGCGGAATGCCGGGCTTGAATTCGTCGCGGAGTGTCGCGGCGATGACGCGATCTTTGTTACTTGGACGCTGGCGAGCCGGTATCACTCGCACATCTGGCGGGACCGGTTCGTGACTGAAAATCCGCGCTATCGCGGTACCTCGCCTCGTGAGGGTCAGCGGCGGCTTGCAGAGCTGTGGGATGGGTTCGTACGCGAGGCGCGCCGACGGAAAATCAGGTGGTACGGCTCGCGATTCGTGCAACCGCACCATGACGGTTGCCCGCATTGGCACATGCTCATGTATGTCGCGCCGGATCGTCGCGAAGAACTGGAAAGCCTGCTGAAGCAATGGGCCTTGACTGACGATCCCGACGAAAACGGGGCGGCCGTGCGGCGGTGCGTGGTCGAGCTGATCGACCGCGAAAAAGGATCAGCCGTCAGCTATGTGGCCCGGTACATCGCCAGGGCGATCGATGGCCGATCGCTCGATGCGTTGACTGATGCCGACGACGACGGCCATCGCGAAGAAACGGCCGGTGCTGATGCTGTCGAGCGCGTGACGGCATGGGCCTACGTGTGGGGCATGCGACTGTTTCAGTTCGTCGGCGCGCCGCCCGTCACGGTATGGCGCGAGCTGCGCCGTGTTCGCGAGCCTGACCCCAAGGCGGACGGCGGCGCTTGGGTTATGGAACGGCTGCGCGAGGCTGCGGACGCTGGCGACTTCGGCGAGTTCATCGAACTGATGGGAGGCGTCTGCGCGCCTCGCAAGCTGCAGACCGCGCACACGCTGCGCGAGCCGGACGGCCGCTTGAACTGCTACGGCGAAGTGCCGGCCAACAAGGTGCGCGGCGTCCAGCTCTCGCTTGAATTCTCGGCGGATACCGACCCTGCCGTTGTGGACGCGGTGGCCGTGGCTGTCGCGGCGGTGCCGTCTCGCCGATCGCGGCGGCGTGCTGCGCTCCGCGCTCGGCGCGAAGCCTTGGGCCGTCCTGAAGTCGTCGCAAGGCTTGCGGTGCGCTCTGCATTGCGTACACGCGTCAAGCGCTGGCTGATCGTGCGGCGCAGCGATATCGCGTTGTCCGCTGTTGCCGTTGCTGTTCCTTGGACCCGTGTCAATAACTGTCCGGCCAAACAACCGGCCGGGCCTCCCGATCCGTCGCGGATCGCCGCTTAACCCCCTCTTTCATCCATGCCGACCGCCACGCGAACCAACCCGACCACGCCGCCGCTTGTTGTCCCCGTCATCACTCGCGCGAAGTCGCTGCGCGGTGTGAAGCCGATTGCGCAGCCGTATCCGCCGTGGGCGCAGCAACCTGCGCCGCGCGTCGATGCGGTTGCGGCCCCTGATCCCGATGAAGGCGACGACGTTGCCGTTGCCGATCTGCAAGCCCCGTTGCCTCCTGATCCTGCTGTCTCTCGCCCCAAGGTGAAACCGATGACCAAACCCGAACCCCTCCCCCCGACCGCTGCCGGCGAGTTGCCGGCGTCGGATGCTGTTGCCAGTCCGACGCCGGCCGGGGCTGATGATCTTGAATCGCTGCTCGATACCCTCGCCGGGCCTCGGCTGAAGCTCGGCCTTCGCGTACATCGCACGCGACCGGACGGCTCGCGCGGCGAAATGCTGTTCACAGTGCCGGCGTCTGAGCACCCGGACGCGCTGCGCGAGCGCATCGCGAAATACGGCCCCGGCGAATATGAGCTGGCACCCGTCGCGGATGGCAAATACAGCGGCCAGGCGCGCCGCATGGTGGTCGAAGCGCCGGCCAGCTCGGCCGCCGCAGCGCTGCCGGTTCCGGTTGCAGCGCCGGCGCCGGCCGGCTTCGATGTCGCCGGGCTACTCGCCGGCCTCGCCGGCCTGCAGCGCGAAAGCCAGGCGGCCCAGGCGGCGCAGTTCGAGCGGATGCAGTCGGCCGCGAAGGACTCGCAGATTGAAACGCTCAAGCTGTTTCTGTCGCATCGGCCGGCCGAAGGCGGCGGCTCATCCGGGCTTGATCCGATGATGAAAATGATGATGCCGATGCTGCTCGCGAAGTTTGGCGAAGATCCTTTCGCCCGCGTGCTGCAGATGCTGGAAATCAACAAGGCCGTTCGCGAGGACTCCGCGCCACCCGATCGAACCGGCGAGATATTCGCGAACCTTGCCGGCACGCTGCCGGCGCTGTTGGCTGGCGCGCAGCAAGCCGCGCCGGCCGCCCTGCCGCGCCGCGTGGTGTCGGTGACGCCGGCAGGCCAGCCAGCGGCGACGGCTGCAGCGGGCGCGGCACCCGAAGCGTTGCCAGCGGCGGGCCTGCAGGCGATCGTCGTCGACGCGCTGCCGATGCTGAAGCGCATGGCCGTAAAGCAGGCCGACGCCGCAACCGTCCTCGGTGGCCTCGGTGCGATGCTGACGGATACCGAAGTGTCGGCCGTGCTGCCGATGCTGAGCCAGGCCGGCGCGGTCGATTTTCTGTTGACCATCGCGCCATCGCTGGCACCGCATCGGGAATGGCTCGATGCCTTGCTGACTGAGGTCCGCGCGATGATCGCGGCAGAAGCTGCGCCGGAAGCTGCGAGCGCCCCCGCTGGCGTCGAGCATGCCGCCGCTTGAGGCCGTGCCGTCCGAGTCAACCGGCGAGCGCATTCGCCGGTTGCGGCGTGCGCGTCGAATGAAGCAGACCGCGTTCGCAACCAACATCGGCTGCAGCCAGGCGGAGCTGTCGCGAATCGAATCAGGCGATCGGCCGTTGACTGTTTCGGCCCTCGGAAAGATCGCCGCTGTGCTCGGCGTCACGCCGGCTGCGCTGCTGTCGTAGAGCATGCTGAAGTCGAAAAGCCCGCCTCGCGCGGGCTTTTTTATGCGTCTCCGTCATATCCATTCAGGAGGCGTTCCGGGCGACGGTACAACGTCGCCCATGTTAGTCACCACTATCAACGGCCTCGGCAAAGTCTCCCGCGCAACCGTGCGCGGCGGCGCTGCCGGTATCTCTGCCCTGCTGGTCACCATGCGCAATACCGTGCGCGGTGCGGCCACGAATCCGGCAATCCTCGGGCTTGCCCGGTCCATCGTGGCCAGCGTGCTCGGCAAGGACTACACGGCCGAAGCTGCGGCGGTGCAGGCATGGGTTCGCGCCAATATTCGCTACACGCTCGATCCGCGCGGCTCTGAGCTGCTGATGTCGCCGGTCTGGCTCATTAAGCCGGGCAACCGCCAGGACGATTGCGACGGGCACGCGCAGCTTGTCGCCGCGCTGCTGACGGCCATCGGGCACCGCGTTCGCCTGATGGCGATCGGCACGCAACCCGGCGTGTTCTCTCACGTCTACGCGGAAACGTTTATCCAAGGCGCATGGGTTCCGGTCGAAACGACGGAACCATGGCCACTAGGCAAAGGTCCGGCCGGCATTGCGATCCGCATGTCTGCTGAGATTGCGAGTAACGATGCGCCGCAGCTCGGCAGCATCTTCAAGAAGATCGGCAAGGCGGTTAAGGGCGTCGTCAAGACGGCCGTCAAGGTCGCGCCGCTGGCGGCTGCAGTAACCGTTCCCGGTGCCGCTGCAGCGCTCGCCACGGTGTCCGCCGCAACGGCCAGCCGTAAGCAGGCCCAGGCGACGCTGACCACCGCGCAAGCCGATCAGACCCGCGCGCAGACGGAATCCGTCGTTGCGACGCAACCGCTCTATGCCGGCGGTCAACCCTCGTTTTTCGAGGCGAACAAGGTGCCGCTGATGATCGGCGGCGGCGTGCTGGCGCTCGTGCTGGTGCTCAAGCGGTGATCGTCACGGTGAAAGCCGGCGACACCCTGAGCCGCATTGCGGCGCAGTACGGCGTGTCTGTCGCGGCCATCGCCAGCGCCAACAAGATCGGCAACGTCAATCAGATTCGCGTCGGCCAGGTGCTGACGATTCCGGGCGCAACGATCCCCGGCAATGCCGCTGCGCTGCAGAACACGGCCGGCCCGGTCGTGGTCGGCGTGCTGCCGGTTGCGGCGCCGATCCCCGGCACGCCGGGATGGCTGCAGAACATCCTGAACAGCGTGCCGGCCATCGCCCAGGCGAACGAAGCGAGTAAGACGGCCAACGCGCTGAACCGCGCCAATCTCGATCGCGCCCGCGCCGGCCTGCCCGCCGCTGAATCCCTGACCGCTGCGGCAGCTGCCGTGACGCAGCAACAGCGCCCTGAAGTGCCCCGCTGGCTGCTGATCGGCGGCGCTGCCGCGATCGGCCTTGTGATGCTGTTTTCGTCGAAACCCTCCCCCCAACGCAGTACCCGCAAAAGCTGAGGAACCACTATGGCTACCGCCATCCAGAAGTTGATGAACAACCCGAAGGCACAGGCGGCCATCAAGTCGCGCGCCTCGGCTCTCGCCACCCGCAAGACGAAAGAGGCCGTCGCCGAAGCAAAGGCCAAGTTCAAGAAGATCGCCCCGGCGATCAAGCGTGACGTGATCGACTCGCATCTGATGCCGGCCGCGATCGGTGCCGGTGGTGCCATCGCCGCCGACATGCTGATGAAGCGCCTGCCCGCCAAGCTGACCGGCGGCGCGCGTGGTGATGTCATCTACATCGCCGCCGGCATCGGTGCCGGCGTGCTCGGCCGCAAGGTCATCAAGAGCCCGCATCTGATCAGCGCGACGCTCGGCATCGCGACGATTGGCCTCTACAAGCTCGCAAGCCGCGTCGTGAATCGTGCCGGCGTCGGTGCGCTGTCCGGCCTGCTGAGCGAAACGCATGACATGGACCTCGCCGGTTATCCCGGCATGCAGCCGGTATCCATGCAGCTTTCGGACGGCTCGATGATGGCCGGCCTGCAGGACGGCAATGGCGCGTTGTACGGCGT
Organism: Nevskia ramosa DSM 11499; assembly: GCF_000420645.1. Lineage (NCBI taxonomy): Bacteria > Pseudomonadati > Pseudomonadota > Gammaproteobacteria > Nevskiales > Nevskiaceae > Nevskia > Nevskia ramosa. The sequence continues at coordinate 13,955 of NZ_ATVI01000007.1, read as the reverse complement.
CGGCGGCGAACCGATGGCGCTCGCCTCGGATGGCCTCGCCGGCACGTTCTCGCAAGCCCCGTACGTGCCTGCCTCGCAGATCGGCTGACCCCAAAACCAACCCGCATCACTCCACTAATCGGGGCGGCTCTGCCGCGCCAATCGACACGAAAAAGAGGATTCAATCATGGCAATCAACAAGCGTTACCCGCACGTCTATGACGCCGAATATGCAGTGATGAACGGCGTTCGCGAAGTCAACCTGTTCCGCCGTTCGGCGGCAACCTCCGTCAATTACACGGACGTCAGCGGCTCGGTGTCGCGCCAGAAGGGTTTCGAAGACACCAATCTGACCGAGGACGGCCGCGTCAACGAAACCGGCATCGTGCTGCAGACGATTGGCATTCGGATCGTTCCCACGTCGATTCCGGCCAATCTGCTGCAGCCGGGTCAGACCCCGCTTGATGAGCTGGACAACTACGACACCCGGCTGTTCTACGAACGCGGCTATGCCGAACTCGTGCTGAACGACAACCAGGTCGTGTTTACCGCGCGCATCCGCGATCTCGTGCCGGCCAGCAACATCGTCGCGAGCGGCGCGCTGATCGGTCTCGATCCCATCGGTGCGAACGCCGTCCGCACGCAGTACAGCGAAAGCGGCTCGGTGACCATCAACAACGTCGGCCGTGCCTATCCGGCCAACGGCATCCGCATTCCGCGCGGCGTGCGTTTCGCGCTGAACCTGCGCTGGGACCGTCCGCTGTCGATCCTCTCGATGCCGCAGGTCGCGCGTATCGAGGCCGAACTGTGGGGCGTCAGCGATGGCGACGGCCTGACCGATGCGGAGCGCGCCAGCATGCCGGGCGGTCTGGTCGTGCCGTCGCCTGCCCTGTCGATCGCAACCGGCCTGCCAGCCGTTCGCTGATCGCGGCTGTAACCCGCGAGGGCGTGCGCTGCGCGCCCTCGCTGTTGCAAACCATCCATTCGGGGAAAAGCCATGTCGGCATCCAGGCACTACATCAATTCGTTTGCCGTCACGCTGCCCGGCGCCATTGGCGCCGCCGCAATCGCAACGCCTGTCGAGCTGCCGCGTGACGGCTTCGATGTGGAGTTCACGCGGATCAGCATCGCCCAGGTGCAAGACGGCGAAGTTGTGCCGGCGAACTGCACCATCCAGATCTTCGAACAGGGCGGCACCAATAGCGCCTTGTTCGTCCAGCCGCAGCACGCGCGCAACATTGCCGGCGACGGCTCGCTGCCGTGGGAGCTGGCGGAAAAATTCCGTGTCAGCGGCAACGTGCGCCTATCGCTGTCGGTGGTGCAGCTCGGCAACGTCGAGTCCGACGTCTACGTGACGCTGCACGGTCGCCGCGTCCAGGCGAGCGCGCAGTAATGAGCCAGCCGCGCCCGTCGCCGGAATACGCCGAAACGATCGGCGACGCCTTCCGGGAAACCGGGCGCGGCGTTGCGCTGTTCAAGCGCAATCCGAATCGGCGCGCGCTGCTGATCGTGAATACCAGCTCAAGCGGCCAGCTCTATCTGAGCTTTGGCGGCCCGGCCACGCCGCTGCATCTGCGGCTGGGTCCGGGGGCGTCGTTCTCCGAAACGCAAAGCGCGCCGGCCAATGAAGTTTGGGTCATGGCGCTGCAGCCGTGTCCGTTCTACGCATTCGAGGGCTGATCTGTGCCCGTCAACAATTCTGAATTTCCAAACCCGGCGCTGGCCTATCCGTATCAGGAAGGTCCCGCTGGTCCTGAAGGTCCGAAGGGCGACAAGGGCGACACGGGCAACGCTGGAGCCGCTGGCGCTGTTGGTCCGGCCGGTGCGGTTGGCCCTGCCGGTCCTACTGGCGCGAAGGGCGACACGGGCAATGCGGGTGCCGCTGGCGCTGTTGGTCCGGCCGGTGCGGTTGGTCCTGCCGGCCCTACTGGCGCGAAGGGCGACACGGGCAATGCGGGAGCCGCTGGCGCTGTTGGTCCAGCCGGTGCGGTTGGTCCTGCCGGTCCTACTGGCGCGAAGGGCGACACGGGCAATGCGGGTGCCGCTGGCGCTGTTGGTCCGGCCGGTGCGGTTGGTCCTGCCGGTCCTACTGGCGCGAAGGGCGACACGGGCAATGCGGGTTCCGCTGGCGCTGTTGGTCCGGCCGGTGCGGTTGGTCCTGCTGGTCCTACTGGCGCGAAGGGCGACACGGGCAACGCGGGTGCCGCTGGCGCTGCCGGTCCAGGCGTGCCGGCCGGCGGCGCTGCGGGGCAAGTGCTGGCGAAGCAATCAAACGTTGATTACGCCGGTCTGTGGGTCACGCCGACCCGCGCAACGGTCGGCCTGAATTCAACGGACGATCTGCCGGAAGACGGGGACCCGAGCAATTTGTGGTTTACGCCGGAACGCGCTCGCGCCGCTGTCGAGGCGAGCAATGCCGCCATGGGCGTGATGCTGCTCGCCGATCTTCCTGCGGCTGCGGCGGAAAATGCTGATCGCGTTTTCGTGGTGCGAAAGAGCGCGGGCGACGCGCGGCGCATCATGCTGATCTGCGACGGCGCGAAGTATCAGTATCTCAACAGCGCTTCGATCATTGACGCTTCGGCCAATGAATCGGCCGATATGGTTTTGGCGGCGGCCGCTGCGGACTTCAGTACCGGCGTGATCGTGGTCCCCGGCAAGCTGATTCAAGGTCGGACCGAACTCGATCTGGATTTTGACGTGCTGTTCCAGTCGGCCAGCGCGTCGAACGCGGTGTCGGTGACTGCGGACGGGCTGGACGTGTTTGTCCCTCCCGGCACTGCCAGCACGCGCCGCTATGCCGGCGTCTGTCGCCTGTTCTTCAACGCTGCCGGCACTGCCTACCGGCAGGGCGCGCATCTGTCCGGGTTCGGTTACGGAACGGCGTCGGGCGGCGGCTATCTGACTGAGTTCGCCCATACGCCGGGCGCTGATCTGACGTTGCGCATCCGGGCGCTCGGTGTCGTCGGTGAGGCCGCCCGGCTCTGGCGCTGGCGTCTGCGGGCGACGGGCTGATGTCTCGCCTGATCCGTGTCTATCGGCCTTCGCAGGGTGCCCAGCTGGTCAGCCGCATCCGCTGGTCAAACTACGGCTCTTTCACGATCCCGCCGTCTGCGGTTGCGCCGCCGGCAGTGGGTACGCCGATCACGCTGCAATACGGCCAGCTGCAGAATCTCGCGCGGCCGCCGGCCGTCGCCGATCCGTACCTTGCCTTCGGCTCGGCAACACTGACTGTCTCGCCGAACTCCGGCGCTGCAATCGCGCAAGGTGAATCGCTGCTGTGGTGTCCGGTGGATGCCAATGGCGGATCGCCGAACGATCCGACGCCGCACCCGCGAAGCGAAGGGCGCGAACAGCGAATCATCGGCGGTGCAAGCGGCGATTGGGACATTACGACCGGCACGCACTGGCAATCTGGCGTGCTGCGCGTAACGAGGTTCTGCAGCCCGCTGAACGGCACCGGCCAATCCCGCACGGTCTGGAACCAGGTGCACGGCAAAGTTCCATCAACGGGCCTGCCGATTATCTCGGTGATCCGCAAGGCCACGCCGGGTAGCTCAACGGTCGAGCTGTACAACATCGTTCGCACCACGCCGGCCAGCGGTGCGCCAGTGCAGCAAAGCGCGTCGATCTCGATTCCGGTCGGCGCTTCATACGCCTATGACTGCCGCATCGTGAATGGCCTGCTGACGCTGCGCGTAGCGCATCCAGTGCCAGCGGTGCCGGTGGGCGACGTGTTCCCGTTCGGTGCCGATCCGGGCAACGTCCAGGTCCTGCATAGCTATCAGTTCGATGGCACGTGGGCGGGCGGAACCAATTACTTCAAAGCCGGCAATTACATTCAGGACGATACGACCACGCACACGGGCGGTATCGAGGTGATCTATCAGCGGCTGGAATGGGGTCACTCGTGATCCATGAACATTCGCCCCGCCCCCGTCCTCGCGATCGTCACCCTGCTGACGCTGGCGTTGTATTCCAGGCGCGCGAGCGCATCGTTTCTGCCGTCGTCGTTCCTGCCGGCGCTGCCGTTCATGCCTAACTCACTCGCCAGCTACATCGAGCGGCACGAAGGGCGGGTCGCGTATGTCTATCGCGATTCGGCCGGCATCGAGACTTTCGGGGTGGGCCACAAGCTGACGGCGGCGGACGGCTACCTGCGCCAGTACACGAAAGCCAACCCCGCGCCGGCCTCGGTGATCGACGGGCTGTTCGCTCGCGATGTCGCGGCGGCTGTCTCGGCGGTCGATGGCCTCGGCGTCAAGCTGACGGCCAATCAGCGCACCGCGTTCGTAAGCCTCGCCTTCAACATCGGCGCCGGTGCCTTTCGTTCGTCGACGGCCGCGCGGCTCGCGAAGGCTGGCGACATGCGCGGCGCGGCCGATGCTATCGCCCTGTTCAACAAGGCCACGGTGAACGGCAAGCTGACCGTCGTCGCCGGCCTCGCATCGCGGCGCGCGGATGAACGCGCGCTGTTCCTCGCCTGATCGTTATGACCGGCTCCGTCGACAAGGCTCTAGGCGTCGCCACGCTGGCACTGATCGGCGTCGGCAGCTTCATGGTCTATCGCGCGATCACGACGGCCGGCGCGCAGGGTGCAGGCGCAGCTGCAGGGCGTGGCGCTGTGGATCTAGGAAAGGGCGTGGTCGTCGGCATCGGAGATAGCGTCGGCCTGCCGCGTCCAGCGGCGGACAAGTGCGCCGATGCGATTCGCCGCGGCAGTCGCTGGGATGCGTCCCTGCACTGCGACGCGCCGACGTTCATCCGCTCGCTGTGGGGCGGCGTCTCGATCCCGGTTGCGCCTGGCCGAACCGAGTACGTGACGCGCAGCGGCTTAAGCGGCCTCTCTCAACCTGCCGGCGCGCATCGCTGCGCCTGCCATTCGCAAACCATCGGGTGACCCCATGAAAGGCAACAACACGGCACTTTACGTCAAGCTCGGTGTCGGCATCGCTGCCGCCGCGCTGCTGTACGTCAAGCGCGACGAAATATCGGCGGCCGTCAGCAATGCATTCGCCAGCATCAAGGGGTCTGCCAGCTCGCCAGCGTTCACGCCGGCCGCAACGTATGCCCCGGCGTCGATCGCTGCGCCTGCCGCCGCGTTAACGGCTCCGGCCACGCCGGAAGCCACGGCCGCGCTGATCGCCGATGCGCTCGCGCTGTCGAAAAAGCGCGCCGCTGAAGAACGCGCCAAGTCTGGCCGCCCGGTGCCCGTCGCCATCGCCCCGAAGGGCGCTGCAACGGCCGCAAAGCCGCTGTCGGCCGCGAAGGTGCAGAAGGTGGTCAACAAGATCAACGCAAATCCTGCGCTTGCCCGCGCTGCAGCTCGCGCCATCGCGCCGGCTTCGGGTTCTCGCTTCAACCGTAACGTCCGCTCTGCCTGATCGAAATGAACGCCTTCAAGAAACGCGTATTCCAGCCGTCCACGTGGGCCGGCCTTGCCGCCATCTTCGCCGCACTGGCCCCGCTGTTCGGTATCGCGCCGGACGTGGTGCACGGCGCTACTGCGGCGCTCGGTGGCGTGGCCGTGGTGATGAACGAGCACGCCGGCTGACATGATTGTGCCGGCCAATGTGGTTTCGATTGATCGTGTCGCGTCGATCCTCGGCGCGATGCTGCTGGTCATCGTTTCGTGGCTGTCTGCCCGGACGCTCGATCGTATCGACGCGCTATCGGATCAGGTGCAGGCGATGTCGGTATCGCTGCTGCAGGTCCCGGAGTTGGCGGCCACGGTGCGCGAGCATGACCATCGATTGGCCGTGCTCGAAGCGCGCGGCCTCATCGTCTCGCCGCTGGCCGATCGACAATGAACCCACTTGCCGTCATCACGGCAACGCCGCGCCGTGCCCAGGTCGCAGAGTCGGTCGGTATCAATCTCGCGGCCTCGGCCGCGTTCTATCTGGTCACAACCGACCGCATGCACTGGAAGGCCGCGACGGCCGCCGGTTTGATTGGTGTTTGGCTCTGGCGAAACGTAGCGGCGGCACGAGCATAGATATTCAATCGCAGATGATCGTTGCGGGTTTTGCGAGGAAAATCGGTGCGCTGAGCCAATCGGGCTGGTCAGGTCTTATCACCACGGGATACTTTTTTTCCGCATCGAATGATGAAACGATGTACGAGAATCGCGTTTGATGAACGCGGTTTGTATATGGCGATTTGTAACTGAGGCAACCATATACAACTGGTGAGATATACCAACCAAGGGCTTTAAAATTTTCGTCAATTGCGGTATCTGACAGAAATACATGGCATGAATGTATCGATTCTTCATCGGGAAAGATTGTCTGCGCGTGAACGTCGTTTTGCCCAGTCTTAGAGCGTTCTTTATCGCAATACCGCGTCATTAGTTCGTGGGCAACTGGGGTAGACTGCGAGCACAACGAAAGCTCGACACGGAAGGCTACGTTTATAGCGGGTGAGCGTCCGTGATTCTTTGCTTTGCACGTTACGTTAAAAAATATGCCGTCAGTACCAGCCTGCGTCTTTTCTCGCTTGGGCTCTCCCAACGAACACGAGACGGAAATCCATGGCCGCACTTGTGCTTCATTTGTATCCCTAGCGACCTGCACTGCGCTCTGCGCCGCTACTGTTGCATCGCGGGTCAAGCGTAACGAACGAATCAACTGCCAAAGGCCTACGGCGCTTAGCCCCGTTCCGATAAATACGATGAGGACCGACCACATTGCCCAGCCGGCCATAGCCTCTTGAGCTGCAAGATCGCGTTTGTCGTGATCATCATTTTTTTGCGCCTCTCTTTCTGCTTGCTGAATCGCAATGCTTGCCTGCTGGGCTTGGGCGATCTTCTCCAGCTGAGCGGCAATTGCACTGTTTTCTGACGCTGCGGTGGCTTGGGGTTGCTGCGTCGCTGGCGGTGCCGGAGCGTTCTTTTGGGCTTGGCTGTTAGGGATCGCCAAAACAACGAACAGGAGAATTAAAGCTTTCATTGGCGCTGACTGTTCTCGGCGTGGATGGAAATTCGCCAAAGTAAATCACACACATAGCCTGATAAGGAAACCGTATAGCTGCCGGCTTGATCGGCGTGCAGATCTGACGTGCCGGTGCAGCCGCACAACCTGGGTCGAAGATATGAAGGCCTACTTGGGCGTGTAATGGGGGTCTATCCGTAAGGGTTCCAGACTTGCCGCGCATCTTTCTCTGAGTATTGGGTCTAATTTGTTCGCGCGTTGGCGAGCGGCGTCGGCGGAAATCTCACCTCTGGAGAATAAATCCCAAAGTCCTTGTATTTCAGGGGCTGCATCATCGAGTCGCATAAATGCAGTATTGCCCGTCGTAATGCCTGTCCAGACATAGCCGGCTGCCGTCCCCACCACCTCTAACGCTTTGTCGAGCCAGGCAGAAGATTGAACGGTGGAATCAAGTCCGCCGGACCAATGCAAATAGTTAGACACTGTCCCGCTGTCGCGGATCAGCCTGCGGTTGTCCCATTTAGTAACGGGAAATCCGACTGGGGACATAGCCCGTGTAAATTCTACCAATAGTTCATACTTGGGAATTAGCGATTCGAGTAGATGGCTGAGTTGCGTGGCCTTGCCCTTGCATTTTTTATATTGAGCGGCGTCCAGCCTCGTTCCCGCGCCGACGATCAGCTGTTCAAACAGTAGTTGTTCAATGCCAATTCTTGTCTCGAGCGCGGCATATTCCATGGCACTGATATTCCTGCTCTCCTTCGCGTATTCGATCCAAGACATAGCCCTGAAGATTCGGGCGGACGAGTCAAAGAACTGATGATCGGTGACTATCGCTGCAGGGCTGCGATTCTTGAACGAGGGAATGTTCATTGCTGGCGGGAAATTCATGTTCGTGTGAAGGTCGATGCTTGGCAAGCAAAACCCCATATTGGACGGTAACGGACAATCCCGTTAGCGCGCGGCTGTATCGGCCGCCGTTGGCTCCCCCGCCCTCGCCGCACGCCTCGTCGCGTGAAGCTTCAGCATCCGTTTCGATCGCGCCCGGCTGATCGCCTCCAAACGTTCGGCCTCCTTCGCCGCCCGCTCCTGCCGCCAGTATTCAAGGGCGTCGGCGGCTTCTTGCCGGCTGGCTAGCTCTGCAGGCGACAGCGCCTTTTTCCAGTCCTTACCGTATAGGTCGGCGCGCCACGCTTCGGGCAGCTGAGATAGTCCGTATTGCAGGCCACGCCAGAACGAGCGCGACCACGGCGGCGCAGCTCGCTCGATCGAGCGCGCGAGGCGTACGGCAGTCGCTGGAACCTGCCCTGTTACCCGGTATCGAATAACCGTTCGTCGGCTGATTCCGAACACGCGTTGAGCGCTGTCAACGGTCATGGAAAACGACGACATGAAGCCTTTGAAATCGAAATCCTGCACATCCCCTCCCTTTCTTATTTTTTTTGGAGGGTGATGCTATACGGACAGTCCTGAAACGACCGGGGCTCTAAATATTATGTTAAATAATATATTGGCGTTCGCCTTCCTGGTGTCGTGCACCGGCCCTTATTAATTAAATGCTTCGGCCCTTAATAATTTTCAACACGTAAGAAATCTGGGAGGCGAGCTACTGACCCTGATCCGGAAGCTACCTCGATACTGGCAATGAAAAGGACCTGCAGCCACTGCCCGCAGCCTTCTACCGCTGACCCCAGGAGCATCTCCACACATGGAAACTACCCGACACGACCCCCCCTCCCTACCCTCGATAAGGGCAGATTGTCGCGAAGGTTCTCACAACCGCAATTATGCTTGTCGGCGTAGTGCGCCCACATCATTGGGTTATCTCACCCAGCGCCGAAGCAGATCATGCCAGTGCGCTTGTTGTGGTAGCTCTCCAGCATTCGGAAGGTATCGCGGCGCTTGGGGTCGCGGCTATCGACGAGCTTTAGTTCAAACGGATCATCACGGCGCCAGCTTCTCAAGCCTTGCGGCGCGAATCGCCATCACGGCGATCACTACGGCGATGATCGCGGTCAGCGTGACCGCTGGAAAGTCGCGCGCGATTGCCGAAGAGGAACAGATTCCGACCGCGACTTCCCAGAAATGAAACAGAGAATGACCGGACAGCCAGAGCGCGCAAAGTGACCACATCGAGGCTCGTAGCGCAGGTCGCGTAGCGCCGATGAGAAAGGCCGTCCCGATAAGCAGAAAGATAAGCCCGATGTCGCGGATGAAGTGTTGATTGAAGGGCCCCGAAGTGGTCACGCCGGGCACCGCGAAATACCAGCTTCCAGGGTCTGCCAACATAAAAAGGCCGTTGGCCGCAGCTGCGGCGCCGAGAACTGCGGCGGTGCCGCACGCCAACTTCATGCTGCCGGAGAGCCTCGTCTCGGGGCGATTGTCAGATACGTAGGTGCTCATGTGTTTTCACTCGTGTGAGCTGCTTTGCTTGGCGTGAATTGATGCGCGTTAGGGCCGCCGAACGCATTCGCTGCCATTCATCACGCCTCCACTTACGCCGCCACCGCGTCCTTTTCGTCGACGGGATCCGGTCGGCGGGAGTGACCTCGGCACGCTTGGAATGGATCCCAGTCGGCGCCATGGGCCGGAAGCGCGTTGCGATCCACAATGACCTTGCCCTTGTGGAACTCCGCGAACAAGTCGCGCCCCAGTATTTCCGATGCAGCGCCGACGCCCCCGCGCAGGGTGAATGCAATGCTGTAGAGGAAAGCTGTCGATGCACCGGCCAGGAACAAGCCGTCGATCTCGGTGCGAACGGACGGACGACGGAACGGGCCAAGCTGGTCGGCCGTGTTTTCCGGGCCGTACGGCATTCGCGACAACGTGAATCGCTCATGCGTGAGCGGCGACGCCGACTCCTGCCACGCGACGTGCCCGCGCAGCTCAGGCAGTGCGCGAAGGATGCGATCCAGCATCACCTGCTCGATCTCCGCTTTGCGTTCGCGATAGACCGGCGACCACTTGTAGCCAGTTCCTGCCATTGGGTCTCCGCCACCCCAAAACTCGTACTCGCCGGGCACGGCGCAGAAAGCCTCGATCGAGCTGTAACCCGGCGGACCGTAGTGACGTACGCCGCCTGTCTTGAGGGTTGGCGAACTGATGGCTAGCCACCCTTTCGGATCCCATTGTCCCTTGTCGAGCAGATCAAACGTCGTCTGCATGTCGTAACGATCATGCAGAATGAAGTTGGTCGCCGGGCGCGTACGCGACAGGTCGATATCGGCACCCAGATACATCGAGTAGATGGAATGCGGACGGCGGAGGCGCGCAATGCGGTCAAGCGTCCGACGGCTCAGATGACGCGGTTCGATGAGATCCTGGAAGGTGCGATGTATGTCGGCATTGCTGACGACCACATCGGCGCGAATACGCTCGCCGTCGGTCAGCGTCACGCCCTGCACGCGGCCGCCCTCGACGTCAATTGAACGGACCCGCGCCTTGGTTCGCACCACGCCGCCGTGCGAGCGAATAACCTCCACCAGGTTGGCAGGGAGTACCTGTCCGCCCATAGTCGGAAAGAACGCGCCCTCTTTGAAGAAGCAGCGGAGGAGCATCGCGACTAGCAACGCCGGCGTTCTGGAGGGCGCCGTGTTGTGAAGGTGGACCAACGAAAGTAGGGCCGCTCTTGCGTGGAACGACAACTTGTAGCGATCGAACAGCCGGCCGATCGGAAGTTCGAGCCCGCGCGCGATCTTGAACACTTCGACGGGACGCTTGAGCAACGGGAGAAGCACGCCAAGGGAGTGCGGGACATCGTTGATGCGATCGAAACCTTCCCCTATGCATTGGAGCTCGGCAACGGCCTTGGCCAGCCCGTCGGCATCCTTGGGAAAACACTGGCACAGGTTCGCGGTGAGCCCCGCCCAGCTCGTTGGCACCCTGAACTGGTGCTCCGGGAACTGGACGGTATCCATGCCGCTGTCGTCCAACCGCGACCAGGCGATCCGATCCTCAATACCCAGGCCGCGGAAAACGGTGGCGATCATGCCGTCGCCTCCCGGGACGCACCCGCCGACATAGTGCACGCCGCAATCGAATTCCCAGATACCTTTCCGACGGAACGTCTGCGCGCATCCCCCCACGATCTCGTGCGCCTCGAGCACCATCACAGACTTGCCGCTGGCCGCCAGACAGGCTGCAGTGGACAGGCCGCCCAGACCCGAACCCACGACAATGGCGTCAAGTCTGCGCGCCTTCGAGGCGGAGGCAATGTCGGACACGTGCTCCGGACGAGCGGCTTCCAGCAAAGCGGGGATGGTCGTGAATTTTTCGCGTGGTCGTCCCGCCGCTCGACCTGCACGCTTCTCGCGTCGGTCGATAGTTTCCCAGTCGGCGAACGAAATAATGCGCGCCTTCTTCCCCACCAAGTGACGCGCAAGGTCCTCTCGACTCGGAAGTTGCGAGCGCCCGATGACGCCCCGATCCGCGTCCGCGAGCAGCGTACGTACCGTGTTGCGCGCGCACAGCCGGTTGGTCCCGATAATGCCGCTGGGCCCTCGCTTGGCCCATCCCGCAACGTACAGCCCGACAGCCGCGGTTCCATCCGTCTGCACGACTCGCCCTTCGGAGTTGGGCGTGATGCGGCGGAGCGCGTCAAATGGCAGACCCTGTACCGGTATTCCCGCATACCCGACAGCGCGAAGTACCAAGCCGGCGTCGATCTCGAAGTCCGCGGACGTGGCATGCGCATGCATCTGACCCTGCACATCCGCCACCAGTCGATTCTTCGTGAACCGTAGGCTCTCCACGCGTCCCGTGCCCAATACCTCGACGGGAGAGGCGAGGAAGCGCAACAGGATTCGACGATTGCCGGGGCTCGGCGCGATCGCCGCCATTTCATGAAGCCGCTCCAGCTTTCGACGCGAGACGATGTCGGCGCTGCCCCCCTCGCCTTCGAGTTTCGGTAACTCCTTGGCGTCCACCACGATGTCGACTCCCTCGATCTCGGCCAATTCCTCGAGTTCGGGGAGATTGAACGCGGCCTCCAGCGGTCCACGCCGTCCCACGATGACGACTTCGCGCACCTTGCTTGTTCTCAACTTTTCGAGGGCGTGCGTCGCGATATCGGTCTTCGCCAGATGGGCCGGATCGCGAGTGAGAAGTCTCGCGACGTCCAAGGCAACGTTGCCGTTTCCGATGACGACGACGCGCTCGTGCGAGAGGTCGAACTTCAGGGCACTGGAGTCGGGAGAGCCGTTGTACCAGGACACGAATTCACGGGCCGAAGCGACGTTCGCCAGGTCTTCACCGGGGATCCCCATGCGGCGGTCACCCTGCGCGCCGTGCGCGAAGATCACGCCGTCGTACCAGCTCAACAGCTCCTTCACCGACAGATCGCGGCCCACTTCGAGGTTCCCGAAGAATCGGAACTCCTCCCGGGATGCCACCCGCTCGAACACATCGACGATCTGCTTTTTTTCGGGATGATCCGGGGCCACGCCACCGCGCACGAGGCCCCATGGAGTGGGCAACCGTTCAATGACGTCCACCTCCACGCGACGATGGGTCAAATGCACCATTCGCCCGTCGAGCCAAGTCCCCGCAGGTGTTCCCAGAAGATGCGCCGCCGCGTACATGCCAGCCGGGCCGGAGCCAATGATGGCGATCCTCATTGCGCGTGTGTCAGTCATTGCGTCGCTCCGAAAAGTAGGCTGCGTTGAGTGCGATGGCACCTTTCCAACGCGGCGGAATGCGGTCCGCCGCAAAGATGGCGCCGACAGGGCAGGCTTCGACGCAGGCCTCGCAGTCGATGCACTTGGCTGGATCGATGTAGAGCTGTTCGGCGGCGCGAAACTCCCGATCGTCTGGATGCGGGCCGATGGCATTCACGGGACAAGCTTCCACACAGGAATAGTCTGCGATGCACAGGGATGTAATCACGAAAGGCATGACGCGAATCTCCTCCTCTTGGCGGCGGGCCTACGAACGGGCGCGCCTCTCTTTTGTATAACGTCGTTATGGAATGTATAACCGTGTTATGAAACCTGTCAAGACACCACTCGCCCGAGGGCGACTTCTGGAGATCGCGGCCCACATCTTCGCGACCGAAGGGGCCGGAGCCCTGACGGTTCGGAGGCTGGCCCAGGACCTCGGCACGTCGACGATGTCGCTGTACACCCATTTTTCCGGGAAGGACCAGCTGATTGAAGCGACGGCAGACGAATTTGTGGTGCGGTTCGCCGATGCGCTGCGTTCAGTACCGCTGACCGACGATCCCCTCTTCGATTTCGTGTGTATGTCGCACCGATATCGTTCCGTCTCGCTCGAGCATCGAGACCTCTATCGCGTCGCGCTGGTAAGCGGACGACTTTCCATCGCGCAGGACACGCCGCGTGGAATGAAGGGGATGTTCGACTACTGCGTCGGTTCGGTGGCTCGCTGTCGCGACGCTGGCGTGCTCAAGGTGCTGGATGCCCGCCAAGGCCTGACGATCTTCTGGACCGCCGTCCACGGCCAAGTCACGCTCGAGATGGAGCGGGTTTTTCCTTCACCCCGAAGTGGACTTCGCGCATGGGAAAAATGCCTGGCGGCCCTGCTCGTAGGACAAGGCGCGCAGCGAGTCCAGGTCGACGCGGTCATGGCGCGTGCGCGCCGCACGGCGACATCCGCCCACGCTGCGGCGGAACTCGTTACGTCGCTCACTGCCGATGCCAAGCGCGCGGACCCACGCCGCAAGCTCTCCAAAGGCACAACGGCCCCGAAGGGCGGACATCGCTGAGATCGTTCGGTATCCGTACTGAAAGCAAGAGGCGCAGGCCAGCTTCCAGGGAGGTAGCCGCGGTGAAATGTCTTGGCGAGCACTGTTTCGAACACGTCGGGAATCATCGACGGCCGTCAGGCCAAATGAATGTCGCTTTCACACTTTTCGACCGCAGGCGATAGGCCGCTTCATGACTGTCGCGAACGTCGGCTTTTACGCCGTGATTCGCGAAGGACAAGTGGCGGCTGCGGGCTGAGGCTGTGTGAAAACGCGTCGGAATAGATTATGTCGGTGAGCTGGCGCGATCGAAAGTTCGAGATTGTCCTGTCCTTTCGTCAATTTGG